>JBDHKG010000067.1:0-16248 GCA_039586495.1 Gemmatimonadota bacterium | reverse complement strand
CCGGGATGAGCGGTATCGAGCTCCTGAAGGAGATCAAGCGCCGCGACGCCGATATTCAGGTCATCATGATGACCGCCTACACGGACATCGATTTTGCGATCGAGGCGTTGCGCTACAAGGCGGACGACTACCTTCTCAAGCCGTTCAACCTCACTGAACTCAGCCACTGCGTGGGAAGAGCTCTTGAGCACCGCCGCCTGGTGTGCGAGAGCCGGGCGTACCAGGCAGCGACACGTGAGGTCAGCCCTGAGGGTTTGTTGTCCGTGGAGCGACACTACAGGCAGGGCATAGCGGTTCTGGCGGCCGCCATCGAGTCACGCGATCAGCAGACAGCCGGGCACCTAGAGCGTGTCGCCCACTACGCTCTGGCCATGGGCGCGGAACTCGGACTCGCTGCGGAGAAGCGGCGGAACCTGTGGCTAGGAGCTGTGCTCCACGATGTGGGGATGGTTGCCGTACCGGAGACCGTGATCAACAAGCCCGGGCCGCTCACTCCGGAGGAACGGCGCCTCGTGCGTGAGCATCCGCTCATGGGGAGTAGGATCGTCCAGGGCGTCCCCTGTCTGGAGCCAGCCCACCCCGGCATCCTTCACCATCACGAGCGCTGGGACGGTTCCGGCTATCCGGCAGGCCTTGAAGGGGATGAGATTTCACTGGAGGGCTGTGTGCTCGCTGTTGCCGACGCCTTTGCTGCGATGCTGAGCGAGCGCCCGTACCGGAAGGCGCTCAGCGAGGCTCACGCTCTGGACGAAGTCAAGCGCTCCGCTGGCAACCGGTTCGAGCGGAGAGTGGTACGGGCCTTCCTGGCCGCCCACGAGAAGGGCTTCCCCGCCGAGGGACTTGAGCTCGAGATCCCGGATCCGTTCGCCAAGAAAGGCTAGGGTTGGGCAGGCAACGTGCTGGACCCACGTGCGCAGCTAGGCCGCTGGGATCTGTGTAGCCGCAGGACTGACAGGCGCTGAGAAAGTCTCGAACGTTTCGCCGCTAGAGCGGAGGAGGGAAACCTATGGATCGGCCAACCCGCCGTGAGTTTCTGAAGACTGGGGCGCTGGCGGGGCTCGGTGCGCTGGGAGGCGACCTGGTTGGGGCGCGCGCCACGCTCGCCGGCGAGGTCCCAAGGCCTGCGCGTGCGGGGCTGGCAGCGCCAGTGGTGATCGCGAGCCGTAACGGGTTGCGCGCCACTGAACGGGCTATGGAGTTGCTGGAAGCTGGCGGCGATGCGCTGGAGGCGGTGGTGGCGGGCGTGAACATCGTCGAGGGTGACCCCGAGGACAGAGGCGTCGGCTACGGTGGTCTGCCGAACGCGTTGGGCGTGGTGCAACTGGATGCGTCGGTGATGCACGGGCCGACCCGCGGCGCCGGTGCGGTGGCCGCTCTGGAGGGTTTCAAGCATCCTTCGCGTGTGGCGATGGCGGTGATGCAGTATACCGATCATGTGTTGTTGGTCGGCGAGGGCGCGAAGCGATTCGCGCTGGAGATGGGATTCAAAGAAGAGAACATCTTGACGGACAGTGCCCGGCGGCGCTGGCTCGACTGGCGAGCGGGCCTGAGCCCGGACGATGACTACCTGACACCGGAGCAGTCAGAGGAAGGCGTGAACGGTTTTGGGCTTCTCGATGCGTGGGAAGGCCGTCGTCGCTACGGTACGATCAACTGCTGTGCCGTGGATGCGGCCGGCAACCTATCGGGCGTGACAACGACCTCCGGTCTCTCGTTCAAGGTCCCGGGCCGGGTGGGTGACAGCCCGATCATCGGCGCCGGGCTCTACGTCGACAGCGATGTCGGTGCGGTGGGTTCGACCGGACGTGGCGAGGCGGTGATCAAGTCCTGCGGCTCTATGCTGATCGTTGAGCATATGAGGCACGGTCTCGCTCCAGTGGACGCGTGCCTCGAGGCGTTGCGTCGGATCGTGAGGTTCACGGTTGAGAAGCGGCTGCTCGATGAAGACGGCCGCCCCAACTTCAACGTGAACTTCTACGCTGTGAACAAGCGAGGTGAGTACGGCGCGGCGGCGATCTGGTCGGGAAGCCGCTATGCCATATATGACTCCAGAGGTAATCGCCTGGAGGACAGCGCCTATCTTCTGGAGCGAGCCAGCTAGGAGGTTGGTCGCAGCGAGGGATGCTATAGATGGACGATCTCGACCGTCTTTATTTCGAGTTCGTGGAAACCCTACGCCGCGAGAGACCATCGGCGCTGACCGAGCCGCTCACGGTGGCGGAGCTGCACGAACTGGTGATTCCTTATCGCCGGGTCCGTAATCCAGTCGGGTTCCGCTCCAACGACGACTACGAGGCCGCTCTCACGCGGCTGCTCTCTGGAGAACGGGGCTACGTGTTGAGTGATCGTGACATACAGGAGGAGCTGAAGGCGGGCCTCAACGATGTCGTTCAGGACACTTGCCGCTATCGCGCTTTCCCGGACGCTCGAGTGTGGCTGAACCCGGAGGAGATCCCGCCGCCGGGCGATATTCGCTACGCGCCTCCCGAGCTGCGCGAGCAGGTTGACTGGCTGAGCCAGGCGACGGCCGGCCCGGATCAACCTGGCGAGCCGCAGAGCGGGGCCGATGTCGCTTCTGTCGACGAGCCCGCGACGGGAGCCGTTCCGGGCGCGGAATCCCGCGCGCGACCCGAATCGGCGCTGGGTGATTGCGCACGTTGCGGAGTCAGTCCTCCAGAAGGAGCTGCCTTTTGCCCCTATTGCGGGTCTCGGCTGTCCGCGGACAGGTGCCGAAACTGTGGAGCGGATATGGAGCCTGCCTGGCGCTTCTGTGCGGACTGTGGGGCGCCGCGCGACCGACGTTCGGCCGATTCAGCTTGACGTGGCAGAAAGCGGCCGGTATTATCGGTGCCCGTACCATCATCATTGTCAGTTCCGTTGCGGCTCGCTTACCGCGTCCGGTGTTTGGACCGCGCCCGCGCTTCCGTGCGCGAGATGCTGTCGGCGGGCCGCCTAATTGTACTGGAGGAGTGAGATGTTTCGTGTAGACAGGTTCATGGCGCTGGGAATCACGATAGGTCTGATGGCGCTGCTGGCCTGCGGTGGCGGCGGGAGTGCTCAGCAGGAGACGGCTGAAGCCACCGCGGTGGGCGGAGGTCAGGAGGCGACTCAGCAGCAGGAGGTGCAGCTGCCTGAGGGCGTCACGATGGAGATGGTCAACCAGGGTCGCGAGATCTATGGCGGCGCTGGCATTTGTCGCGTCTGCCACGGTACCGAGGGTGAGGGCATGCCCGGCCTCGGGGCTAACCTGACGGACAGCGAGTGGATTCACAGCGACGGCTCGTACGAGGGCATCATCCAGACGGTGATGAACGGTGTGGATGGCAGTGCGTCGACCAGCGGAGCGGCGATGGCACCGAAGGGCGGCAGCGGCATCACGGACGACCAGGTCAAGGCCGTGGCTGCCTACGTTTACACCCTGAGCCGCAGGGGGCAGTGACGGCGGAGTGACGCCTCCCCAGCAGGCCGCCCCCGGCGCCCCCGGTCGATATCGCGGGCAGACGCGGCGCCCGAGGTGGACCAGGGTCCCCGGGGGTTCCTATATCTCCCACTCACCGGTTGCACGAGCAGCACTGCCATCCTTCGCTGACCTCGAAGCTGGAATATCTTGCGGTACAGGCTTGGTGACGTCCGACGCGCTCGCGCGAGCTTGATGTGGTGGCTAACTTTAGGCCCCACAGAGCGAGCTCCAAGGGTTCAACCGCTAGCCAAGGCCGTATCGGCCAGGAGGTCGGTTTGGAGATACTACTCGCTGCTCTTGCCGTGGCCGGGGCCACCGCTCTGGCGACCAGTCTTCGGATCATGTGGGAATACGAGCGAGCGGTCGTATTTCGACTGGGCCGTCTGCGAAAGGCGCGCGGGCCCGGGCTCATCTTTCTGGTGCCGTTCGGCATCGAGCGCATGCAGCGGGTGAGCCTGCGGATCGTCGCCATGGACATCCCGCCCCAGGACGTGATCACGCGTGACAACGTCTCGGTGAAGGTGAACGCCGTCCTCTATTTCAAAGTGGCCGATCCGGTGAAGGCGATCGTCGAGGTGGAGGACTTCCTGTTCGCGACATCTCAGCTGGCGCAGACGACCCTTCGCTCGGTGATCGGGCAGGCGGAGCTGGACGATCTGCTCGCCGAGCGCGAGAAGTACAACAACATGCTGCGCCAGATCATCGACTCGGAGACCGATCCCTGGGGGATCGAGGTCACGGCGGTCGAGGTGAAGGACATCGATCTGCCTCAGGAGATGAAGCGGGCGATGGCGCGCCAGGCTGAGGCGGAGCGCGAGCGGCGTGCCAAGGTCGTCAACGCGCTCGGTGAGTTCCAGGCGTCGACCAAGCTCGTGGAGGCGGCGCGCATCATGAGCGCGCAGCCTATCTCAGTGCAGCTGCGCTTCTTGCAGACGGTGTCGGAGATCGCTGCGGAGAACAACTCTACGACGCTCTTCCCCATTCCGATGGATCTCTTCGAGCCGTTCATGCGGTCCCTGAAACCGACTCGAGCCTCCAGGGAATCTGAGGAGGAGCTCGAACGTGTCGAGGAGACGATCCCGGAACTTCCGCCGCCGGAGGCAGTGCCTGATCTCGCCAGGTCAGAGGTGCCGGCTCGCGCAAGGAAGCGGGAACGGTAGGAACACGTCAGTTCGGCAGCCGGAATGAGCGAGGGCCCGCAAGCACACCACCTGACGCGTCAGGATCTGGAGGTCGTCATCCGGCGCGCGGCTGAGCTCGAGGCCGAGGTCGGCAGCGCGGCGCCCGAGCTGAGCGAGGTCGACGTCGTGCGTATCGCTCAAGAGGTCGGGCTGTCGGAAGACAGCATCCGCCGTGCACTGGCCGAGCATCGGGCGGCGGTCAGTAGAGGCGGCGAGCTGCTGGCGGAGCGCGGCTGGATCTTGCGCCTCTGTGGCCCCCGTCTCGTGACGGCCGCCCGGAACATCGAGCGGCCGGCGGAGGAGGTCCGTCAGGAGATCGAGTCCCACTTTCAGGCTAACGAAAGTCTCCGGCTGGTGAGGCGCACCAAGGCCACCTCGCTGTGGGAGCCGGAAACCGGTGTCGTAGCCTCTCTCATGCGGGGCCTGGATCTGTTTGGCAAGGGCTATCAGCTGGCGAAGAAGGGCCACGCTGTCGAACTCCGCGTCGTGCCGCTGAGCGAAGAATCGAGCCAGGTCTCGCTGACGTGCGATGTCGGCAGCGAACGCGCGGGTTGGTTCTGGGGGTTGGGCGCAGCCGTAGGAGTTCCGCTGACGTGGCTGGCGGCGGCGGTCATCCTCGAAGTTTACGGTATCCCGAACATCCTGGCGCTGCTCAGCCCTGCTGTGCTAGCCATCACCATCTTGCTAGCCCGTACCGGATATCGCCGCGCGGTCGAGAAGATGCGGCTGTTACTCGACGGTCTACTCGACCGTGTCGAGCACCAGGAGCCGCTGGAGCCGCCCAGACCAACGTGGCGTGATCTGCTGAAGTAGTCTGCCGCATCAGGCGACGCCGTTCGAGGAGGTTCAGTAGGACTGATCCAGGAGGTGGGCGTTTTGGGCTCACCGGTGATGGACAGTGGGATTCGCCAAGCGCCTGGGCGCGGGCACCTTATATGCTTGACGGGGCTCGGGCGCTAGAATCAGTTGTAGGTGGCGCGAGCGATACCGTCGGCAACACGTTTAAGGGAAGGATGTTGAGTTTGCTGAGCGGAAGACGGGTGGCGCCTCTCGGTTGCGCCCTGGCGGTGATCGGCCTAAGCGGCGGGTGCGAAACGTCACGCGAGCGCCCCACGGCGGTGGGCGAAGACCTGCCAGCGACCAGCGTGGCGGTGGCGAGCCCCGTGACGCAGGAGCTCGTCCCCTCCGACTCGGTTGT
This sequence comes from Gemmatimonadota bacterium, assembly GCA_039586495.1. Classification (GTDB taxonomy): domain Bacteria; phylum Gemmatimonadota; class Gemmatimonadetes; order Palauibacterales; family KS3-K002. Next base: position 10,409 of record JBDHKG010000067.1, on the reverse strand, counting down.
GCGGGTCGTGGTGGGCGCCACGGGCTTTCTCCAGGCTGTGGAGTACTATCTGGTCCGGTCTGCGGTGCGTGACACCGTCGGGTGGGATCGGCGGGAGTTCACGGAGCCGCAGGATTCCGTGCAGGTGGTGTTCGATGTGACAATTCCTGAGTTCAGGACGGGTACCCAGCTGGAGATCCGTGCGGTTGCGGAGAACGTGATTGGCGAGCGTGCCCTCTCGGAGCCGGTCTACGTGATGGTGATCGAGTGCGATCTGTACCCGATAGCCTGCTCTCAGTTGTAAGGCATTCTACAGGGCAGCCTGGGTGTAGCGGGGGGCGGGTTCCGGGTGGGTTGCGGGGCGCCTTCCGGGCGGCAAAATCCACGAAATTGGCGAGTTCTCTCTTGACCGGCGACCTTGAGAAAGGGCGCACAACTACTTAGATTTCTTAGGTGTTTCTCCAGCGTCTCGGTCTCCGGAATTTCCGGAATTTTGAAGAGGAAGCCGTAGAGTTTCCGGAGCGTGGGGCGGCCCTGATCGCGGACAACGGTCAGGGCAAGACGAATCTGCTGGAGGGCGTCTATTACCTCGAGATCTTCCGCTCGTTCAGGGGCGCCCGGGACGAGCAGTTGATCACCTTCGGGTGCGGGCACTTCCGGGTCGAAGGGCTTCTCTCGGACGGTGAGGGTGGTGTGGAGGTGGCGGCGGCCTACGCGCGTGAGAGCTGCCGGAAGAAGGTCACGGTTGATGGCCGGGAGCCGGGCCGGATGGGCGAGGCCATTGGGCACGTCGGCGCTATCATCTTCACTGCCAGCGACGTGGAGATCGTGGCGGGCGGGCCCGGTGCCCGGCGACGCTTCCTCGACATTCTGCTCTCGCTGGTCGAGCCGGGCTATCTGTCGGCCCTGCAACGCTACCGGCAGATCCTGTCCCAGCGCAATGAGTTGTTGCGCAATGGGGCGAGCTTGGCCGAGTTGGCGGCCTGGAGCGCCGGGCTCGTCTTCACCGGTAGCCGGATCACGGAGGCGCGAGCGCGCTGGATCGCCGCGCGCCGAGCGAGTTTTGCGCACTACTACGGCGCCATCTCGGGGGAGCCGGAGGCGGGGCTGGACTATGTACCGTCCGTGCCGCCTCCCGGCAGCGGCACAGAGGAGGGAACCCCGACGCGGGAAGGCTGGTCGGAGTCGTTTCACTCCGAGATCCAGCGCCTGGCCGAAAACGAGAGACGCCGCGGCCTAACCCTCGTGGGGCCGCACCGCGACGACGTCAGCTTCTGGGTGATGGGCAGCACGGAGCGGCTGCAGCTCAGGAGCTTCGGTTCCGCCGGTCAGCAGCGGACCGCGGCGATCGCGCTCCGGATGGCTGAGGCGGAGACCTTGCGCGCTGCGCGGGGCCGACGACCGATCCTCATGCTCGACGATGTGTTTGCCGAGCTCGATCCGCAGCGAGCGGAGCGTGTTGCGGGACTGTTGACGGCGGAGAAATGGGGGCAGGTTATCGTGACCTCACCCAAGCCAACCGAGTTTGCCCTTATGGGCAAGAGCCTGGCGGAATATCGGATCGCCGGCGGGAGAGTGAATCGCCTGTGAGCGCGGTGCGTGGCGGGTCGTTGCAGCGCATCGGGCCGCTGGTGGACGGGCTCTTGCGGGCGCGCGGGCTCGCTGAGGAGGTGGAACGCGCGTCGGTGATACCCGAGTGGGTGGAACTGGTGGGCCAACAGATCGCTCGTGTTGCTACTCCGGTGGGCTTCGATCGTGGAACTCTCTTCGTGGAGGTACACTCCTCTGCCTGGCTCATGGAGCTGGAGATGATGGAGCGTCGCCTCTTGGCCAGGCTCAACTCGGGCCGTGAGCGAGGGATATTCGAGAGGATAGTGTTCAGGCTGGCCGAGGGCGGCTAGCGGCGAGCGCCCACGGAGTAACAGCATAGGTGGCAAGGAATCAGAGGGCAGAGTGATGGCCAAGCGACCGGGCAAAGGGAAGAAAGCAACTGCAAAGGGGACCAGACAGGCCAAGGCACGGCCGCGCACGCGAGTGGCCAAGACTCCACGCGCGAAGGCGTCCAAGACGTCGCCGCGGGCGTCGGGGGGCGACGGCTACACGGCCGGCAAGATTCAGGTTCTGAAGGGCCTGGAAGGTGTGCGTCGACGTCCGAGTATGTACATCGGCTCGACCTCGTCTCGCGGCCTTCACCACCTGGTCTACGAGGTGGTGGACAACTCGATCGACGAGGCGATGTCGGGGTACTGCGATGAGATTGATGTCGTGATCCGCTCCGACAACTCGGTACTGGTTACGGACAACGGCCGTGGCATCCCCGTAGACATGCACCCCACCGAGAAGGTCCCCGGTGTCGAGCTGGCCATGCTCACGCTGCATGCGGGGGGGAAGTTCGACAAGGAATCCTACAAGGTGTCCGGCGGGCTGCACGGTGTCGGGGTCTCGGTGGTGAACGCGTTGTCCGAATGGCTGGAGGTGAGGATCGATCGCGATGGCCAGACCTGGCATCAGAAGTACAGCCGTGGCCAGAAGAAGAGCGAGCTCAAGTCAGTTGGCAAGACCGAGAGAACCGGGACCGCGGTCTCGTTCAAGCCCGACCCCGATGTCTTCACCGAGCTCGAGTTCGATTTCGATACCTTGGCCATCCGGCTGCGTGAGCTGGCGTTCCTGAACCGCGGCGCCAAGATCACCCTCAAAGATGAGCGGCCCGGGCAGGAGCGGAAGGAGAAGTACCAGTACGATGGCGGCATCAAGGAGTTCGTGAAGTTCTTGAGGGGTAACCGAAAGGCGCTTCATGGTGAGATCGTCTACGTTGAGGCGAAGCGTCCCGAGTGCGAGATCGAGCTGGCCCTGCAGTACAACGATGGGTACAAAGAGGACACCTTCACCTTCGTCAACAACATCAATACCCACGAGGGCGGCACTCACCTTACCGGATTCAAGGCAGCGCTCACACGAACGCTCAACGACTACGCGCGGCGGGGCGGCACGCTCAAGAAGGAGAGCTTCAGTCTGACCGGCGAGGACGTGCGTGAGGGCCTGATCGCGATTCTCTCGGCACGCGTCATGGACCCGCAGTTTGAGGGCCAGACGAAAACCAAGCTGGGCAACAGCGAGGTGCGCGGCGTGGTCGAGTCGGTGGTGAACGAGGGGCTCTCTAACTTCCTGGCCGAGAATCCCTCGGCCGCGCGGCGCATCATCGAGAAGGTCACGCAGGCGGCGCGGGCGCGGGAGGCGGCTCGCCAGGCGCGCGACTTGACGCGCCGCAAGTCGGCCCTTGAAGGCTCGATCTTGCCCGGCAAGCTCGCCGATTGCTCGCTGGATGATCCCAGCATCAGCGAGCTCTACCTGGTTGAGGGCGACTCGGCCGGCGGCTCCGCCAAGCAGGGCCGGGACCGTAACTTCCAGGCCATCCTCCCGCTGCGGGGCAAGATCCTCAACGTCGAGAAGTCACGGCTCGACAAAGTGCTCTCGAACGAGGAGATCCGTACGATCATCACGGCGGTGGGCACCGGGATCGGTGAGGATGAGTTCAGTCTGGAGAACGCGAGGTACCACCGCATCATCATCATGACGGACGCCGATGTCGACGGCGCCCATATTCGCACGCTGCTGCTGACTTTCTTCTTCCGCCACATGCGACAGCTCATTGAAGCCGGCTACATCTACATCGCCCAGCCTCCGCTCTATCGCGTTCGCCGTGGCAAGGAGGAGCACTACGCCTACAGCGACGAGGAGCGCGACAAGACACTCAAGCGCTTCGACGGTGACGGGAAGGGTAAGCCGGACGTTCAGCGGTACAAAGGTCTGGGCGAGATGAACCCCGATCAGCTCTGGAAGACGACCATGGACCCGGAACGCCGGACGATCCTCCGGGTCACCATGGACGACGCCGTTGAGGCGGACCGTCTATTCAGTTTGCTGATGGGCGACGAGGTCGAGCCGCGCCGCGCCTTCATCGAGCAAAACGCAAAGTACGTGAAGAACCTGGACGTATAGTCTCCGGGCTTACGACGGATCGGGCGCAGCGTTTCGGGTCACTGCGTGCGCAGCCCGACCAACTAGAGCTCGACTTCCCCGCCCGCGTACTCGCGCAGACGCTGCACCTGCTCGGAACGACCGAGGACGATCATCACGTCGCCGCCCTCGAGGCGGGTCTCCGGACCGGGATTGTAGATGGGCGGTCCTGTCTGACCCGCGCGGCGCAGGCCCAGGACGATCAGCCCAGTCCGTTGAGGTATTCTGGCCTCGGCGAGCGTTTGGCCTACCAGGTGAGAGCCGGGCGGGACAGATGCCTGCTCCAACCGAAGCTCTATTCCGGCCTCGCCGATCACACAGTCCAAGAAGCTCACGACGTGTGGGCGCAGCAGTGAGTAGACCATACGGATCCCGCCGGTCACGTTAGGCGAGACTACATGCTCTGCACCAGCGCGCTGCAGCTTCTGGAGCGACTCCTCGTTGTAAGCGCGCGTGACTATGTTGAGGCTGCGGTTGAGGTGACGCGCCGTCATGCAGACCAGCAGGTTGTCGGCGTCCTCTGCCAGACAGGTAGCGAGGCCGTTGGCCTTCTCCACCTGGGCGGTCTCGAGCGTGTGCTCCTGTGTTGCGTCTCCCTCGATCACCAGGATGTCGGGATAGCTTTCGCGCACCAGAGCGATTCGGGCCGGGTCATGCTCGACGACGACGAATGGGCTCCGGGCCTGGATCATCTCGCCGACCACGATACGGCCCATCCGGCCCATGCCACAGATGATGTAGTGATCTGACAGTTGCTCGATGCTACGCATGATCTTACGCCTCCGCAGTACGCCCCCGAGGTCGAGTTCGACGATCAGCGCGGTCGTGAGTGCCCACCAGATCCCCAGGCCGGTCACGCCGAGGAAAATCAACGCGATGGTGAATGTGCGTCCCGGTGGCGACAGAGGGTGGACCTCCATGAATCCCACTGACGACACCGTGGTCACGGACATGTAGAGGGCGTCCGTCCACCTCCAGTCCTCGATGAGCATGTAGCCGATCATGCCGATCAGGAAGACGACCACGAAGTAAAGCCCGGCCCAGGCAAAGCGCGCGCGGAATGCGCGCAGCGCCTCGCCCGGGGTGATGGGCGGCTGGCCTATGATCGCTCCGCTCGGCGACTCGCGGCTGATTACCGCGCCACGTCGGGTCATACGCCGACGTCCCCGACTGAACCGGCAGCGAACCTGGCTTGGCGAGGCTTTCGATGCCAGGGTGTCCCGCTAACGTTCAGGGCAGGCAAGCTGTCATCTACGACAAGAGACGGATACACCGGCAAGCGAACAGTGGTTTGTGAGTAATTATGCGAGTCCCGCGATTCGCGGCCGTCGTAGGCCTCTGTGGGCAGCAGGTGGCCCTTCAGAGCTCGCATGAGATCGTCTCCCTAGATGGGCTTCCCTCTGTCGGTTAGAGGATCCACGATAAGGGAACACCGCATTCTAGCAGCGCGCTCCCTGGACGGCAATCGCTTCCCCGACGGAACACCGGGGGCCCAGTGGCGTTCTATAACAGTACTGTAGCTCCAGGGTCACGGCGGCGATCTGATAGTGGGCTGTCAGAGCCCTGCAGACGGGTCATCCTCGCGTCGAAGAGGCTGGCAACGTATTTTGACATTTCGCCTGTGGATCGCTGCGCTGCCGCGCTTTAGGGAGGCACCGATGAGATTCGCTCGTACTCGCCTGTATGCTGGTGTCGCGGTCGTCACCGCTCTGATGGGGTCCGGCCCCTGGGCAGGGCGGGCTGAGGCCCAGTACTTCGGGCGCAACAAGGTCCAATACGAGAGATTCGACTTTCAGGTACTGAAGACCGAGCATTTTGACATTCACTACTACCCAGAGGCCCGCGAAGCCGTTGAACAGACAGCACGCATGGCCGAGCGGTGGTATGCCCGGCTGTCTCGACTTCTGAACCACGAGCTGAGCAGCCGACAGATCATCATCCTCTACGCCGATCACCCTGATTTCGAACAGACGACGGTCCTCGGCGGCTCGATCGATGAGGGTACGGGAGGTGTGACGGAGGCGTTCAAGCGGCGTGTGGTGCTGCCGATGGCGGGTTCTCTCGCCGAGACCGACCACGTGCTGGGCCACGAGCTGGTGCACGCTTTCCAGTACGACATCACAGCCCGCTCTCCGTCGGTGAGAGGAGGGCTGCCTGCGGCTTCGGGCATGCCGCTGTGGTTCGTGGAAGGGATGTCCGAGTACCTGTCGCTGGGTCCCGTGTATCCGCTCACGGCCATGTGGATGCATGATGCGGCGCGTCGCGAAGAGCTGCCCAACTTCAGCCAGCTCGCGAACCCGTTCTTCAATCCGTACCGCTACGGCCATGCCTTCTGGGCGTACATCGCGGGGCGCTGGGGCGATCCGGTTGTGGGCGAACTGCTGAAGGCAGCGTCGATGAGCGGAACCGTCGGCCAAGCGATCGCTGCCGTGCTCGAGATCTCGCCGAACGACCTTATCGCCGATTGGCAACAATCGACGAATGATGCTTACCAGGCGCTGCTCGAGCAGACCACAGCGCCGGAGGACTACGGCCGTGCCCTGATCACGCCGGACCGTGGCGCTGGCAGGCTGAACATCGCGCCGGCTCTGAGCCGGGATGGCACGAAGATGGTCTTTCTCTCGGAGAAGGATCGCTTCTCGATCGAGATGTTCCTCGCAGACGCTGAGACCGGCGAGATCGGGCGCAAGATCCTCAAGACCGCGCTCGATCCGCACTTCGAGAGCCTGCAGTTCATCAACTCCGCAGGTGACTGGCACCCCAACGGTCGGGACTTCGTGTTCGCCGGGGTCAGCAAGGGGAAGCCGATCTTGACGATCATCGACACCGAGCGTGGCAAGGCGGTACGCGAGTTCAAGGTCGCGGAGGTGGGTGAGGTCTTCAACCCGGCCTGGTCTCACGACGGTAGCCAGATCGTCTTCTCGGCGTCGGTCGGCGGCCTGATGGATCTGTTCATTCTGGACGTGGAGTCGGGCGCGATCCGCCGGGTCACGAACGACGCGTACGCGGACTTGCAGCCGACCTGGTCGCCGGACGGTCGCCGGATCGCGTTCGTTACCGATCGCTTTTCGACCGACCTGGAGGTTCTCCGCTGGGGCGACTATGAGCTGGCGTTGCTCGATGTGGAGACGGGCGCGATCGAGCACGTGGTGACCTTCGCGGACGGCAAGAGCATCAACCCGCAGTGGTCGGCGGATGGGTCGAGCCTGTACTTCCTATCCGACCAGAACGGCATCACGAATGTCTATCGCGTCGTGCTGGCGGACGGTGAGTTCTACCAGATCACCCAGCTGGCTGTGGGCGTCAGTGGCATCACCCAGGCCAGCCCAGCGATGTCGCTGGCTGGCGACAAGCTGGTGTTTAGTGCCTACGAGGGAGACCGTTACACGATTTACCTCATCGAGGCTGAGAAGCTATTGGCTGACGGGCCGGTTCTGCCGCCGCTGGCCGATGTGAGCCCGGCTGTCCTACCGCCGGCGGACCGGCCAGTCGGTGACGTGATGGCGCTGGTGACGAACTGGGAGCTGGGTCTGCCAGAGAGCGCGGACGAGTTCGAGACGACGAGGTATCGTGCTGGCCTGTCTCTCGACTATGTCGCCCCGCCGCAGGTCGCCGTCGGCAGCGACCGTTACGGGACCTACGTGGGCGGCGGCACGGCGCTGTTCTGGAGCGACATACTGGGCGAGCACTCCCTTGCCACGTTGCTGCAGGTCAACGGCAGCTTCAAGGACATCGCGGCGCTGGTCGGCTATGAGAATCGGCGGTCGCGCTGGAACTGGGGCGCCGCCGTGTCCCAAATCCCTATTCTCCAGCGCGGGCTGAGCCTGCCGTTCCAAGAGTGCCCGACGTGCCCCATCGTCGAGCAGGAGATCCGGCTGCGGCAGACCAGCCGGGAGGTTTCGGGTGTACTCGCCTACCCGATCAGCCGCGTGCAGCGCGTCGAGCTCGGCGGGAGCTACCTGAACATCAGCTTCGACTACGAGGTGGAGACGCGGGAGTACGACCCTGTGACCTGGGCGCAGATCAGCGAGCGGGAGCAGGATCTTCCATCCTGTGACGAGGACCCGCAGTATTGGGGGCAGTTCGGCGGCTGCACACCGACAGCGCTCAACCTCGGTACGGCGACCGCGGCCCTAGTCTACGACAATGCGTTCTTCGGCTGGACGGGGCCCGTAGTCGGCCAGCGTTACCGGTTTGAGGTCGCGCCGCTTTTCGGTTCCATCAACTACTTGGGCGTCCTCACTGACTTTCGCCGGTACATCATGCCGCTGAGGCCGTATACGCTGGCGGGGCGCCTCCTCCACTTCGGTCGCTACGGCAGCGGCGGCGAGGATGGGCGGCTGCAGCCGCTGTACCTCGGTTACCAGCAGATCATCCGCGGCTACGATTGGGGTTCCTTCGAGCTGGAAGAGTGCGGTGACGATGTGGGCGGTGAGTACTTCGTGGGCCAGGAGGAGAGCAGTTGCCCCGTGTTTGATCAGCTGTTCGGCAGCCGTTTTGTCGTCGGCAACTTCGAGTTGCGCATCCCGTTCCCGCAGGGGTTAGGCCTGGGTGCGCCGTCTGCCCTGCCACCGATAACGCTGGCGCTCTTCTATGACGTGGGTGCCGCTTGGTGGGGCGAGGATACCGCGCTGCTCGTTGGCGGCAACAAGGCTCCCTGGCGCCCCGTGAGCAGCTACGGCATAGCCACCCGAATCAACGTTTTCGGCGTGCTGCTGATGGAGATCGACTTCGTGCACCCGAACGACCGGCCGCAGAAGGGCTGGCACTGGCAGTTCGGCTTCACGCCGGGCTTCTGACGTGGCCGTGTAGCTGGGGCCGCGAGTCGCACGGAACTCAATGACAAGATAGGCTCCCCGCCGCTGAGCGGCGGGGAGCTCCCTTTTTCGGCGGCGCCTGCAATGCGGGGCGAGCGGGCGACGCTTCAAGCCCCTCGCGCATCTATACAGGGTGGAATGGATGGCGAGGCCCTGATTCAGGCGAAGGCGGAGGTGGCCCGTGCCCGGGCAGGTGATCTGGAGGCGCTGGAGAGCGTGTACCGCGCCTTCGCGACGCCTGTCTACAATCTCGGGCGCCGTATCTGCGGCAACGAGGAGGACGGCGAGGACGTGCTCCAGGACACGTTTCTGGAGGTTTGCTGCTCGATATCCAAGTTCCGCGAGGACGGGTCGCTCTGGGGTTGGGTCCGCCAGGTAGCGGTGAGCAAGGCGCTGATGCTGCTGCGCCGGGAGCGGGGCCGGAGGGCGCGCAGGTTCAATGGCGACGGCTTTGTTCCGGATCTCCCACACACGGCGCCGCCGGAGCCGTCGGCGCCGATCGATCTGGAGACGGCGCTGAACCGCTTGTCGCCGCTGAGCCGGGCGGTCCTCTGGCTGCATGACGTCGAGGGCTACACACACGAAGAGATCGGCGAGATGATGGGTAAGTCGGCCAGCTTCTCGAAATCGCGGTTGGCGCGGGCGCACCAGCGTCTCCGGGAGTGGCTGGGATGATGGGGAAGGTGCGCCACTTGGAGATGGCGGAGCTACTGGCGCTCCGTGACGGCGAAGGAACGGCATTCGCGCGCTCGCACGTGGAGAGATGCGCTTCTTGCCGTGGCGAACTCGAGCGGCTCCACTGGGTCCGCGCGGAGCTGCGAGCGTTGCCCACGTTCAGCCCGTCTCGGGAGCTGTGGCCCCGGGTCGCTGCGGCTGTGAGGCAGCGGCGGCTGCGCAGACGCATCGTCTACGGCGCGTCCGGACTCGCTGTGGCGGCTGTATTGGCGGGACTCGTGGTGGTGCGTGGTCCCGCCGCGGGTACTGCGCAGGGCAGCCATGACGCGTGGGTCGCCGAGGCGGCAAGCCAGGACCTGGGTCCGGTGATCAGCCGCTCACGGCAGCTTGAGTGGCTGCTTGAGGCCTACAGGCCGACGTACAAGGTCTACGATGCTCCGACCGCGCTGGCCGTGTCGGTCCTCGAGGATCGCATCGTGCTGCTCGATCGCATGCTGGCGGAGGGCCGGGCCATCGGTGCGGACCGCCAGGTGTTGCGCGGTCTCTGGGGTGAACGGGTCGAGGCTTTGGAAACACTGGTCGGTCTAGAGCTGGTATACGAGGGACGCGTCGTACAAGAGGGACGAGTCTGGCGCTAGGGCAGCGTATCGACTCAGCGCCATCTGGGACTACTTTGCGATCGAAGCGAGAGCGGACAGGAGGAGAGATATGAGGTGGGCAAGCTTGGTGCTGGCGGGTGCACTGCTGGTTGGCGTGGTGGTGCCGCCTGCCCGGGCCCAGGAGGAGCAGGAGGAGTGTGTGTGCCCATCCCCCTGGGGGCGTGTGATGGTATGGCCACGCGGGCAGGATTGGACGACGGTCATCTGGTCAGGCCAGCGGGCGCGGCTGGGGGTGTACGTGCATACCGAGGCCAATCCCGAG
>JBDHKG010000163.1:0-5180 GCA_039586495.1 Gemmatimonadota bacterium | reverse complement strand
CGTCAACGTGAGGACGAAACAGAAGCGAGAGGTCGCCGACGAGTCACAGGGACAGGTGTTCGACTACACCTGGTCGCCCCACGGCGGGTACCTCGCCTTCAGCCTCAGCGACCGTAACGGCTTCAACTCGGCAAGTACCTGTTCTACCTGAGCGATCGCGAGTTTGCCCCGCAGGTCGGGTCGTTCGAGTGGAACTACGTGGTCGACCGCGAGACCGGGATCTACGCGCTGGCGCTGCGTAAGGACGTGCCCCACCCGTTTCCGCCGCGCAGCGACGAAGTCGAGCTGGCGGGGGAGGACGAAGGGAAGGCGGAGCAGGGCGAGGAGGGTGGCCCGATCCAGATCGACTTCGACGGGCTGGCCCGGCGAGTGGTGCGGGTGCCGGTGGATGCGGACAACTACGACGGACTTACCGCGGTGGCGGGGTACCTGCTCTACGTCCGCGACGTGCCGTTCTACTACGGCCGCTCAGCGGATGTCGAGCCGGAGCTGAGGATCTTCTCGCTGGAGGACCGCGAAGAGTCGACGCTGGCGGAGGACATCGAGGGCTACGCGCTGTCCGCCGACGGCAAGAAGGTTCTAGTGCGGCAAGGCCGCAACTACAACCTCTACGACGTGAAGCCGAAGGGCGCTGAGAGGAAGACGGTATCGACGTCGGGCCTGGCGGTGGACCGGGTGCCGGCGGAGGAGTGGGCGGAGATCTTCGAGGAGGTGTGGCGGCGCTTCCGTGATTGGTTCTACGTGGAGAACATGCACGGGTACGATTGGGAGGCGCTGCGCGAGCAGTATCGGCCCTGGCTGGCTCACGTGGCGCATCGCTCGGATCTCAACTACGTGCTGGGTGAGATGGTGGCCGAGCTCAACGTATCGCACGCCTACATCTCCGGTGGCGACTTCGAGACACCGGACCGTCCAGAGGTGGCGCTGCCCGGCGCGCGCTTCGAGCTGGACGAAGGCTCGGGCCGCTACCGGATCGCACAGATCTACGAGGGCCAGAACGAGGAGGAGCGCTACCGCTCACCGCTCACGGAGATCGGCATGAACGTCTCGGTGGGCGACTACGTACTGGCCATCGACGGTGAGGAGCTGGTGCCGCCGGACAACCCGTATCGCCTGCTCCTGCACAAGGCGAACCGACCCGTGACCTTCACGGTGAACAGGCGGCCGAGCGCCCGTGGTGCTCGTGAGGTGACCCTAAACCCGATCACGTCGGAGATCTCGCTCAGGTATTTCAACTGGGTCGAGCGGAACCGTCGTTACGTGGATGAGGCGACGGGGGGGCGCGTCGGCTACCTGCACGTTCCCGACATGAGCTCCGACGGGATCCGCGAGTTCATCAAGTGGTACTACGGCCAGATCCGCAAAGAGGGTCTGATCATCGACGTCCGCGGTAACGGCGGCGGCAACACCTCGCAGATGCTGATCGAGCGGCTGGACCGGCAGCTGCTGCGGATTCGCTTCGTGCGCACCTACGATTGGCCGCTGACGTATCCGAACTCTGTCTTCCACGGTCACCTGGTGACGCTGCTGAACGAGACGTCTGCCTCGGACGGTGACGTCTTCCCCGCCATGTTCAAGAAGGCGGGTCTCGGCCCGCTGATCGGGAAGCGTTCCTGGGGCGGTGTGATCGGGATCACCGGGCACGGTCCGCTGATCGACGGCGGCGATGTGCGCGTGTCCCAGTACGGGACGAACGACCTGGATGGCTCCTGGATCATCGAGGGCTACGGCGTGGAGCCGGACATCGAGGTCGAGAATACGGTCGAGTCGGTGCTCGCGGGGCGTGACCTGCAGCTGGAGCGCGGGATCGATGAGATCATGAGAATGATCGAGGCCGATCCGAGGGCGTTCCCGCCGCGGCCGGCGCCACCAGTAAGGACGAGATAGCGGTCTGAACCCTCCGGTGCTTGAAAGGCTCATTGGGGAGCGAAAGCCCCCCCGATGAGCATTCGAAACATCGGCCGGAGACGTCACGTATTGCCGGTTATCCAAGGATGTCAACCTGCGTACCTGCCGTGGCCGCGCTCTATGCACCGGAGCAGCAGCGGTGAAACATCTCAATAGCAGCAGAACCCTTAACAAGGATAGGCGCACATGAGGACGCATCGCTTACTGCGCTGGAGCATCCCGCTGGTGTTGGCGCTCGCGCTCATCCCGAGCCGTGCGCTTGCCCAGACCAAGCTCCTGCGCTTCCCCGACATCCACGGGGACCAGGTCGTCTTCGTCTACGCCGGCGACCTCTGGGTGACGCCGGCGACCGGCGGGACCGCCACGCGGCTGACGGCGCACCCGGGCCTGGAGCTCTTCCCCAAGTTCTCGCCGGATGGGGGGTGGATCGCGTTCACGGGCCAGTACGACGGAGACGAGCAGGTGTACGTGATCCCGGCGACCGGGGGCGTACCGAAGCAGCTGACCTACTATCCGGCGCGCGGGCCGCTGGCGCCGCGCTGGGGCTACGACAACCAGGTGTACGGCTGGACGCGAGACGGCTCGGGGGTGCTGTTCCGCTCGCTGCGCGGTGAGGGCTGGGACCTGACCGACAGCCGGCTGTACACGGTGCCGGCGGAGGGCGGTTTCCCCGAGGCGCTGCCGATGCCGATTGCCGGCGCTGGGGACTTCTCGCCGGACGCCAACAAGGTGGTCTACTCGTACCCGTTCCGGGACTTTCGGGCCTGGAAGCGACACGAGGGTGGCTGGGCCCAGAACGTCTACATCTTCGATCTGGCGACGAACGAGGCCGAGCAGATCACCGACGATCCGCGGGCCGATCGTGATCCCATGTGGATCGGCGAGCTGATCTACTTCACCTCGGACCGTGACGGGACACTCAATCTCTATTCGTACAACCCTACCACCGACGCGACGGCGCAGCTGACGCGGAGCACGACCTGGGATGTGCGTTGGCCGAGCTGCGACGGAGACGGGCGGATCGTCTATGAGCTGAACGGCGAGCTGGTGATCTACGATGTGAGTGCCGATCGCTCGACCTCCATCTCGATCACGGTGCCCGACGACGGTGTCGCGATGCGGCCGTCCCGTGTCAGCGCCGCTCGTAACGTGGAGGACTACGAGCTGAGCCCCAAGGGTGAGCGTGCGCTGTTCGTGGCACGCGGTGACGTATTCACTGCGCCGATCGAGCATGGGCCGACCCGCAACCTCACCTACTCCTCGAACGCACACGACAAGCATGCCCGCTGGTCGCCGGACGGAGCGAAGATCGCGTTCGTGAGCGACATGAGCGGCGAGGAGGAGATCTATCTGATCGACCAGGACGGCTCAGGCGTGGCGGAGCAGCTCACCAGTGGCAGTGTGGGGATGCTCTACGCACCGGCCTGGTCGCCGGATAGTGAGCACATCGCTTACAGCGACAAAGAGGGCAAGCTATACGTCGTCAACGTCAACACGAAACGTAAGAGAGAGATCGCCGACGAGCGCCAGGGTCAGCTGTTCGGCTACACATGGTCCCCGCACGGCGGTTATCTGGCGTTCACGCTCGACAATCCCAGCGGGTTCGGCTCCATCTACATATACAGCATGGAGGATGGTGAGCTGCACCGGGTGACCGACGAGATGTTTAACGAGTTCTCACTAGCCTGGGACCCGCAGGGGAACTACCTGTTCTACGTCGCGGATCGCCACTACGCGCCGCAGTTCGGCTCGTTCGAGTTCAACTATGTCGTCGACCGCGAGAGCTTCATCTACGCTCTGGCGCTGCGCAGGGACGTGCCGCACCCGTTTCCGCCGCGGAGCGACGAGGTGACGATCGAGGGCGAGGCGGAGGATGAGGAGGAAGAGGGCGACGGGAAGGAGCCCATCAGGATCGACTTCGACGGCCTGGCCGAGCGGGTTGCCCGCGTGCCGGTGGGCCAGGGTAACTACGGGGGCCTCTCGGCGGTCGAGGGCAACCTGATCTACATCGATGGGCCGCCGCCCGTCTTTGGTGCTTCGAGCGGTCAGGAGCCTTCGATCAAGATCTTCTCGCTGGAGGACCGGGAGCAGAAGACGCTGCTGGAAGGCGTCGGCAACTATGCGCTTTCCTTCGACGGGCACGAAGAAGACGGTCTCCACGGCCGGCCTTAGCGTTGATCGGGTTCCGGCGCAGGAGTGGGCGCAGATCTTCGACGAGGTGTGGCGGCGTTTCCGTGACTGGTTCTACGTGGAGAACATGCACGGCTACGATTGGGAGGCGCTGCGCGAGCAGTATCGGCCCTGGCTGACTCATGTGGCCCACCGCTCCGATCTCAACTACGTGATGGGCGAGATGATCGCGGAGCTGAACGTGTCGCACGCCTACATCTCCGGTGGCGACTACGAGATCCCGGAGCGGCCGCGCTTCGCGCTGCTCGGCGCACAGTTCGAGCTGGACGGTGGTTCCGGGCGCTACCGCATCGCCAAGATCTATGAAGGCGATAACCACGAGGACAACTATCGTTCACCGCTGACCGAGATCGGAATCGATGTATCAGTAGGCGACTACGTGCTGGCCATCGATGGCGAGGAGCTGCAAGCGCCGGAGAACATCTATCGCGTGTTGCGTCACAAGGCCGGAGTCCCGTTGAGGCTGACGGTGAACGGTCGGCCGAGCATGAGCGGGGCGCGAGAGGTCACGGTCAGACCCGTCAGCTCGGAGCTTTCACTGAAATACTACAGCTGGGTCGCGGCGCGACGCCGACAAGTGGAAGAGGCTACCGACGGGCGCGTTGGCTATCTGCACGTACCCGACATGAGCGCCAACGGGATCCGCGAGTTCATCAAGTGGTTCTACAGCCAGGTGCGCAAGGAAGGCTTGATCATCGATGTGCGTGGAAACGGCGGCGGATTCGTCTCAGAGCTGCTCATCGATCGGCTGCGCCGCGAGCTGTTGGGCACAGGTTTCTCGCGTACCTTCGAGTGGCCCGGCACCTACCCGGGTACCGTGTTCCATGGCCATATGGTCTGTCTGATCAACGAGACGTCCGCCTCTGATGGTGACATCTTCCCGGCCGCGTTCCGGCAGGCGGGCCTGGGTCCGCTGATCGGGAAGCGGACGTGGGGCGGTGTGATCGGGTACACCAATCACGGCTCGCTGATCGACGGCGGCGACGTCAGCGTGCCGCAGTTCGGTACCAACGATGTCGATGGCAGTTGGATCATCGAGAACTACGGTGTGGCGCCGGACATCGAGGTCGAGAACACGCCCA
>JBDHKG010000001.1:0-96711 GCA_039586495.1 Gemmatimonadota bacterium | reverse complement strand
TGCAATCTAGTCCCGGCGATCGGCGCGAGCGAGCTTCTCGAACTGGCGCAACGGCGGGGATGCACCGCCAACAGAGAACGCCCGGCCGAGGGACCGACCGAGCGTTCTCGCGGCTTGAACCGCGCTGCGGAGCTACGGGGAGCTACCGGAGCCGATGGACATGAGCTCCTTGTTGCCCGTGCCGCCACCCAGCGCCGCCGGGAGCCGGAATTCCCTGAGCACGATGTGGTGCGGCGCCTGCTTCATGACGTGAATCGTGGACGTGCCGGCCTCATCACCATCGAGAGGCTTGAGCTCCACCACCAACGTCTCGAACGTGCCCGCCGCGCACTCGGCCGTCTCGCTGCCTTTCACCGACAGCTGCATCGGCCGGACCCGCTGCCTCTCCGGGTCGAACGTCCGCAACGTCGTCTCATAACCCTCGGCCAGCGGTAGACCGGCCAGGCTCACCTCCAGCCCGGCATCGCCCGCGAAGACTGGCGCCGCGAGCTCCACGTTCACCGGAACGGTCTGACCGGGCACGCCCATCTCACCCGTAATCGTCATCTCGCTGTAGTTCAGCTTGAGCACGCCCATGCCGCCCATGCTACGACGGACTGGCGTCAACCTCGCCTTGTCCAGCTCCAGCGTATCGATCACCGTGCCCATCGGCAGGGTCGAGACGTCGATCACGCGCCAGACCTCACGGCCGTCGACGGTCGCGGCCTCGACGGTGCGCGTCGCCTGGATGGCCATCTCCTGGCCCATCGCCTGCAGCTTCGTCGTGTATCCCAACGTTCCCGCCTGAATCCCCCGCGCAACGGGCAGCGGCGCTGTCTCCGCCTCGGCAGCGGCAAGACTGACCTCCGGGAGGACGACGGTGTTCACATCGACGGTCAGCGCCGCCAGCCTGGCCGCGATCGGCTCGGGCATGTCCTCCTGGTAGCGGCCCAGCAGATGGTGGGCAAAGAACTGCTCCATGGCCACGGCGAGTGCGAGGCGGTTCTCCTCGCCGGCGAACCCGTGTCCCTCGTCGGGGGCGAGCATGTACTCGACCTCGCGGCCCAGGTCGCGCAGCGCCACCACGATCTGCTCCGACTCAACCTTCTTCACACGCGGGTCGTTCGCCCCCTGAATCACCAGCAGCGGCGCCGTGATCTGCTCCGCCGAGAACAGCGGCGACTGCGCGAGCAGACGCTCACGGTCCTCAGGGTCGTCCGGGTCGCCCACACGGATGTCGAACAGCTTCTTGACCGGCGCCCAGTAGGGCGGGATCGACTGGAGCAGCGTGATCAGGTTGGATGGGCCGACGTAGGAGATACCCGCCGCGTAGACATCCGGCGTGAACGCCACTCCTGCCAAGGTCGCGTAACCGCCGTAGGAGCCGCCGAAGATCGCCACGCGGTTGGGGTCGGCGATCCCCTCGTCGATCAGGTACTTCACGCCGTCGGTGATGTCGTGCTGCATGATGCCGGTGCCCCACTCGTTGTCCCCGGCGTTCAGGAACGCTTTGCCGTAACCTGTCGAACCCCGGAAGTTCGGTTGCAGCACGGCGTAGCCACGGTTAGCCAGGAACTGGGCGTAGGGGTCGTAGCCCCAGACGTCGCGCCACCAGGGTCCACCGTGCGGCATGATAACCACCGGCAGGTTCCTCAGCTCGGCGCCCCGCGGCATGGTCAGGTACGCGGGGATCTCCACGCCGTCGCGCGCCTTGTACCGTATCGGCCTCACGAAAGCCAGGTCCTCGCTGGGCAGCTCCGGCCGGGAGCGGTAGAGCAGCTCGACCTCTTCGCTGTCCTGGTTGTAGAGGTACATCGAACCCGGGTCGACATCGCGCGTGACCGCGACGAGAACCAACCGCTCATCCTCAGTCGAGGAACCGAGACTGAGCTCACCCTCCGGCAGCTTCTCACGAAGGACCTCCAGGGTGTGCGCGACCTCGTCGGTCTTCGGGTAGATGCGCACGCGGTCGCCGACGTAGGCCGTTGCGACGAGTTCCTCTGTGGCGTCCGAGAAGACCACGCCACCGAGGTCCACCTGGTTCTCCGGGTCCGACTCGACGAGACCTTCCTCGCCGGTCTCCGGGTTGAAGAGGATGAGCCGCGCCAGGTCGACGTCCTCACCCTTGTTGGTGATCATGTAGACACGCTGCCCGTCCTTGTGGAAGCGAACCGGTCCACAGGTTTCCTCGCTGCTGCAGGAATAGACATCGGTCAGCGTCTGCCCGTCCACACGCAGGACGTGTGTCCCGCCCTCGGGACCAACCTTGACCGCCAGCCGCAGGTTACCTTGGAGGTCCATCTGCCAGTCAGCGATGCTCTCGGTGTTCTGGATGATGAGCTCGCGCTCGGCCGTGTTCAGGTCGACGCGGTAGACATCGTGAACCTGCGGATCGCGATCGTTCAGGCCGATGATGATCTTGTCCGGCGTCGCCTCCGGCACCGCGTAGATGCGGGCCTGCACGTTCTCGTACGGCGTCAGATCGAGCGCCGGCGGCACGCCGGTCTCCGCCTCGGGCTCCGCGGCGGGGTCCACGGCATAGACGTGGAAGTTCTCGTTGCCGCCCTTGTCCTGCACGTAGAGGACAGAGCGGCTGTCCTCGCTCCAGAAGTACTCGAACACCGGCCGCTCGGTGTCGGCCGTGATCGGGCGCGCCGCCTCGAACGGCTCCTCGGTCCGCTTCACCCAGATGTTCATCACGTCCCTGTACGGCTTGCGGAACGAGATGAAGCGGCCGTCCGGCGAGATCTGCGCACCGCTGATCTCCGGGTCCCCGAAGAACAGCTCGCGGTCGATGAGCGGCGGCAGCTGGTCCAAGTAAGCGGTGTTCGGCTCCTGGGCGATCGACTGGCCGGATACGCTGAGCAGGCCAGCGGCTGCAAAAGCCAATACAATGCGTCTCATGCTCGCCTCCTGGTAGACTCCTCTTCACGGGCAGACTGCTGCCCCGTGTCCAAGACCCTGTCCTCAGCAGTGCCGGAATAAGACGACGCAACGGCTCTTAGCGCAAGCACACCGTTCTGACTGCGACAGAATGAGCTAGCCTGCCTCGACCGTGTCCGTGCCCACCTTGATCTCTCGGCCCATCGGGCGCAGGATGTGGTGGCGCGTAGGCTTCATCCTCCGACCGCCTCTCGAGGTCCGGCGTGTCCGCCATGTCTACAGCTGAACGGTGGCAATCCGGCTCGCGCGGTCAGCCTCTTACGGAGTGCAACACCCGATGAAGCTGGTCTACTTTATTAAGGACACCCGAGGCGGTGAGATCAGGATCGGCGTCGCTCGGAAGCGACAGCTCGAAAAGCGGCTACACCAGCTGCAACTCGGCAACCCGGGAGAACTGAAGCTGCTCGGTGTGATCCGCGCGAGGAACGCAAGGGCTCTCGTACGTGAGCTGCACACGACGTTTTCAGATGCGCACGTGCGCGGTGAGTGGTTCAAGCCGGCACCGGAACTGGAAGCGTACATCCGCTCGCACGCCGTGATGCCTTAGGAGGCAGGGAGCGAAGGCGAGCCTCCTTCCGGCCACACGAGTTTTAGCCGCTTACTCAGCCTCTGAAGCAGCAACTGACGCCGCCTCTCGTACTGCTTGTCGCGTCGCGCCGCACCGACCGCGGCCTTAATGTACGGCCAGACGAACGCCACGGCCGCACCGATATACCAGCCCGGAATATCGACCGACATCCCCGTCAGGCCTCTGATCACAGCCTCGCCGAACAGCGAGAGCGTCAGCCATCCTGTGATCCCACCGCCGAAGAAGCTCCCGAAGGCGTGGCCGACGATGTCGGTCGGGAACGCGGCCGCCGCGTCATACTTCTTCTTCATTGCCACATAGGCGGGCACGAACTCGTTCGTGATGATGTGCGCCTGCTCATAGCTGATCGCCGGCACGGCATGTCCACTTCTCTGACGCAGCCGGTCCAGGTAGTCCAGTGTCCTCTCCCTCAAGATCTTCACATCAGTGCTCGTCTCCACTTCGTGGGCCAGGAACGACTCAACGGCACCCAGCACACCTTGAGCTTCCAACACGGAGGTGAGACTCGTTGACTGAACGACTCGCTCCAGTGCCTGGGCCCGGTCACGTTGCTGTGCCTCGAGCCCTTCCACGGTCAGTGACGTCACGTTGGTCACATGCCGGACCGCGGTGACGAGCCTGTCGACCAGCTCCCCTAGAAGTTTCTGCTCCCACGTTCTTCGCGCCGCCGCGGGGTCGGACGGCAGCTCGAGGCACTCCCGAGCGCGGCTCCCACCCTCGAACAGGTGCTCATCCTCCAGCGCCTTCACTTCCCGCTCCGCCGCCTCCAGCACCTTGATCTGCATGGTGGTGCGGACGGCCTCATCCAGGAGGCTGTAGAGGCCACGCTCGACAGCGGTGATCTCCGCGCCGACCCGGCGGTTCCTGGGCAGCGAATAATCGTAGGACAACACGGACGCGCCATCGCCGACGTTGATCTTCACCCTCGCCAGCGATGGACCCGGAAGCACGAACCACCTCTTCCGCTCGATCACCTCGTAGCTGACCGTGATGAGGGTCCCCCTAACGTCGAAGAACGTCGAGTTGTTCTTGTCTGAGTAGACCGTGGGGAAGAGCGTGGTCATCGGGCCGAGAACGCCGGATCGGCAGGTTGATCATCGATCTTCATTTGCAGCAACAATACGGTTGCTGAAACGCGGGCTCAAGCCCTACCGGTAGCGTTTGGGGCGATGCTGCTCGCCCTTGCATTGCAGGCCTCCAACTGCCAGAGTCGCATCTCCTGCGCGAAAGAGACTGTGCCCGGGGAGGGCTCCCGGGCCGCCAAAGAGTCGACGTCTTGGGGGCGGTCGCTGCCGTGGTCGAGTTCGAGCATGCAACACTATTCCTCAAGTTCGCCGGCGCGGAGGGCTGAGGTCGGCGGGATCGTAAATCGCCCGCACAGTTTCGATCGTGTCCGCTTCTGCTGCGCTCTTGTCAGGCCGATAGCGCTTCAGCCTCGCAAAGCGCAGCGTGACACCACCGGGGTACTTCGGGCTCATCTGTACAGCGTCAAACGCTATCTCTGCAACAAGCTCGGGACGAACGTAGACGGTATGGGCATCCCGACTGATCGCCAGCTCCTGGAGCCTGCGGGTCTGCCAAGCCAGAATCTCGTCGGTCATCCCCTTGAAGGTCTTTCCCAGCATCACGAAGCCGCCGCCAGCCGGATCGCGGGCACCCAGGTGCAGGTTGCTGAGCCAGCCGCGGCGGCGGCCCGAGCCCCACTCGGCGGCGAGCACGACAAGGTCGAGTGTGTGGGCGGGTTTCAGCTTGAGCCAGCTCTTGCCGCGGCGACCGGCCTCGTACGGAGCATCGAGTGCCTTCGCTATGATGCCCTCGTGTCCCGCGGCCAGAGCTCTTTGCAGAAACGCCCGCGCTTCTTCCGGGTCGCCGGTGACCGTGCGTGGGATCAGTAGCCCCGGCGGAAGCACCTCCGAAAGCGCATCCACACGCTCACGCGCCGGAAGGTCGGTGAGGCCTGCGCCGTCGAGATAGAGAAGGTCGAAATAGAAGGCATCGAGCGGCAGCTCCCGTCGCAGGCGCTCCACATCGAGCTTGCGGCCGAACCGGCTCATCGTCAACTGGAAGGGATGCGGCACCCCGTCATCTCCGAAGGCGAGCGTCTCGCCGTCGAGGATGATCTCGCGCACGGGCAGTGCGCGAACGCCCTCCGCCAACTCCGGCACCGCGGCTGTCACGTCGTTCAGGCGGCGCGTGTAGACGCGAACATCGTCGCCAGCGCGGTGCACCTGCACGCGCGCGCCGTCCAGCTTGTACTCCAGCTCGGCGATCTGGAAGCGGTCGAGCGCCTCGCCCACCTCCTCGGCTGTACCGGCGAGCATCGGCTGCACGGGTCGGAAAAGCTGGATCGCGAACCGGGTTAGCCCTTCCCTCCCCTCGGACAGCGCGGCGGTCGCGACCTCGGGAAGAGCACCGGAGAACATGAGGGCGCGGCGAACGACCGATGCGGGCACGTCCCCCGCTCTGGCAATCGCCTCCACCATCACGCCCTCGAGCGCACCCTGACGCAGCTCCCCCAGGACCAGGCGAACGACGAACTCCTGCTCCTCCCGGGTGCACTGCGCCAGCAGCTCGTGGAGCAGGCGCCCCCGCTCGGCGGCCGACCCGGGTCCGGAAGCCGAGGCGATCCGCTCCAGCGCGGCGTCGACTTCGAGGATGGCAAGGGAGGGCTCGTCCGCAGCAGCGTCTGGAAACGCGGCGCGTATCTTCGCCGGCCCGATGCCTATGCGCCCCTGACGCGGCTCTCCCGTGAGAAAGGCGACGGCGATGGGTACTTCTTCAAGCTGCGACCGGCGCAGCAGAGTCGCCAACGCCGCCACCTTTTCCAGGCGGGCGCTCGTCTCCGCCACGCGGCGTGAGCTCTCAACGACGTCGTGCAGATGCACCGCGGATCCTCCAGGCCAACAGCCGCATCAGTTTCCCGCTCTGACCACCAATCATTGCGACGTCGCCGCCGTGCGGCTACCCTGGAGTGGCAAACGGCCATCACACCGAAAAGCACAGCCCAGGAGGATGAGATGAGGTCCTTGGCTCGAATTTCCGCTCTGCTCCCAGCCCTGGTCTTGGCTCTGACCGCTTGTGGCGAGCAATCGCAGCAGGATACGGCCGCGGAGCAGATCGAGATGGCGATGGCCCTAGATCGGGCTCAGCTCCAGGAGGCCATCGAAGCGGTCAACGCCCAGTTCATGGAAGCGGTGAGAGCCGGCGCAGCGACCGCGGTCGCTGCGTTCTACACGGAGGACGCGACCCTGCTCCCGCCCGAGGCCGAGATGGTGCAGGGTCTGCCGGCCGTGCAGGAGGTCTGGGCCGCCGGCTTCGCCGAGGGTGGCTTCACCTTGAACCTGAGCACCGTAAGCGTCGATGGCGCCGGCGAATTCGCCTACGAGATCGGCACCTGGTCGATGCCAATTGGCGAAGGCGAGGGTGGCGCTGTGGAGCAGGGCAAGTACCTGGTCGTCTGGAAGCGCGGCGCCGACGGGAGCTGGAAGCTGCACGCCGAAATCTGGAACGCCAGCACACCGGCGGAATAGTGCACAGCTAGGACTACTCGCAGCTGGAAGACGAAAGCCTCCCCGGCCCTCGGGGAGGCTGTTCGTTGACAGAGCCAGATATGGGCTTGGCTAGAAGGTGCCGAACTTCAAGGCGACGTGCGCGTAGAACGAGCTCAAGTCCGAACCTTCCACGCCTGGTGAATGCCCGTAGCCGCCGCCGGCGCCAGAACCGGCGAGGCCGTGGCGAGCAGCATCGCGATCGTGGCAGTCGCTTCATTCTTGTGCCTCCCTTGGCACGCGCCCTTCGACTGCATTCAAGAAGGCGCGACGACGCACAGTCAATTGCTGTTTCAAGACCCACTCGGTTGCGAAGACGCGCGGTCCTCGCGAAATTGCACAGCGACGCCGGAGCTTGCCACCTTATCATGCACAGATGGCCCGGCGACTAGCCCGAGGTTTGTTGTGGACGTCCTGAAAGGCTTCAGGCACCAGGTTTCCCTGTCGCGGGCCGAGGGCACCTCGTTCCAAGAGGAGCTCGGGGAGACACTAGGGCAACGCCTGAGGGCCGTCTACGCCGCGGGTTTCTCCATAGGCATCGCGCTTTACCTGTTTTACAGCATCGTGCCTTTCCACCCCGCGACTGAGAACCTCTTTACTCCTCACATCAACGCGATCTACAACCTGTACCCAGTCTCCCTCGGTCTGGCGACGGCGATAGTCCTTTTCAGGCGTTGGAACACGCGGCAGTTGCTGGTCATCGACTATATCGTCGTGACGTTCGTTCTTCTTCTGACGCTCTTCGTCGCAGCCGTCTTCGACCTGGTGGAAGTGCCGACGTTAGGGGTGTCGCTGGCGCTGTTCATCCACGCAGCGGTCGTACCGGTACCGGTCGGGCTGCAGACCGGCCTGGCCGTGACAGGCGCGCTTGGTTACCCGATCGCGATGGGGGCCGCCTACTTCGGTCTTCCGGAGATTCGTGAATTCTGGGATGACAACGGCGGCACGGGTGACTTCAGAAACCTGGTCCTGGAAGGTACGTTCCACCTGACAATACTCGCGGTCGTGTCGGTCCTGATCACCAAGGCGCTCTACAACATGAGGCAACAGCTTCACCAGGCCCGTCGGCTTGGGAGCTATCTGATCGAGGAGGAGCTGGGCCAGGGAGGCATGGGGCAGGTGTACCTGGCGCAGCATGCACTGATGTGCCGGCCCACAGCAGTCAAAGTGATTCACCCCGAGAAGAGTGGTAGCGAGGAAGCAGTCACCCGTTTCGAGCGCGAGGTCCGGCTGTCGGCGGCTCTAACGCACCCGAACACGATCACGATCTACGATTTCGGCCACACCCCGGAAAACACGTTCTACTACGCAATGGAGTACCTCGACGGACTGGATCTGCAGACGCTGGTGGAGCGTTTCGGACCGATGCAGACGGAGCGGGTGATTTACGTCCTGGAACAGGTTTGCGGCTCCCTATCCGAAGCACACTCCCTGGGGGTGATCCATCGCGACATCAAGCCGTCCAACATATTCCTAACGAGACGCGGTGGCCTGTACGACTTCGCCAAGGTCTTGGACTTCGGGTTGGCAAAGGAGATCGGATTGGAGGATGCCGGTACGGTCACCAAGAGCGGCATGATCCTAGGGACACCCCACTACTTCGCCCCTGAGGCGATCGAGGGCGCCGACAAGATCGACGGGCGAGCAGACATCTATAACGTCGGCGGCGTAGCCTACTGGATGCTCACCGGTCAACCGCCCTTCGCACGCTCTTCGGCCATCGAGGTGATACTCGATCATGTGAGGACAATGCCCAGCAAGCCGTCGGAGACCGCCGAGATAGACATCCCCGCCGAACTGGACGAGGTCGTGATGAGGTGCTTGGCGAAAGATCCGACCGACCGCTACCAGAGTGCGGAGGAGCTACAGGCCGCGTTGACCTCTGTTCCCGTGGAGTGCTGGACGCAGAGCAAGGCCCGAAAGTGGTGGGAACTGCACGCTCCGGCCAGCTCCCCGCCCGCTGAAGACGGCCGCCTACCGGTTGCTTCCTCCTGAGGGCAGCGGCGCCTCAGCTCGACAGAGCCCGAAAGGATCTCGACGCAACGCCGCGAGCCTGTCACGCGGCTCGAGCACGACCCGGTACGTGCCTGCAAGACCGACCTCCGCCAGTTTGCGCCAACTCCCCCAGCCACACGCGCTCGCTAGAAGGCGCCGAACTTGAAGGTCATGACCCCGACGGCCGCGCTCAAGTCCTCCTCATCGAAGATCGGCATATTGATACCGGTCACGTAGCGATAGGCGCCGCCGACACACAGGCGGAAATAGGGGGTGATGTTCAGCTCGGCGTTGGCCGCCGGCTCCAACACGAACACCGCCTCCTCATCGCCGGGCAGGCTCGTGCTCAAGCCACCCCCTCCAATCAGCAAGTAGGCGGTGAAGTGAATCAGGCTGTTGGATCTGTTGATGTACTCCAGCTCGAAGCCGCCGTAGCCGAACTCGATATCCCTCGAGCCGGGCCACCCAATCTCGATGTCGTTGGCCAGCCCGTAGCCGCCGACGCCGAGCACGAGCGTATGATTGATGATCCAGCCGCCGCGGCCACCGGCGAATACGGCGAAGTCACCATCCACCTCACTGAACTTGACGACCGGCCCGCCGAACCCGCCCGAGTGGAAGCGCCGGCCCAACAGCGTCCGCTCCTGGGCTGCCGCGGAAGAGGCCACGACCAACAGAAGCAGGGTGAGAGAGGGTATTCGCTTCATCTCTACGCCTCCCCAGAGTGACGCGACTACGCTCCTGATCGTCCCGCCGAATACCGTTCCGCGGCGCGCGTCCAGCGCCAGCGGAGCGGCGCTGCTCGCCGTTAGAGCGTATCCCCTATTTTCTTAGCGAGCTGGGAGTCGGTTGGCAACGGTGCGAGGTATCGTGGCCGCTCGCTCAGTCCGAGGCGGCGACCAAGGCGCTCACGTCGGGGAGACGGCCGCGATAGCCGAGGAACCGGGCCACGCGGTCCAGCGGCGGCCAATCGACGGGATCGATGGAGTAGGCGACCTGCAGGTTTCCGAGGCCACCGCCGCGAACTCCGATCATCGTCTGCAGAATGGCCTGGCTCTTCAGCGCGCCAACATCGTCTCGGTAGCGACTGAACAGGCGGTCGTAGGCCAAGATGGCCTGGGAATACTGGCCAGCCAGAGCCTGGCGATCGGCAGCGACCCGCAGGCGCTCCCGTTCCGAGAGTCGGCCCCGATGCCGCCAGGTGGTCTCGAGGCTGGCCTTGGCACGGGATCGCTGACCGGCCAGTGCATAGGCGTCGGCGAGCAAGCGATGCGCCGAAGCGAAGGCCGAGTCGTGCCGTACCGCTTCCCTCGCCGCAGTGATGGCCCGGCGGTAGCGACCATTATGGAGGTGGGCCCGCGCGCGGGCGTAGGCAAGCAGAGCCTGAAATGACGGCGACAGGACCGACGTGGCGTGCTTCGCCTCGGATGCCGCAGCCAGTCTCCCACGAAGCTGCCGCAGGCTCTCGCCGAGCGCCTCGAGCATCCCCGTCTCGACAACCTCCGCCTCGACGCGGTACCGCTCCTCGCCCGTCGGATCGAGAACGCTGAGCGCCAGGCGGTGGACGCCGTCTTTGACCACGAGTTCACCCGCGATCACGGCCGCTGCGCGGGTGGCGGGGGCCAGCTCAAGCGCCTGGGTGGTCGTCAGGGCAAAGCCGCTGGCACCCCGTGCGGCGAGCGTTCGCTCGCGGGGCACCACCGCGAAACGCCGGGCCTGGGCAAGCTCCGCCTCGATCAGCAGCGCCAGCACCAGGCCGAGACGCTCCTCGCCAGCGGCCGGAATAGCCACATCTGCCACCACGACCCGTGATCCCGCGTCGATCAGCGGGCCCGCCAGCATGGCGTCCAACTTTCTCACTGGCTCGACGATGAAGCCGGGAAGCTGGAGCGAGAGCTCGGGGACGATGAGCCTCGGCTTGGAAAACCTGGGAACGGGCAGAGCCGGGAGAGAGAACTCAGGGATCGCTGGCTTGCGGATCGTCACCGTGGGGACGGAGAATCGGGGGAACTCGATCCGCGGCGCTGCGGGTGGTGACACCGAAGTGATTCGCGAGGCTGCGCTCGCGCTGAAAGTCGCAAGGATGTCCACGAGGACGGGGCCGGCGAGCAGAAGCAGGACGCACTGCAAGAGCGATATGCACGCCAAGCGGTAGCGGCGCAGCCAAGTCCGCCAAGCCCAGTTCAGCTCCACGCGCGTGCTCGCTACGCGGCGGATTCGCGCCGCGAGCCGGAGCGCTCGCGACCAGGCAGCACCCAGCGCCGCGCCCGCCAGTTCGCCAAGCGGCCTGACGTGCAGGGAGTCCTCGGGGAGCGCTTGCCGGACGCGCGCCACGACCTGCGCGCGCGTGTGACTGACCGGCCGGGGCCGAGCCGTCGGCCGGCCGCACCCTTGCGGTTGCCGAGGCCCAGGAGTCCCTGTTGGGCACCGTGCCGCACCTGCCCGCTGGGTGCGTGCCGCTACCTGGCCGTGTGGGTCGTGCCCACACCCGATGCGAGAGTTTGCGCTTCGGCGGGAGTCCCGAACCCCTTCGGCACGAGCCGCCGCCCGGCGACGCGCCTGCAACGTCTGCTCGGCACGAGCCAGCAACTCGCGACCAATGCCCGCCGCCCAGAGGCTCAGCTCCCACATGTAGCGGGCCAACTCCACGGTCACCTCCACCAGGAGGTGACAGGTCAGCCGCAGGAGCGCGAGCAACTGCCGGAAGGTGGCTCGGTAGGTCGTGATCGCCCTGGGAGTCGTCAGCCGCGCCCACGTCGTCTTCGCCAGATGCAGGAACGCCGACTCGGTGAAGAGATCCGGGTTCGCTCGGCGCGGCATGTGGTATACCGTCGTCCTGATAGGGGCCACGCCGCCCGAAGACGACGTCACCGACGATCCGGACGTGGGCCTGGGCATGGAATCGCCTCCCAGTCTACCAGTCGTTGAGTTGGCGGGAGCGGACTGGCGCGCCCCGGAGAATCTCTCCAGCTCGGTTCAGGCTACAGCTGTTGCGAGGACAGCCCAATCGCCGACACGTGCCACTTCCGTGCCAGCGAGTCGACGCAAAGCTGGCAACGACTTACGACGTCCGGCGCGAACTCCGTACGTGACTTTTTTTGCAGCGGCTGGAAAACTGTGCAGCGATAGAGTGCTTCGAACTGGGGGCTTAGAGGGGGCTGGCCGCCTGACTCACCAGGGCGGCATTCGAGGCGGTACGCTTCATCACGCCCAGCAGCTCCGTCATCGCCTCCACCGGTGACGTCTGGGCCAGGCGGCGCCGGATGGCTTGCGACACCCCCAGCGCCTCCGGCGAGAGCAGGAGCTCCTCGCGACGCGTCCCGCTGGCGTTGAGGTCGATGGCCGGGAAGATGCGGCGGTCAGCGAGCTCGCGGCTCAGCACCAGCTCACTGTTGCCGGTGCCCTTGAACTCCTCGAAGATCACGTCGTCCATCCGCGAGCCCGTATCGACGAGCGCGGTGGCGATGATGGTGAGTGAGCCGCCGCCCTTCGCAGGATCGATCTTGCGAGCACTGCCCAGGAAGCGCTTCGGCTTCTCGAGGGACGAGGCATCGAGGCCACCAGATAGGGTACGACCGGTTCCCCGCTCCACGTTGTTGTACGCCCGGGCCAGCCGCGTGATCGAGTCGAGGATGATGATCACGTCCTCGCCCAGCTCCACGCGCCGACGCGCTCGCTCCAGGGTGAGCTCCGCCACCGCGACATGCCGGTCCGCCGGGAAATCGAAGCTCGACGAGACCACCTCGCCGAAGCCACAGGCCTCCATCTCGGTGACCTCCTCCGGCCGCTCGTCCACCAGCAGGATCAGCAGTGTGGCCTCGGGATAGTTCTTGACGATCCCCTCGGCAACCGACTGCAGGACTGTGGTCTTTCCCGCCTTGGCCGGCGAAACGATGAGCGCGCGCTGGCCTCTGCCGAAGGGACATAGGAGGTCGATCACCCGGTTCGTGTAGTCGGACGCGTCGAGAAGCCTGCGGCCGCACTCCAAGACGAGCTGCTCGTCGGGATGGACGGCGCCCAGCCGATCAAAGTCAGGGCGCGCTTCGATCTCTTCCGGCGGCCGCCCGTTGATAGCGGTGATCCTGGTGAGCGGTGGGCTCTTGCCGCGGCCGGGTGACTTCCCCACCTCGCCGGCGATCTCGTCGCCCGAGCGCAGCCGGTAGCGCTGCACCAACCTGCGACCGACGTGCACATCGCGGCCCGACGGCACGTAACTCGCCCCGCGGCTGCGGAGGAAGCCGCCACCGCTGTTGATCAGCTCCAAGACACCTAGCGCCTTCGAATCCTCTACGTCAGGACTGGCTGACGATCTCAATGGGCGGGTAGCCTGCTCTTACTCGACGGCCGTGTGCACGCGTTAGCGCGGTCGGATGGCGTCCGGCGTCACCTCGGTCAGCTCGAGACCCGCGGTGGGCGGGACTTACTCGGAACATTCATACTACACCCCAGGGGTCCGCAAGTTCGAGGCCCACCGCCCCACCTGGACGGCGGCGGCGCCGTAGAGGGACGAGGCGGATTTGACTAACATTTCCGGCAGACTGCCTGTCTTTGTAAGTGCAGGCGTCGTGAGCCATGGCTTCCGATAAGGGTCCTGACCTACCCGAAGTGCTCCTGGTGGAGCGAGCCCGGCGCGGCGACGCCGCGGCGTTCGAGGCACTGGTCCGCCGCTACTACAGGGCGGCGCACGCGGTGGCGCTGGCCGTGCTGGGGAACCCGATGGACGCCGAGGACGCCTGCCAGGACGCTTTCCTCCGGGCGCTCGAGCGCCTGGACAGGCTGCGGCAGCCGGAGCGATTTTCGGCCTGGTTGCTCCAGATCGTGCGCAACCGGGCGCGCAACTTCCGCAGCTACCGGCGGGTGAGGTCGGTGCTGCCACTCGAAGAGGTCAGGGCGGCGAGCGACGAGGACACGGGCCGCGAGGCGGAGCGCGAGGAGTTGCGGCGCGAACTCAAGTCCGCGCTTACCGAACTCAGCGAGATCCAGCGCGAGGTGGTGCTACTACATGATCTGGAGGGTTGGAAGCACCGCGAGATCGGGGAGTTGCTCGGGCTCTCGGAGGGCATGTCACGGCAGCACCTGATGAGCGCCCGCCGCCTCCTGCGCGAGCGGCTGGGCACGAAGCTGCTGAAGGAGTACTCGGATGACTGAGGATCGCATCGATTTCTCACCACTCGACCCGATGCGGGACGCGGAGCGGTTCGAGGAGATCGTGCGCTCGATCACCGCTGCTGCGGCTGGCGAACTCGCCGCACGCCGCGCACGGGGCAGCGTCGTCGGCCAGGTCGCCCTCTGGTGGGGGCCCTTGCTGGCTGCGGCGGCCATAACCGGCATCGTGTCGCTCACGGCGCTCGCACGCCTGCAGACAACAGCGCCGACCGAGACGACGGAGCCCGGCCTGGCGGAAGCGATCGGTGTGCCAACACAAGTCGCTGAGTGGGTGCGTGGTGATGAGCTGCCGACTCCCACCGAGCTACTCGTAACCCTGGAGTCCGAGCAATGAAGGAGGGTGTCGAGTCCTTGGGCCGCGTCCGGGCGCAAGGCATCGCGCTCGTGGCGGTTGTGTTCCTCGCCGGGGTCCTCGCGGGTGTCGCTGGCGACCGCCTGCTCGCCGCACGCCGCGCGCCCGAGCCGCCGCCGCCTGACATGACGATGCTGCGACCGCTTCGTCGCGGCACCTTGCCGGGCATGTTCCGTCAGCTCAACCTGACGCTGGCACAGCGCCGGCAGATCCTCGAGATCCTTGAGCAGGGGCAACCGCAGACGGAAGGGATCTTGCGCGAGATGCTTCCACGCCTCCGCGCCGTCACCGATTCCGTCCACATGGAGATCCGCGCGGTGTTGACGGAGGAACAGGCAACCCGGCTGGACAGCCTGCTGCAGCTCATGCGACCAAGGCGTGGTCCGATGGGCCAGAGGATGCCTGGACAGGGCCAGATGCGCCGTGGACCCCCGCCGCCTCAGCCGTAGCGGCAGCCGCGCGTTCGCGCTAGCTCGCTTGTGACCGCAGGCCCTGGAGAGCGAACTCGCCCGGGCGCCTGAAACGCGAAGGCCCTGTGTCACCGTAACGAACGAGGAGCGAAGAGTATGAGGTTCATCACCCCCGCCGCCACACCGCTTGTGACCCTCGTCGCGACCCTGACTGCCCTGACGTCGTGCTCAGGCGGCCGCGGCCCCGATGAGGGGGTCACGCCCCGGCATCCCGACTTGAGTGGCACGTGGGTGCTCAACTTCGAGGAGAGCGGGGACCCGCGCGCTCAAATGCAGCGCGACCGCCCGCCGGGTCCCGGCGCCCGCCCCGGCGCGCGGCCCCGGGTGAACCCCCAAGAGATGCAGACCAGGATGAGGGCCATCTTGCAGGGACAGCTCGCCTTCAAGCTTGTCCAGGCTGACTCGACAGTCAACTTCGCAGGCGTCGAAGGCGCGCAGCTCGTCTATCGCACCGATGGGCGTTGGGAAGAGGTGTCGGAAGAAGGCCTCGGCGACGTCAGGGTGAGGGCGCGCTGGAAGGGCAAGAAGCTCGTGCTGGACCGGGAACTCGAGAACGGTCTCAAGGCCTCTCAGACCTATGAGCTCGCGCCGGACGGCCGGCAGCTCTACGTGAAGGTGAAGATCAGCGGCGGGCCCAGGGATATCGAGTTCCGCCGCGTCTACGACGCCAAGGTCGAGGGCGGCTAGACCGCCTCCAGCGCGTCACGCACGGCCCGCAGCACCGCCGCCGCGTGGCGCAGCTCCCGCTCGGTGGCAGCCAGGTCGAGCCGCGCCCGTAGCCGCGCCTCGCGCCGGTTCACGGCCTCGACGGCCTCCTCGCCCCGCAGCGTGAGTCGCACCAGCGCGGAGCGCTTGTGGGCCGGGTTCTCGACGAACTCCACGTAGCCTGCCCCGGCGAGAGGGTTCACCAGCGCCTGGATGTGCTGGCGAGTCACGGAGCTGGCCCGCGCCATCTGCGGCACCGTCTGCGGGCCCTGGCGCTCCAGCTCCCTCAGCAGGTCCCGGCGCCGGGCTGACGGCGCATCTCGACCGTGCACCTGCTCGGCCACAGCGCGAAAACGCCGGCAGAGGTCCAGCGTCTCATCGACCAGCGCCTCCAAGGGCTCACGCGGGTCGCGAGGCATGTCCCTCGCGACTGCAGCGCGCCTGGCGGCGGGTGGCCGGGGGCCGGACTGACCGCCGAGCTGCCCGAGGGTCAAGGGCGCGTACTCTCTCATCTGAGCGATGTGGCTTCGGCAAAGATTTAACGTGGGCGGAGCCGAGAGGCAGAGCGCCCAAAGTGCCAACTATATTACCACTATGACAGTAGCGCTGTCAATCTCCGGCCGCTCATCGCTCAGGCGCTTCCCTCCCGGCTGCGCTCCCGACCTGCCCAGGCCGAGACCTCAGTCCTCAGCCAGCGCCAGCTCCACGCCCTTCTCCGCGTGGATCTGTGTCGTGTCGAATACCGGCAGCGGCGAGTGATCCGGCTTGATCAGCAGGCCAATCTCCGTGCAGCCGAGGATGATCCCCTCGCCACCCTGCGCCCCGAGCGCCTCGATGATGCGGACGTACTCCCGACGCGAGGGCTCCAGTATCTGGCCCTGGCAGAGCTCCGCGAAGATGATCCGGTCCACGACCGCCCGATCCTCCGGCGGCGGGATCAGCACCTCGAGTCCGTGCTGTTCCGCTAATCGTCCTCGGTAGAACTCCTCCTCCATGGTGAAGCGGGTGCCGAGCAAGCCCACCCGGCTCACGTCTGCCTCTCGGACCCGTTCCGCCGTCGCGTCGGCGATGTGGATGAGGGGGACATGGATCGCGTCCTCGATGGCCGCAGCCACCTTGTGCATGGTGTTGGTGCAGAGCAGCAGGAAATCGGCACCACCGCGCTCGAGGCGTCGAGCCTCCTCGGCCAGCAACCGCCCCGCCCGGTCCCACTCACCGGCGATCTGCATTTGCTCGATCTCCTCGAACTCGACGCTATACATGAGGATCTTCGCCGAGTGCTGCCGGCCCAGGCGCCGTCGTATCTCCTGATTGATGATCCGGTAGTACTCGGCGGTGGATTCCCAGCTCATTCCACCGAGCAAGCCGATCACGCGCATCTCGTCGTCTCCGTCGGCTGTGGGGCTTGCGACTAATCTGCCTCCCTTACGCTCGGCGGGAAAGCGCCCCGTGGCGGCCTCGACGCTGCACACCTCCCAGCTTGGCTCGTTGGCGATCCCTGCGACCGCATCGTAGCTTGCTACGTTTCGCCATCATCAGTCGGTTGATGGAGGGTATCGAGAATGGCCAAGCCGACATCATCGCGGCAGCGCTGGATGCGACTCGCCGTCGCACTGCTCGTACCGCTTCTCCTCGCAGCCGCTTCCCGGGTCTCTGCTCAGCGGGAGACCTGGCCGAGGCGCGTTCTCATCACCAACGATGACGGGATCGAGGACGCCGGCATCTTGGCCCTTGCCCGTGCTTTTGCCCGTGTGGCGGAGACGTACGTCGTCGCGCCGGCCACGGACCGTAGTGGCAGCTCCAACTATGCCCCTGGACTGCAGACGCGAAGCTTCACAGTCGAGCGTCGCGATCTGGGCGACTCTGCGGTAGTGGCCTACGCGCTCCACGGATACCCGGCAGAGTGCCTCATCTTCGCGCTCAGCGGTCCGATGCGCGACGTACCGCCCGATCTGGTAATCTCCGGTGTGAACGGCGGTCCGAACCTCGCCGACGCCTGGTTCGGTTCCGGGACGATCGGTGCCGCGCGCACGGCGGCCTACTTTGGCGTGCCGGCCATCGCGGTCTCCGGTCTCAGAGAAGACGATCCCGAGGCGGTGAGGGCAGTCGCAGACTGGGGCGTCGAGCTGACTCGGAGCGAGCCCGTCCGCAACCTCGAGCCTCCTCAGTACCTCACGGTTAGCATCCCGCTCATCCCACCGTCCGAGATTCACGGCGTGGAAGTGGTACGACGCGCCTACGGGCTCCTATCGGGCATCGCGCGCGCTACTGTAGAGGCCTAAGCTGGCGAACCGGAGACTTGGGCGTTGCAGGTCTTCCAGCCTGAGGACGCCATGATACCCGAAGACTCGGACGTGGGCGCTTTGATGGACGGCAAGATCGCGATCGTGGCCATGCGGGTCGACGAGCACGACCAAGAGCTACAAGCTAGACTCGTACGTACAAAGGCGCGATTCCCGGACTGGCCTGTGGCGGTCGAGCGGCGCTAGGTGATTGGGCCGTCAATGCCCGACGAGCCTCGTAGGTGAGGCGGAGAGCCTTGGCAACTCACAGGGACGAAGTCAACTCAGCCAGGAGTTCCTGAGCCTCCAGGGCGGGACGGAAGTCCGGGTCGGCTTCTCCCCAGATCTCCAGCGCTATCTGAACGTGCTCCAGCGCCCTGTCCCGGTCGCCCAACTCTGCATAGACCCGGGCGATCTCATAGTGGGCGCCAGGGCTGAACGGCAGAACCTCGAGGTTCCTCTCTAGGTATTCCTGAGCGGTCTCCAGCTCGCCCAGGATGCGGTGGCAACGGCCCAGCGCCTGGTTGCGGTCGGCCATCACCGGGCCAGGTCGCAGCGAACCCTGGTAGCTCTCGATCGCCTGCCGGTATTCGCCCCTCAACTCGTGGATCCTGCCCTGCTCGTAGAGCAAGTTGTGGCGGATCTTCGCGGTTCCCAGCCAATCCATCAGCGGCTCCAGGCCCTCCAGGGCCTCCTGCGCCCTGTCCGCATCTCCCAGTTCCAGGTAGACCTCGAGGTAACCCAGCGGCACGACCTTGTCGTAAGGGGCCACCAGCCCCTCCTCGGCCGTGTGGAGTGTCTCGAACGCGAGGTCTTCCCGACCGGCCCGCGCGTAGAGGCCAGGCGAGTCCAGCAGTTTCATGAGCAGCACCTGGCCCGGAGGTTGGAATCTCTCCCACTCGGCGATCTCCAGGTGCAGGTAGTCGATCGCCCTGGCCAGCTGACCTCTGGTCTCGTGGTACGAGCGCAAGGCTGCGTACACTGCGCGGCGATCTGGAGGGTACGCGCTGGCAGCGAGTGCCCTCTCGTAGCTGTCCAGCGCCTCAAAGAAACGGCCCAGCTGGAACGCCACGTGTCCCTGCTCTATGAGCGCACCTACGCTGTGCGGATCGATGATCAGCGCGCGCTCCAGGTAACCCTGCGCACGCCCGTGGTCCCCCATCGCGAAGTAGAGATTCCCGATCACCTGGAACGGCGCCGGATCGTTCGGCGCGCGCTCCGCAAACTGCTCGTAGTAGCCCAGCGCTTTATCGAACTCGCCTCGATCCCGGTAGAGGCTGCCGATCATCTTGAAGTAACCGTACTGAGACGTGTCGATCTCGTAGATCCGCTCGTACTCCGCGATCGCCTGATCCGTCTGACCCCGGCGCCAATACTCCCAAGCCAGCTGCGCCCGGCCCTCGATGTCTTCCGGGAACAGCTCGACTCGCATCTTGGCGACGGCGAATCGCCTGTTGGGATCCTCTTCGATGTCGTTGTAGTAGGCGTACTTGAGATTGAACTGCTCACGCTCCGGCAGCTTGTAGGCGTGCTGCATGGCCAGCCGCGCCGCCGCTTCCGCGTTCTCCCGCTCCCCAAAGTACAGGTAGGCCTCGAACAGCGTGTATTGGGCAAAGGCGAAGCTTGGATCCTCGCGCACAGCCGCCTCGAGATGCTCCTTCGCTGGGGCCCATGCACCACGAATCAGGATCTCGGCGACTGCGCTCGAGAACAGCCGGTAGGCGCCGAGCGAGCGGGTCAGCATATCCGCGATCGGCAGGTCCCGCATCTCCTCGATGTGACGGTCCGGCAACCCCAGGTCGCGTCGCAGCTGCACCGACATCCGGTCCACGAGCGCGAAGACGTCGCCGCCGCTATACGAGTTCTCCGCCAGCAACCTGCGGCGCTCGGTCTCATGGAGTGACACCTTGAGCGACAGATCGTCACCGGACCCGCTGAACGAGCCGACGGCGAAATGCTCCACATGCAGCTGCTCCGCGATACGCGCCCGCAGGGCAGGTGGCAGCCCGACACCTTCGGGATAGCCAGCCCGGTTCAGGTGCCCCTGGAACTCCGCCACCACGCTGAGGAAGAGGTCCTGGTCAAGATCGAGCCACAGCGCCACCGGCAGGCCGACCTGTAGCCAATCCAGCGCCGTGTCGCCGGTCTCGTTCTCGAAGTAGAAGAGAGCAAGCTTCCGGCGGAACTCGCTCTTCGGAATCACGCGCTCGACCGTGCGCCCCTCTTCGCTCTCTAACTGCAGCGTGCGGGTCGCCGCGCCCAGATCCTGGTCGCCGAACATGATCAGCAGGATCGCCGCCGAGGCCAGCAGGTTGAAGGGTATGCCGATCTTCTCGGCCTTCGTCCACTCATCGGGACCCGGCCTACCGTGGACGTAGGCGAGCAGCACGATGGTGGGGACCAGCGACGCCAGGAGTACCAGGCTGAACTCGATCAGGTGCGGCGAAAGGTAGAAACGGTCGACCAGCAGGCTGACGAACTCTATGACGACCCAGGATGCACCGAGATACAGACCCAGGATGTGCGGCACGCGCCGCTTGAACAGATCCTGCAAGAAGTTGAAGGCCATTCCTGCCCCCTGCTTCACAAACGCCGAGAGCCGGCGGAAACTGCCCCACGGATCGGCAGCTGTAGGCTTCCCAACACCTTAGATGCGGAGACCAGCCCTTTCGTTGACCCACAAAGCACTACGCCCAAGCCCGAGGCGCTGTTTCGGCGGCTGCAACCGCAGGCCTGGTCCTACCAGACGCGGCAGTCTAGCTTGCACAGTCGGCAGCCTGCGATCACGGCTTTGCAGACCTCAAGGGAGCCGCGTTCGATGAGGAGAATCGCCCTATCGGGGTCGCTCGCTTCGGCCCGCTGGGTGGCTGTCGCCCTGGCAGCCCTGCTTAGCGGCTGCGCCGAACAGACGCCGGAGGTGGCCCAGTATCCGTGGGGCATAGACCCGGAGTGGCTCCCTCAGACCGTCAGAGAGGCTGACTTCCCCGTTCTCCCACAGGGGTCGGCGGACAGGATCTGGGGCTTCGCCGGGAAGGACCTGAGCGACAAGGACCTCACGAACCTCTCGGTGCCGTTCCTCGCCCAGCTGACCTTCGACGGCAACACGAAGTGGCCTCGGCCCGCCTTGCTGCCGGACGGTTTCGCGCCGCATGAGCTGCTGGAGACAGGCAAGGACCCGGGCCTGGGGGTGCGAGAGCTCCACCGTCAGGGCATCACCGGCAAGGGGATCGCGGTGGCCGTCGTCGACAAGCCGATACGACATCGGCACAGCGAGTTCGAGCGGCGAATCCACTACCACGAGGTCTTCGAGGGCGAGACGGAAGGTCTGTCGCCGCATTTCCATGGGATCGCCTGCGCCTCGATCCTCGCCGGGAAGACCGTGGGCGTCGCGCCGGACGCGACAATCCACTACTTCGCCGTGCCCGACATCGGCAAGAACTTCCGCTTCTACTCGATCGCCGCCGATCGGATCATCGAGCTCAACGAGTCCCTGGGCGACGACGAGAAGATCAAAGTCGTGTCCATCTCAGACGGCATTGGCCGAGACAATCCGTACCGCCAGGAATGGGAGTCGGCCCTCCAAAGACTCCACCAGGCCGGGATCGAGGTCATCTATTCTAGCCTCGAGGTGTTCGGGCCCTTCCTTTGGGGTGGCTGCTCGCCCTATGAGGATCGCAACGTCCCGTCCAACTACGAGGTGGCCCTGATGCTGAAGGGCAGAGACATGTCACCCGAGGCCATCCTCGTGCCGGGCGACTACCGTACTACTGCCTCGAACAACGGGCAGAACCTCTACGTCTATTGGGGAGAAGGCGGCTACAGTTGGGCGATCCCCTACCTTGCGGGGCTCTCAGCTCTGGCCTGGCAGGTAGCTCCGGACCTCACGCTCGCCGAGATCGAGGCGCTGCTGACGGAAAGCACCGCCCGATCACGTGACGGGCTGCGCGTGATCAGGCCGATTCAGTTCATGGACCTGGTGCGGAATCGATGACACAGCCGAGGCCGCCACTTCAGCGCGGAACGCGGCGCTCGGCCGCTACATGCGCTTGTAGGCCGGTCCGCTCCCGCCTTCCCGGGGCGTCCAGCGGGGCCCCAGGATATCCGTGGCCTTGCAGTCGACGCAGTTAGGCGCGGCGACGACCAGCTTGTCGCCCTCAAGCTCATAGACGCCTGCCGGGCACATGTGCACGTAGAACTCCGCTACCTCACGCGGTACGTCTTCACCCACCACCAGGTGCGACGGGATATCGTCGCGCGTCACGTTCCCGGAGCGGAACACGGCGTCCAGCTTGCTCAGCGTGCGCTGGCCGTCCGGCGTGAATTCCGGCGCCGGCGTCACCTGCCGTGGTTCCTCGGCATCCGGTGCTACGGGGATGCGGCCGCCCAGTCCAGCGCCTCGGGTCGCGGTCATGATCGCGGCCCTCATGCCGCCACCGAAGAACCCCGATTTGAAGGCGAGCCGCATGTTACGAGTGCGGTAGAGGTCCTTGCCGATGAAGCTGTCGTGCACCAAAGCGTCGTAACCGGCGAGGCCGCTGGCGGAGGTATCGTCCTTCTTCAGTGCCTCGAAGATTGTGCGGGCGGCGAAGATGCCCGACTGGACGGCGTAGTGGACCCCCTTGAGCGATGGGACATCGACGAAGCCGGCAGCGTCACCGGCGATGAGCAAGCCGTCCCCGTGCAAGCGGTCGGGGATCGAGTAATAGCCGCCCTCCGGAATCGTCTTCGCGCCCCACTCCACCAGCTCACCGCCCTCGAGATACGGCGCGACCAGCGGGTGTTCCTTCAGCTTCTGAAGCAGCACGTGCACGTCCAGCGAGTGCTGCCGGTAGTCGAGCCCGACGACCAGGCCGAGCGAGATGAGATCGTCAGCCATCGGGTAGAGCCAGCCGCCGCCGAACGTGTCCCTCGTCAACGGCCACCCCATAGTATGGATCACCTGTTTCAGCGGGCGTTTCACCTGCCAGAGCTCTTTCACGCCGAGCGCGTAGATCTGTGGGTTCGGCGATCTCACCCGCTGCCACTCGAGGAAGGCCTGCGTCAGCGCACCGCGCGTCCCTTCCGCCAGCACGTTGACCCGGGCCGTCACGTCCGCGGGCAGCACGTAGCCGCTCCCGGGCTTGCCTTCGCGATCGAGCCCCACCGGCGTCGTGCGGATGCCGATGACTCGATCGTCTTGCACGAGGAGCGACTCAGCGGGAAAGCCGGTGAACACGTTCACGCCCATCTCCTCGGCGCGCTCCCCCATCCAGCGCACGATCTCGCAGATCGACGCCACATAGTTGCCCTTGTTGTGCATGCTGGGCGGCGTGGGGATGCGCGTCTTACCCTTCTCTGTGAGCAGATAGACCCGGTCCTTCGGCGCCGGTCGCCGGAACGGGAACTCCTGCTCGGGAACATTCGGGAAGAGTTCGCTGAAGGCGCGCGGATTCACCACGGCGCCTGACAGGCAGTGCTCGCCCAGCGACCCGGCCTTTTCCAGCACACCAATCTCAAGCTCGCCCAGTTCCCCACCCTGCTCTTTCTCCTGCCGGACGAGTCGCGCCAACTCGATGGCGCCGGCGAGACCGGCAGGACCGCCGCCGACGAACAGGACGTCCATTGGGACGGCTTCCTCGCCCGGCGACTCCTTGAGGATGAGACGGTTCAGCGGAAGGGCTGGCTGGTAGTCCGACGGCTTGATGGCCTTCAACGGCTCGCTCACGTTCGTCATCGCTCCGCCGTGGTAACAGTTGCAGTCGTTCGTGTCCAGATGGGACCGGCGGCAAGATGTGCACTGAGCTCGCTGGCGTCCAGCGGTCGCTTCGTTACGCCGGCTGGGCGCGGCCATCCTCGTTCCACCGCAGACTCGTTGCCGGGACCCTACCGGCTGCCCAGTTTGCTGAACCGGATTCCTGGCTGTGTTTCACCCCTGACCTGCTCAAAGCGCAAAGACGGTGGACGACGAATGCCTGGTAGCAAGAGCAAGAAGGTGACAGTTCGCCCGCTGACCCCCGATCGCTGGCCCGACCTGGAATGCCTCTTCGGCCCACGCGGCGCCTGCGGCGGCTGCTGGTGCATGTGGTGGCGGCTGCCGCGCTCACAATTCGAGAAGCGGAAGGGCGCCCCGAACAAACGAGCCTTCAAGAAGATCGTCCTTTCGGGCGCGGTCCCCGGCCTGCTCGCCTACGTGGGCCAAGAGCCGGTTGGCTGGTGCGCCGTCCAGCCGCGCGACAAGTTCCCCGGGCTGGACCGCTCGCGTGTGCTTAAGCGGGTAGACGACGAGCCTGTCTGGTCGGTCCCCTGTTTCTACATCGCCAAGGAGCACCGCCGCGCTGGCGTGTCGCGCCGCCTGCTTGAGGCCGCAATCGCACACGCCCGCAAGCAGGGCGCGCGTATTCTGGAGGGCTACCCCGTGGAGCCGAAGAAGGGGCGGATGTCAGACGTCTTCGCGTGGACCGGACTCGCGTCGGCATTTCGGGACGCGGACTTCGCCGAGGTCGCCCGCCGTTCCGAAACGCGGCCCCTCATGCGCCGCGTCCTCTAGACCGCGGACGAGGCGCCCCGGCTGCTTACACTTAGCCGACAAGAGATAGGGAGATCGCAACCATGCAGATCGTGCGAGAAGAAGCCATCCGCGCGGCAATCCGCGAGCCCGAGGCCCTAGCCTCGGCGGAGAAGGCGTTTCGTGCCCTGGCCGACGGCGCGGTGCAGCTGCCTCCGCCTATGGGCCTGAGCGTACCGGAGGTCGAGGGCGAGGTCCACGTCAAGTCGGCGCATCTTGTCGGGTCGCCCATCTTCGCCGTCAAGATCGCCACCGGTTTCTACCAGAACACCGCGCGCGGTCTCCCCAGCGGTGCCGGGTTGATCCTCGTCTTCGACGCCCAGACCGGCTTCCCCCTCGCTCTGCTGGACGACCACGGCTATCTCACCGACCTGCGCACCGCGGCCGCCGGCGCCCTGGCCGCTAGGCTACTGGCACCGGAGTCGCTCGCCACAGTCGCCGTGCTGGGCAGCGGCATTCAGGCGCGCTACCAGCTGCGGGCACTGTCCCAGGTGCGCCGCTGGGAGCGGACGAGCGCCTGGAGCCGCAACCCGGATCGCGTCAGCCGTTACTGTGACGAGATGCAAAGCG
Source organism: Gemmatimonadota bacterium (assembly GCA_039586495.1). GTDB lineage: Bacteria > Gemmatimonadota > Gemmatimonadetes > Palauibacterales > KS3-K002. Next base: position 71,568 of record JBDHKG010000001.1, on the reverse strand, counting down.
AGCTCAGAATTCCCTTCGCGGCGGCCGCGAGCCCGGAGCAAGCGCTACGGGGCGCTGACCTGGTGATCACCGTGACCCCGAGCCGCGAGCCGCTGTTCGACGCCTCGGCTCTCTCACCTCATGCGTCCGTGATCGCCGTGGGCTCCGACGGGCCCGACAAGCGGGAGCTACCCACAGCGGTCCTGGCACGGGCCGGCAAGATCGTCGTCGACCGGCTGAGCCAGTGCTTGGAGTTGGGCGAGCTTCACCACGCGGTCGCGGAAGGTGCACTGAAGCCGGAGTCCGTGCACGCCGAGTTGGGCGAGGTGCTGACGGGGAGGAAACCAGGCCGCGAAGGAGATGAGCTGATCATCTGCGACCTGACCGGCGTCGGCGCCCAGGACGCGGCGATCGCCGAGGTCGCCTGGGGTAAACTGGCCGATCTCGCCCTTCCAGCACATCTCCCAGAATTGCCACTCGTAGCGGCTGGAGAGGACGAACAACTCGGTCAGCCGCCGCCTCTTCTCCGCTGGCGCGCCCTCCGCCAGTCGGTTCATCTCCGCCTTCAGCCAATCGGCAGCCTCGGCGAACTCCACCGACGCGTACTGCTCGATCCAATCAGCGTAGCGCTGGTCCTCGGGCGCCTCGCGCCTCACCAGCGCTTGCGCGATGTAGACGTAGCCCCAGGCACAGGGGAGGAGCGCTGCCACCAGGTCGGCCATGTCCCCGTCCCCCGCCGTGCGCACCAGGAAGTCGGTGTAGGCCCGGGTGGTCGGCCACATGGGCGCCGATTCCAAGTCCTCGGGCGTGAGACCGAAGCGCGCCGCGTACTTGCGGTGCAGCTCCATCTCGGTATTGAGCGTCAGGTTCAGCACCGCCGCGTACCAGCTCATCGACGCCAGGTCCTCGGACTTCGCCACCGCCCAGGCGAAGATGCGGGCGAACTCCTTCAGGTAGCGGTAGTCTTGCAGCACCCAGCGCTTGAACCGCTCCTCGTCCAGCTTCCCGTCGCCGATCCCCTCCACGAAACGGTGCTCGAGCTGGGCGTCCCAGATCGGCTTCGCCGCCGCGTACAACTCGTCCGTGAACGCCATGAGACCACCTCCTAGCCCAGACCCGGCCAGGCTTCGCCCGTCGCCGCCATCTCCCAAAAGGCCACCTCGTACTTGGCGGTGAGTTCGAAGAGCTCGGTCATCCGCTCACGCTCCGCTGGCCCGACGCCCTCCGCCAGCGCATCGAGCTGCTCCTCCAGGTAGGCCACCCAGCCGGCGAAGGCGTCGCTGGTCCAGTTCTCCACGAACGCGTACCAGATCGAATTTGGATCGATGCCCGCTCTCACCACCATCCACGAGTCGTAGTAGGCCTTCTCAGCGACGTACAGGACGGTGTACGCCTCAACGTACGACTTGGAATAGGCGCTCGCTATCAGAAACTGCACGTACGCGTGGTTGGTAAACGAAGGCTGCACGTTCACCAGGTCGACCCCGGCGGCCTCCGCCCGCTCACGGAACAGCTCCAGTTCCCTTTCAAGCGTGGGGATCGCCATTCCCAACGCCACCCGGTGATGCCTTGGCGCCTTCGGCAACAGCGCCGCGATGAATGGGATCGCCGCCTCCACGAACAGGTAGTCCTGGCGCATCCAGTTGGCGAACGTCTCGTGGGCGATCGTGCCGTCACGCGTCTCCCTGAGGAAGCGGTGGTCGAGCATCCGCTCCCAGATCGGCTGCACGCGAGCGAGCTGCTCAGCACAGAAGCTCATGACTCATTCCTCCCTGCGGAGGTGAACGACTGGCTACAGGCAGAGAGGGATGGAGGGGGTTGCCTGACTCCCTGCGCCGGCATTACCCGGATCAGGTTCTAGGGTGTGATCTCAGCCGGGAAACTCCCCAGCACCCCTGTCACCGGGAAGCATAGGTATTTCACTCGTCATAGCAAGGGAACACTGCTGCTCGACCTGGGCGTTGGGCGTTGGAACCCTGCGGGCCTTGCGCGGGTTATTAAGTAAGGATAATCATTAGCGGTCCGCGCGCCGCCCACCCCAGCCTAGAGGGCCGGATCATGACGAACGTTAGGAACTCCCCAGGCTCAGGCTCCGCGCTGAGAACGCTCGGCTGGTTGATGCTCACCGCCTCCTGTCTCGGAGCCCTCAACTCTTCCTCCCTCCGCGCCCAGTCCCAGCCCGCGGGGCCAGAAGCACCGCTCAGCCCCGTGTTCCGCGCGAGCGTGGCAGGCCCGGCGTCGGGCGGCGAGACGGCCGAGGAACTCGACCTGCCGATCAGGAGCCTTGGCGCGGTCACGCGGAGTACGTTCAGCTCGGGCCTCAGCACCTGGCTGAGCAGCGTCAGCCTCGAAGCGGGCTTCCGTCTTTCGCGTGCGAGCGGTGCAGGAGGCCTGAGTCTCGACGCCGGGCTCGCGCTCTCGCTGCTGGATAAACCTGTGGCGGCAGGTGCCGGCGCAGCTCACAACGCGATCCCCCTGCTCGGCTGGGACTGGACCCTAGGTGACGGCGCCGGTGGTTTCGCGGAAGTGGAGCCGGGAGCCCTCAGCCCCGGGGTGCACTCTGGCCACGCTACCGTTCTTCCCCCAGCGCTATCTATCCTTCCGCTCTTCCCGCTCACGCGCGCGCTCGACAAGCGGCACGAGCGGAATGGCTCGTTCGTCTCGCTGATGCGGGCCTGCTTCACGTCCCTCGAGGACGTGACCTCAGCCACGCTGAATCTGGCCGACGACACCGAAGTCTTCTTCGGCCTCGGGAAGGCGTGGGATTATGGGCTGCTGCTGAGCCTGAAGCACCACGGCCGAGACTGAGCCGGCGAGCCCATCTCAAGCCGGCTACGAGCCGGCGCCCTCTAGCTGGCGCTGCGCGGCGCGCACCGTCGCGCAGTGGATTTCCACCGTGTCCTCGAAGCGGCGGGCGTAGCCGCCGGCCAGGGCCACGGCCACAGGCACGCCTGCCGCACGCGTCAGGCGGAAGATGAGCTCGTCGCGCCGGCGCAGGCCATCGCGGCTCAGCCTCAGCCCACCCAGCTGATCCTCTAGGTAGGGATCGGCGCCGGCGAGGTAGAAGGCGAGGTCAGGCCGCTGTTCGGTGAGGATCTGCGGAACATGCGTTTCTAACAGCGCAAGATACGCCTCATCTCCCGTACCATTCGCCAGCCTGGGGTAGTTGTGCTGCTGGTGGATCGAGAAAGTGAACACCTCGGGTTCGTCCCTGAAGATGGCCGCGGTGCCGTTGCCGTGGTGGAGATCGCAGTCGAGAACGACCGCCCGTCCGATCAACCCTTCGCGCCGCAGCACCCGCAGGGCGATAGCCACGTCGTTGATCAGGCAGAATCCCTCGCCGTGGTCGGGGAAAGCGTGGTGAAAGCCGCCGCCCAGGTGGACTGCCAGCCCGTGCTCCAGCGCCAGCCGTCCCGCCAGGATGGAGCCGCCGGCGCAGAGCCACATAGCCTCCCGCAGTTCCGGCGAGAACGGCACCTCGAGGATCATGACATCCTGCCAGGAAAAGGCGTTATGCTTGATCTTCTCCAGGTACGCCGGCGTGTGGACCAGGGCAACCTGCTCATCGCTGACCGGGTCCGGGCGCCGGATGTCGGCCTCGGCGATCGTGCCGTCGCCGATCAGCCGATCGCGGGCCCACTGGTACTTGCGGGTTGGGAAGACGTGGGGCCCGATGTCAGCCTCGTAGCCTTCGTGCCAGACGATAGGCAGGCGGCGCTGCGGTACAAACATCCGTTTCCTCCGCCCGGGTCTCCGGCCGGCGTCGTCGCCCTCGCGTGTCCGCGCGCCCGACCCTAACTTACCATTACTCTCACGAGATCAAGGACAGCCGCACAGCCGATTGCACCGCCGGGAACCCGTCAGGGTGCGAATCGTGTTCTATGGGGGGCCCGGGAGAGAGGCCCCCCTGCGCCAGATAATCGGAACCTGAAAATAGACGTCTGTAGGATGTGAAGCACGACCGCAAGGAGGAAAGAGATGGGAAAGAGTTGGAGTGAGTACGCGAGCCTACCGCTGCGCATCTTGCTGGGGTTCGGTTTCGCCTACCACGGTTTCCCCAAGCTCTTCTCGAGCCAGGGGCACGCGATGTTCCTGGGCATGCTCCAGAACAACGGCGTTCCCGCCGCCGGGCTCGCCTCGTGGCTCGTGGGAATCTTGGAGTTCTTCGGCGGCCTGTTGCTGATTGCCGGCGCCTTCGTCACCGTCATCTCGATCCTCGGGATCATCAACATGCTGGTGGCGATGTTCACCGTGCACCTGCCGCAGGGGTTCAACTTCTTGAACATCACAGGGATGAGCGAGGCGGGGCCGACGTTCGGCATGCCGGGTTACGAGATCAACGTGCTCTACATCGCCGGCTTCCTCGCCCTGGCCCTCGCCGGCGCCGGCGCGCTGTCCGTGGATCGCTGGCTGGCAGAGCGACGCGCTGCGGGTCCCAGCCCGGCGATGTAGCAAAACCCATCCCTCCGGCTCGGCGGGCCGGGTCGCCGGATCGCCGGGCATGACGACTGATGACGAGAGGCGGCCCATATGGGGCCGCCTCCCTTTTCACCAGCCGCCGGGCACGAGTTCGGGTATCACATCGCAGGCGGCCTCGCGCCGCCTCCCTTCACAGTGTTGACCAGATCGACTGCGATGACCAGCAGCGCCAGGCTACCGAGTATCGCCGGTATGACATAGACCTGTCCAACCTCGAAGAACCAGTAGCCGAACACCGGCCCGCCCAGCCAGGCACCGAGCCAACCGATGATGACCTTGCCGAAGAACGACGCCAGACCCGGCACGACGTAGAACTTCAGCACATAGTGCAGGATGAATGAGACAACCACGCTGATCACCAGCAGGACGAGAAAGCTGACGAAATCCATGCCGATCATGTTGCTGGCACCTCCGTTGTCCCTCCGTGACGTGAGAACTCGAAGATCCCCACGCTAACGGGTGGAGCACGTTCACGTACGAGAAGCTGAGATCTAGTGAGTAACCACGTAGGTCGGCCCGGCGGCTGGTTAGTAGTCCGGGCCAGCTCGCGGAGAGCATGTTGGGCTTGGCATAGGGCCATGGCCGAGGACCTCTGCAAACGTACTTCCAACAGCACGGCCCAGGTCGCCTTCGAACCTCCAGCACCCCGGTTGTGTGTGAGTGCCTATAATATGAGAGCCCGCTGCGAATGGGCAATGACCCCTCGGCTGGGGTGCCGCCGCTGGGCCTCGATTCGTCCCCTGACCATACCGGCCGGCCTCGGCATTGTGGCGGTTCGCCGAGAGACGCTGGCGGCCAGTCCGAGGTGGCTTAACTTCAGCGGCGTGACGCGTACCTCGCGCCGTTCCGCCTCTCTGCTGACCGCAGGCGCCCTCGCCGGCTTCCTGATGGCGGCGATTGCCTGTAACGGAGGCCACACTCCAAGTGACGAGGTCGCCTTGAACTCGCTGGTCGAGTCGGAGCGTGCGTTTGCCCGGGCGGCCGCCGAGATGGGCACGCGCGACGCCTTCCTCGCCTACATGGCGGACGACGCGATCCTCTTCCGGCCACGGGCGGTCAACGCTGCGCAATGGTTGCGCAACCAAGTTGCCATGCAGGGCCTTCTGTTCTGGGAGCCCGCGATTGCGGAAGTTGCGCAAGCCGGCGACTTGGGCTTCACCACCGGCCCCTGGGAGTACCGGGAGGACCCGGCGGGCGAAGCCGTGAGGCATGGCAACTACTTCACCGTCTGGAAGAGGCAGCCGGATGGGAGCTGGAGGGCGGTGATCGACCACGGGACCTTCAACCCACCGCCATCCGAGCGGGAGCCGCTCCGCACACCGTCGCGCCAGGCCGGGGAACGGCATCGACCGGAGCGGGACGTGGACATGGCGGCGGAGCGGGAGGCGCTGTTGCAGGTGGACCGGGCCTTTGCCGGCACCGCAGCGGCCCAAGGTATGATGCGAGTGCTCACCGCCTACGTGGCCCCGCAGGTCCGGGTCCTGCGCGACGGCCGGCAGCCCCTGAGCGGGATCCAGGGGCTGCGGGATCTGGTCTCCGAGCAGCCGGGCCAGCTCCGCTGGACGGTCTTGGGCGGCGACGTGTCCCGCGCTGGCGACTTGGGGTATACCTACGGGGAGTACGAGTTCACCGCCCGCGGCTCAGGGACGCCCGACGAGCTGGGCAACTACGTGCGTGCCTGGCGACGTTACGGCGACGGCGGTGGGAGCTGGCGGGTCGTCGTGGACCTGATGAGCCCGCTTCCACCCTCACGAGGCGACTGAGCTACCCGCCTCGGTCGCCGGATCCTCACCTCGCTGCGACCCCAGGCAAAGCAGCGATCCGAGCACGAACCCGGTTCTCATCAGTTCCCTCCTGTATTGAGAGTGACGTTCCACGGCCCTTCGGCTGCCCCTCCCTGACCCCGTCTCAACGAAAGCGCGCGTCGTTTGCGGCCTGGCTCCGCGCCGCAGCCTCGCGCCGACCGGCGTGAAGACCTAGCTTCTCCTTGCCGATGAACGCAAGAGCCCTCGTCGCGGTCACCGCCCTCGCCCTGGCGCTCTCCGAACTCGCCTGCCAGGTCGGTCGGTCACGGCGGCCGCCGGACCTCTCCGGGCGCTGGCGGGCCCTGCGGATCGAGTGGACTCAAAACGAGCGCCGCGTCCGCCTCACCGCTGAGGGTGAGATGCATATGGGACGCTTCAGGCTTCCCCAGCGGCCCGCCTCGTTCGAGCCGATGATCCAGGCCATGCAGCACGTGCGGGTCGACGTGACCCAGTCCGGCAGAGATGTGCGCGGCTCCCTGCATGCCGACAGCGACGCGCCGGCGAACCTGCTGCGGCAGATCGACGCGCAACCGGGGTCGACGATCGCCGAGTTCGAGGGCGGCCTGGTGAACGATACGCTGGGTGCCGTGGTCGTCACCGTGCCGGACGGGCGCCGCCGGGACGTGATCATCCGCATCGAGGACCGGGGCCGCCGCATCGTGGCTCGGGCCGTCCCCGTCTTCGGCGAGACGACCCAGCAGGCGAGCGACGTCGTGCTCGTCCGCCAGCTCGGCCCGGGAACGCGATAGCCCAAGTCCAGTCCACAAGGCCGTGCGCCTCGCTTGTAGGGCCGTGTGCCCGCCAGTAGATTCTTGACGCCATGCCCGATGAGCGGGAATATCGCCGCCGCTACGGCGACAAAGAGGTCGGCCTCATCCTGAAGCGCGCTGCCGAGCTCCAGCGCCAGGAGCCGGCGTCAGCCGTAGAGGGCGGTGGCCTCACGCTCGCCGAACTGGAGGAGATCGCCGTCGAAGCCGGGATCGATGCCCGCCACCTGCAGCGCGCCGCAGCAGAGCTCGACGCAGGCGCGGCACGCTTCCACCGTGAAGGCGTGGAACGCTGGCTGGGCGGCCCCGTCACCATCGAGCTTCAGCGGTCCCTTCCCGGTGAGCTGCCCGAATCGGAGTTCGAGAGCCTGGCGGCGCAGATCCAGGAGGTGGCTGACGCGCACGGTCAGGCCAGCCTGCTCGGCCATACCCTCACCTGGCGCTCCGCCACACCGGAGGGTGAGCGCTCCCTTCAGGTGACTGTCAGCACACGTGAGGGGCGCACGCGCATCCGGATCGAGGAGCGCTTGCACGGGATCGCCGGCGGCCTGTTCGGCGGCATCATGGGTGGCGTCGGCGGCGGCGTCGGGCTGGGCGTGGGTCTGGGTGTGGGGATCGGCGCTCTGGGCTCGGCAGCCTTCGCAACCGTTTTCCCACTCGCCGTCATCACCGGCTCGTATCTGCTCGCCCGCTCGATCTTCGGGTCCCTGGCCTGGCGCCGACAGCGCGTGCTGCGCGAATTGCTTGACCGGCTCACCGAGTACGTCGAAGGCGCCACCTCGGGCCAGGCTTTGGAGCCCGGAGGGCCCGCACGCGAGCTCCCCGGCGCCTAGCGCCTCACGAACCAGCTCACAGGACGGCGCGGGCTCACAGGGTCCGGGTAATCGTCGACGTAGCCAACCCGCAGGACGAACTGCGGCACGCCCGTCAGCTCCAGCTGGCCGGCCAGCTCGCCGCGCCATGGCTCCTCCTCCAGCATCTGCGACATCGGCTGTGCCGCGATGCCACACTCGCGCAGCAGCAGGTTCATCCGCTGCCAGCGCCGGCCCGTCTCGATGAGCTCCGCAACGCTGTCGTCCCGGCTGCTGACGACGAACCAGCCACCGCCCTGCCCCGCCAACCTGGCGGTCTTCTTGATCCCTTGCTCGCGGAAGTTCCTCGACATCACATCATCCGCGAACACGCGGACGAAGCACGCGGCGATCCCCGAGATCTCCATGCTCGCCAGCGTCAGGCCATCGCGGTGCGCGAACACGGCGGCGTCGTCGAAGCGAATCCATTCCGCAAGCTCGGCCTGCGCAGCGTCCCGCCAGGTCTGGGCACGGAACGACTCGACAGCGGCTTCCCTCAAGTAGGCCGCTTGCGGCGAGGACGGCGGAATGAACAGAGCGCGATCAGCCAGCGACTCGGACAGCGCGCTAACGTCGTCCCTCCTCAACTCGGCGTTGGAGTAGCCGCCGCGCAGCGTTCGCCTGCTGCTCAGCCGATGCAGCGGGTAGTCCCTTGGCTCGGCGACCTGTAAGCGGACCTGCAGCAGGTCAGCATCGAACGTGCTGCCCGCCAGCAGCTCGATCTGGGCCTCATAGCCTGATGCGGACGCCGCCAGCGCCAAGTTCTCGGTGAAAGCGCCGATCGAGAGCATCAGTTCGCGGTTCTGCGGATCGACGGCAGGCAGCCGGCGGCTCGCATCCGCGCCGACGACCCAGCGATCCGCATCCTCGATACGGACGAACCAGGGCTGAACGTTGTGGCCGCTCGGCGCCAGGGAAGCGAAGAAGAGGATTTCGGTGCGATAGCGATCCAGCCCCGGTAGTAGATCGGCCGGCGGATCGCGAACCTCCTCGCCGGCTACACCCGCCCCACAGCAGCTCTCGAGCAGCGGCGCCGCGGCGAGTGCCGTGCCGCCCGTCATCATGGCTCGCACGAACTGGCGTCGGTCCATTTGCATGGCGGTTCTCCGAGATGATGAGCCGAGCCGAACCCCTGATCGGTTCAGCTCGGCTGTGACGTCGCGTGTTCCCGCGGCGAAGGTTACGCCGAGGCCAGCAGCTTCTCCAAGTCCTCCCGCGGCACTGCCCCCGTCTGCCGCGTCGCCTCCTCCCCGTTCTTGAAAACGATCATCGTAGGGATGCCCCGAATACCGTACTGCTGGGCGACCCGAGGGTTCATGTCCGTGTTCAGCTTGGCCACCAGCACCTCGCCAATGTGGGCGTGGGCGAACTCGTCCAGTACCGGTGCCATCACCTTACACGGGCCACACCAATCGGCGTAGAAGTCGACCATAACAGGGACCTCGGCACCCTTGATTACCTGCTGGAAGTCGTCATCCGTGACCCTGACCGGGCGATCCAACAGAATCGGCTTGCCGCAGCTCCCGCACTTGGGGCTATGGTTCGCGCGACCGATATCCACTTTGTTGAGAGTCAGACAGAACTGACAGCTAACCGTCACCTTACGCTGCTTCCCCTTCGCCTTGTCGGCCATTCCTGAAGTCCCTTCCCCATAACGGCTGCGCGTTACCCGGAAGCCTGTGGGCTCCGGTGGCGCGCCAGCGATTCCTCATCGGCGAGCACGCCTCTGAACTGCGACACTAATATAGCCGGAATGTCGCCGGCTGCAGCAGTTCGTGTAGCTACGTCTGCTCTTGCTTCATCTCACCAACCTGGCCGGCTTGCGTAGCTGCCCGGTAACGCGCAGATAGATGGTCGGTCGACGGCGCCCGCAGCCTCGGCGCAGAAGCGCCAGACATTCCCTCTCGGCGACATAAACGCCATTCTCGCTAGGAGAAGCGCATGCCTATCCTGCTGAACCCCCTCGAACGTCTGCTCATGGTCTCGCTGAACCAGGGGCCAGCGCCGCTGTTGGACATAGTTGGAGGCTTTTCCTTCCATGCGATCGCTGCGGCGCTGCGGCTGAATCTCTTTGAAGAGCTACGCAATCAGCCACTCACGATAGCAGAGTTGGCCGCTGCCACGCACTGTAGCGAGAGAGGCATCGCTAACCTCGTAGAAGTGCTCGAGTCACTCGGCTACGTGCGGAGGAGAGGACACCGTTACGCAAACAGCGCGATGACCGAGAAATGGATGACTCGCGAACCACTGATATCCCTATGTTCCGGGTTCTCTTATTACAGCCAGGCGATGACCGATCTGCTGCCTTTTGTACACGAATCGGTCAGGAGCGGAACACCCTATAGAAATTTCTACGACTGGATCAGCGGTCAGCCAGACACATCACGGATGTACCAGAGGTTCATGATGTCTCTTGCCAGGCTGGCGATTCCCGAGTTCGCACGACGCATACAGCTCAAGCAGAGCTGCCGAACAGTGCTCGACGTTGGAGGCGGCCACGGGCTGTACAGCATCGCGCTCTGCCTGAAGTACGATTCGATATCCGTCACCATCTTCGATTCGCCGTACGCAAGAGAAATAGCGGAACAGAACACCAGAGCGGCCCAAATGGAGGGCAGGATACAGTTCATGGCTGGTGATTACTTCAGCGATGATTTCGACTCCAGGTACGACGCCGTGATGCTATTCAACGTCGTCCATGAGCACACCGACTCCGAGAACAGGAAGCTCATCAGCAAGATCTCAGATTCTCTATTGGACGGCGGGTCTATCATCATCATGGACGTCCTCCGCGAGAAGAAGGCACTGAGGTCGGCCGAGTTGATAGCCCGCATGTATAGCCTGCTCTTCTTCCATACCGTCGGCGGACAGACCTACCCCTATGATGAGATCGCCGATTGGCTTGCTTCGTGCGGTCTGAGCGGAATCAGGCGGGTCGATCTTCGCCGATCGGGAGTGAGCCTCATATGCGCTGAGGCTCGTTAGGAAGGAACTCCACTGTTCCGTTCAGCCTGACCTTCGGCTCAGCGCCCGTTCTGGCGACGGCGCGCCAGGTAGGTGTAAGCGAAGGCAGTCAGAGCGAGCAGCCCAAGGACCAGGTTCGTGAGTAGAAAATAGACGAGGACTTCCTGGAGGTAGCTGGGATCGTCAAAGAACCAGTCGGCCAGGCTGAAGTCGCCGCCTGTCTTGCTTGGGGTGACGGGCATGGCGAGACCGATGAGCAGGGCGATGAACTCGAGGGTGAGAACGATCTCCCAAAGGGTCAGCTCCCGCCCGCGATTATCGCTCATCGGTCCCGCGATACCCAGCTGAGTGCTCAGCCCTCCTTCGCCTGCTCCATCGCCGCCTTCTTCAGCTTCTCGTTGGCGATGATCGCCAGCTCCACCCGCCGGTTGAGCTGCCGGCCCTCAGGCGTGTCGTTCGTGGCGACCGGCTGCGTCTCGCCGTAGCCGATCACGCTGAACCGGGAGGGCGAGACGTTCAGGGTCGCCAGGTGGTGAGAGACCGACTGGGCCCGCTGCCAGGAGAGGTCCATGTTGTAGTCCTCCGGGCCCGTCGCGTCGGTGTGTCCCTCGATGAGGACGTTCGTGTCCTCGTACTTGTTCAGGATCCTGGCCAGCTTGTCGAGGTTCTCCTTCGCTACAAGGTGCAGGTCCGCCCTATTCACGTCGAAGAGCAGCCCCGACTGGAAGGTGATCTTGATCCCTTCACCGACCCGCTCGATCCGCGCGCCCTCCAGGTCGCGCTCCATCTCCTCGGCTTGCTCATCCATGTAGTTGCCGATAATCGCGCCGGCCACGCCTCCCACGGTCGCGCCGATGATCGCGCCGACCGCGGTGTTGCCGGCGGCATGACCGATGACGCCGCCCACGACCGCGCCGGCGCCGGCGCCGACGACGGCACCCGTCTGCGCCCGGGTGGCACACCCGTAGGATCCCGCCAATAGGGCCACCAGCGCCAGCACCGTGAAGATCGACGTTACACGCTTCATTTCCCGCTGCCTCTTTCCCGTTGATGGTTAGACGGCCGGGATCCTGGGTTCCCGGCCGCCAGATGGAGCACGTAAATATAGCACGGTGCCGATCGGCCACCTAGGGTTGTGGAGCCAGTCGGCGGCGCGGGGCCCGCTGCTGCTTCCGGATGATCGGTCCAGCGGGAAAACTGGCGGCGGGATCGGGGCGGTCGCCAAGCGCCTGGTGGGTGGGCGGCCGCCCGAGATACTCAGCCCGCCGCCACGCTGGCCGGATATCTCGCGTGGGCGAGCGCCCTTTCCCGAGCCCACGGCCGAAGCAGCAGCCAAGCCAAGAAGAACCCGAAGATGAAGTTCGATGTAGCCGTCTCGACCAGATGCGTCATCCGCACGGCCTCCGGCATGAGCGGGTTCGGGACCAGAAGCCCGATGTTCATCAAGACGGCGAACAGGAGACCGACGGCCAGAGCTGTCTCCCACCACGGCCCCTTCATCATCCGGATCACCGGCAGCGCGATGGCCACCCAGATCAGCGCTCGCGCCACCTGCAGCAGCATCACGGTGCCCAGCGCGGGCATCGCCAGATCGGCGTAGTACTCGCGCACGGCGGGAGCGCGCCAGGCGACGAGGGCGCCAAACAGCACATACAGGAATACGTAGCCCACGGCGATGACCGGCAGCCTCCAGGCCCACTGCCGCACCGGCATCACCAGCCTGCGATTCTCTTCATCCGGTCCCGGCACGGCCCGCAACATGCCGAACAGCGACGCCGCAAGCGGCGCGATCATGGCGGCGCTGACGGCGTCGAGAACGAGGGTCCTCGTGACCAGGCCCTTGGGCACCACGTGCGCCATGAAGACCGCCACCTCGATCCACACCAGGATCGACGTGATCCCGTAGAAGACCACAAAGATCGCCACCACAAGGCGCCAGCCGCTCCAGCGGGAGCGCAGGATGGGAAAGCCCAGGACGACCGCGTAGAGCAAGGAGACGAGTAGCCACCATGGCGCGCTCCCTTCTTGATCGAGCGGCGTTGCACTGATATCCGGCTGCCTGAGAGGGAACAGCGTGTCGGCGACGGCGGCACAGAGACGCAAGCAGACGAACACGACGAGCCCCAGGGCTACGACTCGGGCCGCCAGCAGGAGCGAGCCCTTCACGGCGCTCGGCGCTGTCGTCGGTTCATGGCCTGCTCGTTCCATCATTGCCTCTTCTGCTTGCTGCTGAAACGACTCAGGGCACGTTTGGCCCAGCGGGCGTGAGCCCGATACGATTCAGTCCCGCACTCCAGGGCCAGCCGTCCGTGTAGCGGAGCGTCAGCCCGCAGGGCTTCGCGCTGCTGCTGCAGCTCGGCCACGTAGGCCTCCAGCTCTCGAGCGAAGCTCTTCAGGAAGCGGCGCGTCTGGGCGCGGCTCTGGAGACCCGCCATGAGGGAAAAGCGCAGCAACAGCTCGTCCAGGTGGAAGACGACATCCTCTCGGGTGACGGGCCGCGACAGCCAGCCCTTGAGCGCCCGGATCCCTTTCGCGGTCGGTCGGAACGTCTTCTTCGGCCGCAGCGACTGACTACGATCGACCGAGCCGCTGATCAGACCCTGTCGCTGCAGGCGGCGCAGGGCGGGATAGATGGCGCCGGGGCTGCTGCTGTAGTGGGCCATCGGGGTGGTGGCGAAGACCTTGCGCAGGTCGTAGCCGGAGCGCGGTCTCTCCTGGAGCAGGCCGAGCAGGGCGAATCCGAGCGTGGTGGTCGGGGTCATAGTACGAATCATACTAGTACGAAACGTATTATGTGTCAAGACCCCGACCCCCCACTCCCAAACAACTGGGCTTGGCGGCGGTCTGGATGCGTCCGCTGCAGCGCCGGGCCCGGGACTGGAACATCGTCGGCCCCTTCGCGAGCCCGCAGATGCCGGGCACCGAGCTGAGCCCCGCGATCGATAGCGTCTTCGGCCCCGAGCGTGATCCCGACCTGAGCGCGAGTTATGTGGGGCTGGGCGTTCATGGTCCGGGCCGCGGATCCTACGGGCGAGCTCCGCTGGTCGGCACGGCCGTAAGTCGGACCGGTCCAGTAGTAGTGCCTCCGTGTGTCCCATCGACGGGCAGGTACGCCACCGCTCTTGACTCCCGCTTGACCCCGAAACGCCAGAGTGTCGACGTCCCAAAGGCGCTTCATCCCGACATGTAATGCGTACTACAAGGAGGTCGACATGAGACTCCGCACGACTTCTTTCAGGAGGTGCCTCGGTCCTCTCTGCGGCGTCCTTGCCCTGGCCCTGTGGGCCGGCGCCTGTACCGAGGACGAGGTCACCGGTCTCTCGGGGCCCCAGGCCAACCTGGGGCGTGGCGACGACGCCATCACCGTCATGACGCACAACGTCTACGTCGGTGCCAACATCGACACGGTGCTGGAAGCGAAGACCCCCTACGACATTCCCGTGATCGTAGCCTACGTTTTCCAGCAGCTCCTCTCCACGAACTTCTACGCCCGGGCCGAGGCGATCGCCGATGAGATCGCACGCTCGCGGCCGCACCTGATAGGGCTCCAAGAGATCTCCGAGATCCTCCGTCAGTCGGAAGGTGACGCGGCCTTCGGCGGGACCACGCCCGCAGAAGATCCTGTCTACCACTATCTGGACATCCTGATGGACGCGCTGGAGGCACGCGGACTAGACTATCAGCTGGCCGACTCGATCGCGAACTTCGATATCGAGATGCCAATGTTCGCCGATCTGAGCCGCCCGAACCCATTCGACGACGTGCGGCTCATCGACTACGACGTCGTTCTGGCCCGCGGTGATGTCCAGGTGTCCAATGTGTTCAAGAAGAACTACGACGCGAAACTCGAGTTCCCTCCCCCGTTCGGGATCGTGCTGAAGCGTGGCTACGTCGCCGTGGACGCCACGATCAAGAAGAACCACACCTACCGTTTCGCGAACACGCACCTGGAGCCGGATGACATAGGCGTGCAGCTCGATCAGGCGGCTGAGCTGATGGCAGACCTGGCGGACGAGCGTAAGCCGGTGATCGTCGTCGGCGACCTCAACACGCCTGCTTACACAGGCGCGACGTACCAGCTCTTCGAGTCGGAAGGATACGTGGACGCGTGGACGCGCAACCTCCAAAGGGGCGAGGGAGAAGGGCTCACGAACCCACACCAGTCGGACCTGCGCAACGAAACGGTCGATTTCTTCAAGCGCATCGACCTGATCTTCGTCCGTAACAATCCCGGGAAGAAGGGCGAACCGGTGATCGGCGCGGTCTTCGCGACGGTGTGGGGCGACGAGCTGAGCGATCGGATCCCCTCGGGTCTGGCGCCCGGCGACCTCATCTGGCCGTCGGACCACGCTGCCGTGATCGCCGAGATGAGACTTCCCGTGCTCGGCGGACCCGCATACAGGTGATGGCGAGCGAGCGTCGGGGTTGGAGCGCCAGGGACATGCGGGACCGCACAAGGACAAAGCGGCCAGCGGGAGCAAACGAGGCACGCTCTCGCGGTGGCCAACCCGAATAGCACGCTAACGACCAGCGCCGCGATCGCGGGCCCGGCGCTTCCACGGACCATCGCTGTGTAGTAGGAGAGCAGCTTGGCTGCTAGGCGCCCCAACTACTCAGGGCCGGGCCCCGACTCCAGTTCACGATGGAAGCGCTCCGCCTCGATCAGGGTGTGCAGCTGCTGCTCCACCAGCCGCTGACCCTCCTCGAGCTCGGCCAGCCGGCGCTCGAGCTCCGGGCTCAGCCCCTCCCTCGGCCTGCGGATCGCCTCGGCGATCTCCCGCAACGTCGGTCGCAGCACGAAGCGCACGGCCAAGGCCGCGCCCGGGATCCCAAGGAGCAGCAGGGGCACGAGTAACTCGACTAACTCGACTGGATCCACGCCCATCCCTCCTCTGCCCGGTGCCATCAAAGCGTGTCTTTCAACACGACGACACCCTGCAAACTAAGGTTTCAGCTCCTGGTCTGGCAGCCCCGAGACAGGTGCCCCGCAGTCTGCTTGGCCAGCTTGCTCATCCGAGCGACCAAAGCCATCCTACGAGAGTCACCGCGGCGCCTCAGGAGCCGATGCGGGGGGACGCCCGTCGCCGACGACGAGCCCGGGTGCGGCGTTGCTCACCAGCAGGAGGGACATTCGGCATGGAATTCGAGACGCAGGCGCAAGGGGAGTGCTACGATAGGGTGTTGCCTTGGGTCACAGAGCTCTTCGGCGGCTCCGTGCTCCGGAAGCCCGACATGCCCGTCCTCGGCGTCATGCAAGGCTCAGCCTTCGCGCAGATCGGCGTATTCCCCTGGAGCGAGGACGACGCGATCATCACGACACGTGCCTACGTGGTTACCGGGGCGGACCTCACGCCCGAACTGATGCGCTTCCTGCTGCTCGAGAACGCCGGAATGCGCTTCGGGGCGTTCGGTATCGACGACGACGGGGACATCATCTTCGAGCACTCCATCGTCGGCTCCACCTGCGACCAGAAAGAACTCGAGTCGTCGGTCATCCACGTGGCCCGCACGGCCGACGAGTACGACGACCGAATCGTCGCACGCTGGGGCGGCGAGCGGGCGCTGGACCAGATCCGCTGAGACGTATCCTGTCGCGTGCCTGGCAGACCGAATGTCGTGCGGGCCCGCGAACTTCAGCCGGATGTGTCCCCGATGAAAGACAAGCTCCCACTGCGACCGCAGCTGCCCCAGGCGCTCGCACGCTTCACGCTAGCGGCGCTCTGCTTGGCGATTACCCGGTGTAGGTCAGCCGAGACGGTCGAGCGTCTCCCCAACTTCATTATCATCCTGACCGACGATCAGGGCTACGCGGATGTGGGTGTCTACGGCGCCCAAGGGTTCGAGACGCCCAGCCTCGACCGCCTCGCCAGGGAGGGGATCCGCTTTACCAGCTTCTACATGGCGAACAGCGCCTGCTCGCCGTCACGCGCCGCCCTGCTCACCGGGTCGTACCCGGACCGCATCGGCATCCCCGTAGTGCTCGGCCCGCGCAGCACGATCGGACTCAACCCGGAGGAGATCACAATCGCCGAGCTTCTGAAATCCCGCGGCTACGCGACGGCAGCCGTGGGCAAGTGGCATCTCGGCGACCACCCGCTCTTCCTGCCGACGAACCAGGGGTTTGACGCCTATTTCGGCCTCCCCTACTCCAACGACATGAGTCCCGATCCGCGGAACAATCCGCGACCACACGCGAGGCTCCATCCGCCGCTACCCCTGATCCGCGACACGACGATCATCGAGCAGGAGCCCAACCAGTCGACACTCACGCGCCGCTACACGGAGGAGGCCATCGCGTTCATCGAGGCGCATGCCGGGCAACCTTTCTTCGTCTACCTGGCGTACACGTTCCCGCACGTCCCCCTCTATGCGTCGGACGAGTTCCGGGGAACCACGGAGCAGGGCCTCTACGGCGACGTCATCCGCGAGATCGACTGGTCGGTCGGCCGGATCCTGGCGACGCTCGAGCGGCTCGGCCTGGACGAGCACACGCTCGTCGCCTTCACATCCGACAACGGTCCCTGGCTGATCTTCGGCAACCACGCCGGCTCGGCGGGGCCACTGCGCGAGGGGAAAGGGACGACCTTTGAAGGCGGCCAGCGGGTACCGGGCATCGTGCGTTGGCCCGGACACGTCCCCGCCGGCCAGGTCTCCGACGAACTGGTCACAGCGATGGACTTCCTGCCGACTCTCGCGCGGCTGGCCGATGCCGAGCTGCCCGCCGACCGGGTGATCGACGGGCACGACATCTGGCCCCTGCTCGCCGGCGCGCCCGGTGCCCGGAGCCCGTACCAGCGGTTCTTCTACTATCGGGCGGGACAGCTGCAGGCGGTACGTAGCGGCCGCTGGAAGCTGCACGTGCCGCACGCCTACCGGACGACGGTGGGCGGCGTGATCGGTCGCGATGGGACTCCGGGCTCGTACGCCCAGGCCGAGATCGGGCTCTCGCTGTTCGACCTGGAAGCGGACATCGGCGAGACCACGGACGTCGCCGCGCAGCATCCTGAAGTGGTGGAGCGCCTACTGTGGTTCATCGAGGAGGGACGTCACGACATCGGTGACCGCATCACCGGGAGCGTCGGGACAGGGGCCCGCTTGCCCGGCCAGGTCGCCGAGCCCTGGACAAAGCAGATGACCGAGGCGCCCGGCCAGGTCGCCGAGCCCTGGACAAAGCAGATGACCGAGGCGAGTCCCGAGCGTCAGAACTGAAGCGACCCGCGCCCCGCCCTATTCCGTCTGTAGCGCCATCACCGGATCCACACGCAGAGCGCGCCAAGCCGGAAGCAGAGAGGCGACCACCGCGACCAACGCGAAGAACAGGCTCACGAGGACATACGTCGCCGGGTCGGTGGGCGCGATCTCGTACAGCATCCCTTCCATCAGCCGCGTAACGCCGAACGCACCCGCGATACCAATGGCGAGACCGAGAACGACAAGGGCGATACCGCGCTTGATGACGAACTCCAGGATGGCGCGGTTATCCGCGCCCAGGGCTACTCGAACGCCGATCTCGTGCTGGCGCTGGCTGACGTGGTAGGCGAGGACACCGTAGAGACCTATGGCCGCCAACAGAAGAGCGACGCCGGCGAAGCCGGTGAGGAGAGCGGCCAGCACGCGTTGCCTGTTCACCGAGCGCGCCAGCACCCCCTCCATCGTCGCGATCTCGGCGACTGGGATATTCCGGTCCAGGCTCCAGACCGCCTCACGCAAGGCCCCGACGACCGACTCGGGCTCGCCGGCAGTCCGTACGGCGATTCGCATGGTGAAGTGGGGAACCTGGTAGTACGAGGCGTAGATGACCTCGCTGACCGGATGCTGGAGCGAGATCAGGTGAACGTTCCCTACCACGCCCACTACCTCGAAGGGCACGAATTCGCCGTGGTCCACGAGCACCTGGCGGCCGATGGGGTCCTTATCCGGGAACAGCTGCTCGGCGAGCGCCTCGCTGATGACTGCGACGAGTGGCGAACCCTCCACGTCTGTCACTTCGATTCCACGTCCGGCCAGGAGCCCGATGCCCATGGTCTCGAAATAGCCCGGCATCACGACCCGGAAGGGGGACCCCCGCCGATCAGCCGGGTCCAGCGGCGGGGCCTCCGCCGCGTAACGTGTGAGCCAGTTGCCGGGATCGCGGATCGGTAGCCGATCGGCCAGCGCGACGCCTTCGGCGCCTGGGATCGCCTGCACGCGCTCCTGCAGGCCCGTGTAGAACTGTATCCGCCTCTCCGCCTCCGCGTACTCGCTGGCCGGCAGGCGGATCTCGGCGGTGAGCAGCTTACTCGACCGGAAGCCCGGATCGATGCCCAGTAGGCTCGCGAAGCTGCGGATCAGCAGACCGGCACCGATAAGCAGGACAATCGAGATCGCCACCTGGGCGATCACGAGCCCACTGCGGAACCTCGTCCCGCCGGCATCGGTGGTCCGGGCTCCCGACTTCAGATCTTCGACCAGGTTCCCACGCGAGGCGCGAACGGCCGGTGCGGTTCCGAAGAGCAGGCCCGTGATGAGCGTGACGACGAGCGCGAAGCCCAACGCCGAGTTCGAGAGGTGGCTGCTCAGAGCGGTGGAGAGATCGACCGACACCGGTCGGACGAGCAGGTCCTGTAGCCAGCCAGCCAACACCGTGCCAACGAGTCCAGCGATGCCGGCCAGCACCAGGCTCTCGGTCAGCAACTGGCGCACCAGGCGCGCGCCGCCAGCGCCCAACGCCGCGCGCAACGACAGCTCGCCGCGGCGGGCCGAGCCACGCGCGAGTAGCAGGCCCGCCACGTTGCCACACGCGATGAGGAGGACGAGCCCGACCGCGCTCATCAGCAGAAGGAGTCCGCTTCGGTAGTTCTCGACCAGCGCTTCCCGCAAGTCGGTGAGGAGCAGCGCCTTCCCGGTGTTGGACTCCGGATACTCGGCCTCGAGCTGGGCGGAGATGACATCGACCTCGGCCTGTGCCTCCTCAAGGCTCGCACCCGGCTTCAGCCGGCCGAGAAGGAGCCAGTTGTGCCAGCGCCGAAGCTGCGTGTAGTCCGAGCCGGGACGCATCGGGCGCCAGAACTCAACGTCGAACACCAGGCGGAAGCCGGCAGGCATGACGCCGACGATGGTGTAGGGGTAGCCGTCGACCGTCATGACCCTGCCGATCACATCGGACGCGCCGCCGAAGCGCCGCTGCCAGTAGCCGTAGCTGATCATCGCGACGTCAGGCGCGCCCTCCAACCCCTCGTCGGCGGTGAACTGGCGACCGAGCACCGGGCTGACGCCGAGCGTTCGGAACAGGTTCGTTGTCACGATGATGCCGTCGATCCGCTCCGGCTCAGCGACTCCCGTGATCGTGTAGCTGCGGGTGAACCCGACAAACGCATCGAGCGACTCGAAGGACGCGCTCATGTCTCGGTAGTCCCAGTAATCCTGAGCCGAGACCACCGGGATGGGATTCCCGTTTACAGTCGCGCGCCCCAGCACCAACCGCTCGGACTCGGGGAACGGCACCGGATTGAGCAGGGCCGAGTCGATGACACTGAACATGGCCACATTGGCGCCGATGCCGATGGCGAGGATGAGGATGACCACGGCGCTGAAGCCGGGCAGCCTGCGTAGCGACCGGCCGGCGAAGCGGATATCCTGCCAGATGCTTCCCGTCATTTCGCCTCCATGAGGGTTGGTGCACAGGCGGAGCCATCTGAGACGGAGCAAGCCTCGTGCCCAACCCCAGCGCCCCGACCTGCCCTGTAACCCTATAACATGTCGCGAGATACAGAGCCGACTCCGAGACGGGACGTCTCGGCCGCGACTGCAGGTGTTCGCTCGCGGACAGACGCGTATCGGAATCGAACGCTAGGGGGCCTACTCCGCCTGGAGCGCGATGAGTGGGTCCACTCGCAACG
Source organism: Gemmatimonadota bacterium (assembly GCA_039586495.1). Classification (GTDB taxonomy): domain Bacteria; phylum Gemmatimonadota; class Gemmatimonadetes; order Palauibacterales; family KS3-K002. Next base: position 50,845 of record JBDHKG010000001.1, on the reverse strand, counting down.
CGCGCCACGCCGGCAGCAGGCAGGCGATCACCGCGACCAGCGCGAAGAAGAGACTCACCAGCGCGAACGTCATCGGGTCAGTCGGCTCCACCTGGTAGAGCACCTCGTTCAGGGTTCGGGTTACCCCGAAGGCACCGACGAGGCCGAGGGCGATGCCCACCGCGACGAGCACAAGGCCACGCTTGAGCACGAGCTCCACCATGTCGCCCTTCTCGGCGCCCAGCGCCACCCGGATGCCGATCTCGTGGTGGCGGCGGCTGACGTAATAGGCCAGCACGCCATAGAGTCCTACCGCCGCCAACAGCAACGCCACGCCCGCGAACATTCCCAGGGCGACGGTCCGGGTCCTGCGCGCCGACAGCGAACGCGCCAGCACGTCGTCCATCGTCGCCACCTCCGCGACCGGGAGGTCGCGGTCCAGGTTCCAGACCGCCTCCCTCAGCCCGCCGACCACCGACCCCGGCGGCACCGCGGTCCGCACGGCGAGCCGCATGGTCCTGAACGGGATCTGGTAGTAGGAGCCGTACATCGCCGGGAACTGGGTCGAGAGCAGCGAGTTCATCTTGATGTCCTCGACCACCCCGACCACCTCGAACGTATATGGCTCGCCGAAGTCCACGACGACACGCTGGCCGACAGGATCCTTGCCAGGGAGGATGGAATCCGCGAAGGTGCGGCTGACCACGAGAACCGCGGGCGCCTCGTCCACATCCGTCTCCTCGATGCCGCGACCCGAGAGCCTGGGGATGCCCATCGTCTCGAAGTAGCCCGGGAAGACGGCTCGGATCCAAGCCGACCGAATGTCGCCGGGATCCACGGGCGGGTTTTGCTCGTCCCACACGTAGATGTTGTTCCCCGGATCACGGATCGGCAGCTGGTTGATCAGAGCCACACTCTCCACGCCGGGGACCGCACGCACGTTCTCTCGCAGGGCCTTGTAGAACTGTATCCGCCGCTCCTGGTCCGCGTACTCATCTCCGCGCAGACGCACCTCCGCCGTGAGCAGATTCCGGGTGTCGAAGCCGACATCGACGCCCATCAGGGTCGCCAGGCTACGGATCAGCAGTCCCGCGCCGATCAGCAAGACTATCGACACCGCCACCTGCGCGACCACCAGCCCGTTGCGGAATCGGTTACCGCCAGCGTCCGTGGTCCGGGCGCCGGACTTCAGATCCCCCACCAGGTCGCCCCGCGACGCGCGCAGGGCCGGTACGACTCCGAACACGAGACCCGTGACCAACGAGATCACGAGCGCGAACAAGAGCACCGTGCTGGCAAAGCCCACCCGCTCGACCGCCGGCTGCTCTACCGCCAGCAACTGGAGCAGCAGCGACCGCAACCAAATGGCCAACAGCGTGCCCAGGATTCCGGCAGCGACCGCCATCACCAGGCTCTCGGTGAGCAGCTGGCGCACCAGGCGGACGCCCGACGCGCCCAGCGCGGCCCGCGTCGACAGCTCCGTGCGCCGCGCCGAGCCGCGCGCCAGCGTGAGGCTCGCTACGTTGCCACAGGCGATCAGCAGAACGAGAGCGACCGCCGCCATCAGGATGTACAGACTCTGCCGATACCCTTCGGCCAGCGCCTCCTGCAGCTCGGTGAGCAAGAGCGCCTTCTCCCGATTCGAGTCGGGGTACTGTGCCTCGAGCTGCGCCGAGATGACGTCCACCTCGCTCTGCGCTTGCTCGATCGTCACACCGGGCTTGAGCCGGCCCAGCATGATCCAGTTGTGGAAACGCCGCGCGCCGACATACGGGCTGTTCGGCCGCATCGGCCGCCACACCTCGACGTCGTGATAGAAGCGGTAGCCGGCGGGCATCACCCCGATGACCTCGTAAGCCTGGTCGTCGAGGACCAGCGTACGGCCGATCACGTCCGCCGCGCCGCCGAACCGGCGTTGCCAGTAGCCGTGGCTGATGATCACGACGTTCGGTCCAGTTTCCTGCGCCTCCTCGGCGCTGAAGCCCCGTCCCAGCTGCGGGCTGACCCCCAGCGCCGGAAAGAGGTCGATACTCACGATGACGCCGGAAACGCGCTCCGGCTCGTCAGCGCCGGTAACCGTGAAGTTCTGGCTGAAGCCCCAGAACGCCGCGAGCTGCTCGAATGAGGTGCTGAAGTCCCGGTAGTCCCAGTAGTCGTAGGCGGAGGCGTACGGGTTGACTCTGCCGCCGAACGTGGCCCGGCCCAGCACCAGCCGCTCCGGCTCCGGGTACGGGAGCGGACGGATCATCGTCGAATCGATGATGCTGAACATGGCCACGTTGGCCCCGATCCCGATCCCGAGGATCAGAACGACGACAAGCGCGAAGCCCGGCGCCGTTGACAGCGACCGGCTCGCGAAGCGGATATCCTGCCACAAGCCGCCCATCATCAGGTCTCCCAAAGGGGCAGCGGAGGTTGGGGCTCCAGCTCACACTACGCCCACCCCACCGGCGTATGTTTCACACCCTGTTGGACGCCTGGATCGCATCCAACGCGCGTATGCTAACTGAGTAGCATGATGCTACCAGAGTAGCACTCCCGCACCCCCCTCGTCAAGCTCCCTCTGTGTGAACGCACCGAGTCGTTCACGACGCGACCGACTGGTCTCCCTCCGCCCGCACGAAGAGGGTCTGCGTCGGATAGGCGAACTCGATCCCCTCCTGCTCGAACCGGCGGTGGAGCTCGAGGTTGATGGCCTGCTGGATGTCCATGTAGGTGTTGTACTCGGGCACCAACACGTAGTAGACGACCTCGAAGTCCAGCGAGAAATCGCCGTATGCCTTGAAGTGGGCCCGATCGAACTGCGTGTTCTCCAGCGACTCGATGATCTCCTGCACCATCCCGGGGACCGCCGCCAGTTTGTCGGCCGGCGTCTCATAGACGACGCCGAACGAGAAGACGATGCGCCGCTGCGCCATCCGCTTGTAGTTCCGAATGCGGCTGTTCAAGAGGTCCGAGTTGGAGAGGACGAGCTGCTCGCCTGAAAGACTCCGCACCCGCGTGGTCTTGAGCCCGATGTGCTCCACGGTGCCGAGAAACTCGCCCACGATGATGAAGTCGCCGATCACGAACGGTTTGTCGAGCACGATCGAGAGCGACGCGAAGAGGTCGCTGAGGACGTTCTGGAGCGCCAACGCCACGGCCAGACCGCCGATACCCAGCCCGGTCACTAGCGCTGTTACGTCCACGCCGAGGTTGTCCAGAGCGAGGAGAAGAATGACGGTCCAGAGCAGCAGCTTGCCGACGAAGCGCAACGCGCCGATGCTCGTCGCTGCCGCCGCGTCTTCTTCCATCCGCTTCTGCATGTAGCGCGTGATCCAGAAGGAGATCACCGTGTTCCCCCAGAGCGCCGCCTGCAGCAGCAGCCCGATAACCACCACCGCCCGGAACACCCTGTCCCCGGTGGGCGGCAGCGCCAGAGGCTGCACTCCGGCGTAGAGCGCGACGATGAGCGGGAAGAAGAAGCGGGTTTTGCGAACCAGCTCCGCGGCCAGATCGTCGAGGTCGATCCTGGTGCGCTCGGCGCGCGCGCTCAGCCTGCGCGCGACGATGCCCTGAAACAGCCTCAGGGCGACGAGAACGACGAGCGCCACTGCCACGGCCACGATCCACGTCTGCACCGTGTTACCCAGATAAGTCCAGCCCAGAAACTCCATCAGCCTTTACCTTCTCGCGAGCGCATAGCGGTTTGTGATGGGCGCACTCAGCAAGTCTGCGCGACGATCACCGTGAGGGCAACCCGAGCCTTCGGCGCCTGTCCACGCCCTCCTCCCAAGCTCCTCTCCAGCGCCACTGCCGGTCCCCCTCCAGGTTTCGAACGACTCAGCCGTTCCAATTGCGGACGGCCGCGTGTCGAAACCGAACACTCCCGAGCCCCCAGGCCCAGCAGCGAACCCGACAGAAAGCCTTGCAGCATAAGGGATCCCCGGGGAGCGCCGCGCTGGCACGCCCCGTGCTTGTAGCATGTGCAGAAGCCATTCTAGGGCAGTTCGAGCTGGGCCGGGTGGAAAAGGAGGTAGAGAGTCATGTTCCCGGGCCTCTGGCACCGCAAGTCCTTCACAGCGCTGGAGATCTTCATCGCCGCCCTGGCGATGATAGTGGCGCTCGTCAGCGCGGCATGAGGCGGCCCCCTGCCGCCAGACGCGGATGACCTCACCGTCCGCGTCAACCTCGAACACGATCTCCTCGCCGGCGCTCTCCGGCACCTACAACCATCTCAACCCAGCTCCACGGGGACGGCATACTCGGCTTGAACGATCCGCTCCGGCCAGCGCTCTTCGAACCAGGCGAGCTGCTGAGTGTGCACCGGGACGATCCTCTCGGGGTCGATCGTCTCGATCAGCCACTCCATGCCCGGCCCATCGATGTGGCCGGAGGCGTGATACGGACCCTTCTCCGCGCCAGGCAGACCGCCTACAGCCTTCAGACCGAAGTAGTCCAGCCACGCCTGCAGCCGCCCGTGGTCGAATTCCTGTTCCTCGCTGTGGGCCTCGGAGGACGAATAGATGTAGGTGCCGCGTTGCGGCTCCAGGTCCACCAGGTTGGTGATGTCCCAGAACGAGATGCAGAGGATGTAGGCACCGGGCTCCGAGCGGATCGCCGGAGCTTCCACCACGTTCCCGGCGAAGCGGACGAGTAGCTCGCGCTCCCAGATGTTCCGCTGGGCCGACGGCTCCTTCAGGATAGCGATGACGTCGGAATCCGGACGCGGGATGTCGGGGTCCACCACCCGCATGTGCTCGAGCAGGTACGCGTCGCGCGTCGTGACCACGAGGCGGCGACCCTGCTCCTCGGCGATATCGTGGAAGGTGCGTAGCCGCTCGATGTTACGCGGCGAGAAGTCGGCAATCACGAGACCCGCCTCGCTCTCCACGACCTCAGCCGCCGCCTTCTGAACCGCTGACTCCTCGAGCGCGGGCTGCGGCCGCAGCGACGTGCCCTCCACAATCAGCACGGCCGGCTTCAGCACGGCCGCTTCCTCGGCGAACTTCTCCGTCCGCCACTTCGAGTGGCCGTGGCGCCGCAGGTCGCCGCTGTACACGACCCAGCCGATGGGCGTCTCCAGCGCGAAGGCGGCCGAGCCCGGGATCGAGTGGTCAACCCGGAAGAAGCGGATCCCCATCCCTGCGAGATCCGCGAACCTGAGGGGCACCTCGTCGAGCTCGGTTCGAGTGCTGGGCACGTCGCACCAGAACCGCTCCAGCCGCTCGACCGGCTCCGCGTAGTCCTCGGCGGGATCGCAAATGATATGGGCTCGCTCGACCTTGGGCACGTTCCTGATGCTCTCGATCGCGCCGTCACCCGTGCGCCTGCGCGGCGCGATGTAGCAGAACTCGGCGTCCGGCCCGCCCGATCGGGTGTCCTGGACGCCCTTCCCGATCACACAGGTCATCAAGCCCGTGTACACGGGGATATCCGGTCTCAGGAAGCCGAGATCGCCGTTGTGATCGGCGTGGGCATGGGAGAGCAGGACGCCATCCAGCTTCTCGAGGCGACGGTAGTGAGGATGGCTTCGATACGACTCCCAAAGATCGGGCTCGTGCGCCGTCAGGTCATCGCGATAGACCCCCTCGAGCGGCGGCAAGAGGCCCATGCGGAGATAGTCCCGCAGACCTACGGCGTTGCGCGGCTGCAGGAACTCCTCGAAGAACTTCGCGGAGACCGAGAAGCGCTTGCCGAAATCGAGGAAGTACGCCCGGCCGTCCCACTCGATCAGGATCTTGTTGCCGCCGATCTCGCCGGTAGCCTCGTCGCCAGCCGCGCCGCCGTACACGGTCACCGAGATCATGAGCGCTTTCCTCCTACGGCCGGACCTCGAACGCTTCTATATCCGAGCCCCTCACAGCTCCAGCAGGCACCACTCCCTGCTCGCCGGGGCCGTCCCCATCTGCAGCCCCTTACGCTCCGCGACCAGGATGTTGTTCGAGTGGTTGAACCCGAACCCGTTCTCCGGGTCGTAGAGCCCCGGCTCGTTGGAGAAGTGCATCCCCGCGCGCATCACCGTGTAATCACCCAGCGCGTGATATGGCGGCTGGTGACCCTCCATCCCCTCGCCGTGGCCCGGCCGGTGGTAGATGAGGTGGGCGCAGCGGTTCGCGACCTGGTAGTCGTGCACCGCCTTCGCCACGTTCGAGCAGGTGTTACCAGCGTAGCACTGCTCCGCCTGGATCTCGTAGGACCGGTTCTGCACGTCCCAGACGTGCTCCTGCCAGTCGGTCCACGGCGCGATCAGGAACGAGCGGTACTGCTCTCCGCCGTAGCCGCCGATGCGCACGCCGCCGGCGATCTGCATCGCGTGGCCCGGCTCGATCTTCGCCCAGTACTGCTGGTTCGGGTGCGGGTAGGCCGTGGCCCGCCCGGTGCGGCAGCCGATCCCCACCGAGATCCCGACCGCGTCGTGCGGCTCGCCGCGCTGCGGGATGTCCTGCATCAGCCGGTGCATCCCCCAGAGGACCGCCGCGTTGGCGACCTCCCAGTCGGTGGTGCCCAGTCCGCGCTCCAGCAGGTAGTTGCGCGCGAAGGCATGGAGCTCCGAGAAGTAGTCCATGGCGCGCTGGGCGAGGCTGGTCTCCACCTCGTCCTTGACGATTCGGTGGCGGATCAGGATGTCGTAGATGTCGACGAACTGCGCCTGCGGCATCGCCTGCGCCATCATGCCGAACGGTCCGCCCTCCGGCCGCTTCGGCTTCGGCACCTCGATCTCGCCGAACATGTTCAGCCGCTCGGCGTTCTCCTGGCCGGGCAGGATGCCGATCTCGGCCAGCGAACCGCTGTCGATCCCGATCGTCTTGTCGCCGTAGCCGAGCCGGGCCAGCGTCTCGCCCCACCAGCGATAGACGTTCACCGTCGGGCCCTGCACGACCTCTTCCCGGTTGGGGAAGCCGCCGGCGGCGTGATGCCAGTCGAAGTAGTAAGCCTCCGCCTCGCCCCAGCCCTGCACCAACGTCTCGTCCAGGTAAGGGTAGAGCCAGACCACCGCGTCCCGGTCCATCGGCAGGAAGCAGCCGTAGGGCCGCTCCGTGGTGCTGTGGAAGTAGCCGGCGACGTAGACGATGTTCCAGCGGTGGGTGAGAAAGAGGCCGCCGTCGACGCCGCGCCGCCGTGCCTCTTCTTTGAGGGCGCGCGCCTTGTTGACGTACCACTCCGGCGGCAGCCGGTGGAAGTCGGCGGGCTCCGGTAGCTCCGCCTTGCGTCTCCGCTGCTCTTCCCGCAACAGCACGAAGCTGTCGCTCCGGGCTTCCGCCCGGGCCATAACCGCCTCGTCGGGCCAGACCTCCCGCGGCCCGATCACCGTCGCGCCGGCCAGCCCGGCGCCCGAGAGCTTGACGAAGTCACGGCGTGTGAACCAGGACATGGGGTCCCTCCTTCCCTGGACGACCGTCTCGGCTGGGGCGTGCATCGGATATCCGTGTGTGCCCTCATGGTGGCGGACACACCCACGTCCCGTCAACCGGTGCCTCTCCCTTTGCCTCGACCCCAGGGATGCAACGCAAGCGGCCTCAGGCGCGGGCGTGACGACCGCCAGGACCGTGCCGCCTCCCTGGATGAAGTAACTGAAAGCAACGTTGTCGGGACGGAGCGGGCCCGGTGCGCCCCCAGCCGAGGGTTCAGGCCGCGGGATCGATCGGTTCGAGGAAGGGGAAGCGGTGGAAATCGGTGTCCCGGGTGTAGATCCGCCTTATCCCATGCTCGCGCATCAGCACCGCAGTGAACGACTTCGAGATCGAGCCGGTCCGGCCGATCGTCTCCTCGCTGCAGGCGACCCTGTTTTCGATGTCGGCCCAGCCGTAGCCCTTCGCCCAGACCACTTCATCTCCAATGAACACGGCGATCGAGACGCAACCTGCGGCATCCTCGGCGACGCCCCTCGCGACCTCGGCATCGAACTCGGCGATCGCGGCCTCGAAGGGCGTGAACTGCACCCAGGCCGACGCGGCGAACAGCAGACACGCAGCGGCGAGCGTGGCGAGGGGCCGTAACACCCGGGGTCCGCCCGCTGAGCATCTCGGCTCGCAGCGGTGCCTGCGGGTGCTGAAGCCAAACACACGGTTACTTCCGCTCATAGACATGGGATCGATCGCTCTCTGTCTGGACACCCGGCTATAGGCAAGCGCCGTTCGCCGACGCCAGCACAATTGTGAGTCTAACCCGCACGGGGGCCTGACGTTGTGGCAAGGGAGGCCGCCTCCGCAGGTGCCCGCTGCCGCCTATACCGCAGGCGGCACGTTGCAACCATCTGCAGCGTCTGCTCATCTGAATCTACGGAGGACAGATCCGCGTAGGGTTCCCCCGGGGGGTGACTCATGCAGACAATGCTCCAGGACGTCCGTTACGCGCTGCGCGTGCTCCGCAAGCATCCGGCCTTCACGGCGGTCGCACTCGTCACGCTCGCCCTCGGTATCGGCGCCAACACGGCCATCTTCAGCGTCGTGCACACCGTCCTGCTCCGGCCGCTCCCCTTCCGGGAGCCGGAGCGGCTGGTCCAGATCTGGGAGTCGCGGGCCAAGACCGGGTGGAACCGCGCCTCGTTCACCCACGCCAACTTCTGGGACGTCCGCGAGATGAACCGGACGTTCGAGGACATCGGCGCCTTCCTATGGACGAACATGAACCTCACCGGGTTCGAGTACCCGGAACAGCTGAGCGTAGGCCGCGTCTCCGCCGGGTTCTTCCGCGTCCTGGGCGTACAGCCCGTGCTCGGGCGCACCCTGCTGCCCGACGAGAGCGACCCGGGCGCGGAGAACCGGGTCGTGCTGCTGGGCAACGAGCTGTGGCGCACCCGGTTCGGTGCCGACTCGGCGATCGTCGGCACGTCGCTCACGCTGAACGGCGAGAGCTACACGGTCGTCGGCGTGCTGCCGGCCGGCCGGCCCTGGCTGAACTACAGGGACATCTTCGTGCCCTTCGTCCGCATCCCGGAGGCCAATCGGGTCAGCTTCGAGCTGTACGTGATCGGCCGCGTCGCGCCGGGTGTCTCGCTGGAGGCAGCCCACGCCGACCTGGAGTCGGTCGCCGCCCGGCTGGCGGAACTCTATCCCGATGCCAACGCCGGGATGGGCATTACGATGGCGCCAGCCAGCGACTGGGTGGCCAGCGACGAGCTGCGCCGCTCACTCTGGGTCCTGTTCGGTGCCGTCGGCTTCCTGCTCATGATCGCCTGCGTCAACCTGGCCAACCTGCTGATGGCCAAGGCGACGGCGCGCGGCCGCGAGACGGCCGTGCGTACGGCGCTCGGCGCCAGTCGCGGCCGGGTCGCCGGCCAGCTGCTCACGGAGTCGCTGCTGCTCGGTCTCATCGGCGCGGCCCTCGGCCTACTGCTGGCGCTGGCCGCGCTACACACCGTGCGAGCCGTCGATCCGGGCGGCATCCCGAGGCTGGCGGAAGTCGGCATCAATCCCTGGGTGCTCGGCTTCACGCTGCTTGTGGGCGTCTTCGCGGCCGTGATCGCCGGGCTGCTGCCGGCGCTCCAGGCCCCGCGCTCTGATATCATCGCCGCGCTAGGCGCGGGTGATCGCGGCGTGGCCGGGGGCCGCGCGCAGAAGCGGCTGCGCAGCGGGCTGGTCGCCGCCGAGGTCGCCCTGTCGCTGATGCTGCTGGTCGGCGCGGGCCTGCTGATCCGCAGCTTCTACGCGCTCTCGCACGTCGAGCGCGGATTCCGGACCGAGAACCGCCTGGTCGTCGCGGTGAACCTACCCGACACCTACGACGGCGAGGCAACCCGGCAGCTCCTCCTGGACTTTCTTGGCCGCGTGAGCGCGATCCCGCAGGTGCGCGCCGCCGCCGGCATCAGCGCGCCGCCCATCGTCGGTGCTAGCACCGGGCTCGGCATCATCCCCGCCGGCCAGCCGGACCCGGACGAGGGTGTACCGTGGGCGCTCTGGCGGCTGGTCACGGGTGAGTACTTCCGCACCATGGGCATACCGCTTCTCAGGGGCAGGACCTTCGACGAGCGGGACGTGGTCAACATGGCCGACCCGGCCGGCACTCCGCCGCGCGTCATCATCAGCCAGCGGCTGGCCGAGCTGCTCTGGCCCGGCGAGGACGCGCTGGGCCGACAGGCCATCCTCTGGCGTGGCCAGGGCGACGTCGCCGCCGAGGTCATCGGCGTGGTGGGGAGCATGCGCGAGCGCGGCCTCGACGCCGACCCGACCGTGGCGGTCTACATCCCGTACTACGGGCTCAGCTGGTCGCCGGTCCACTTCGTGTTCCACACCTCGGGCGACCCGACGGCCATCGTCCCGACGCTGCGCACCGTGCTCGCCGATATCGATCCGAACCTGCCGCTCTCCGACATCCGCGCCATGGACGAGATCGTAAACGGCTCCGTCGCCGACCGTCGATTCAACACGGTGCTGCTGGTCATCCTAGCGGGCGTGGCGCTGATGCTGGCGCTGGCCGGCATCTACGGCGTGCAGTCGTACTCGGTGGCGCGGCGCACCTCGGAGATCGGCGTGCGCGTCGCGCTCGGTGCGACCCATCAGAACGTCGTCCGCTTGATGGTCAGGCAGGGGATGCGCCCTGCCCTGCTCGGGATCGGGCTCGGGATCCTCGGCGCACTCGCGCTCTCCCGGCTGCTGACCGGCCTGTTGTTCGGGATCGCGCCCAACGACCCGCTCACCTATGTGGGCGTGGCGCTCGTGCTGGCCGCCGCGGCGCTCATCTCCTGCTACGTGCCGGCGTTGCGCGCCCTGCACCTCGACCCGGTGACCGCACTGCGCGAGGAGTAGGCCGGACGGAGCCGCTCTCCTAGAGGTCTTCCAGCCCCCGAAGCAGAGACGGCGGACTGCCTCGACGTGGGCGAATTGCCACTGCCCCCCGGAGATTACATCTTGTAGCCAGCCGAGCTAATACGCCTGCAGTCGATCGCACCCGAGTCAACAGAGGATGACCGAGCCGCTCATCGAGCCGGGCCCGTCTCCGGACGAGCGCAAACGCCGCGCGTTCACACGCTGGTCCGTGCGCGTCGCCGTGCTGGTCGTCCTGGCAGGCATCGTACTGGCGGTCTGGCACCCCTGGCGCCGCGGTGACCCGCTCGCCGCCTTCGCGGATATCCGCTTCATCGACTCGGTCGCCGTCCTCTCGATCGAGAACCGCACCGGCGATACCGCCATGGTGCATCTCTGCGCGGGTATCACCGACGAGATCGTCGGGCGGCTCAAGAGGGTGGGCCTCATCAAGGTCAGCGACCCCTACTCGGTTCAGCAGCTGGTCGCGCTCGAGCTCACCGCAGGACAGCTGGCCGACTCGCTGGGTGTCGAGAAGCTCGTCCTCGGATCGCTCTACGCGACGGCGGACGGAGTGCGCCTAAACATGCGCGTCTCGAAGGGCGCGACAGGCGAGCTCCTCTCCACCCGGCGCTACGACTGGAACGCCGACTACCGGCTCGAAACCGCGCCCAACCTCGCCCAGGCGTTCGTCGATGACTACGTGGACGCGATCCCGCTCACCGCGGTGCCGCCCCGGCCACCGCCCACCGCTTACAGCCCCGGCCACGAAGCCTACCTGATCGGCCGGGCCTCACTCGGCCGCCGCACGGCGGCGGGCCTGGCCCGTGCCCGGGCCGCGTTCAGCGAGGCGCTGGCACTGGACTCGGCTTACGCCGATGCCTACGCCGGGCTATCGAACGTCTACGCGCTCTCGCTCGCCTATCGTTACCAGATCGGGGTCGATGAATACCGCGCGGCTGCCTTGGCGCTGGCCGCGGCGAACCGCGCCATCCGGCTCGACCCGGAGCACGCCGGCGGCTACACCGCACGTGGATACCTGGCCAGCCGGTCCTTCGCGCCCGTGGCCCAGGTCGCCTCCGACTGCCGGCGCGCGATCGATCTGGAGCCCAGCGCCGCCGACGTGCTGAGCTGGTGCGCCCGCGTGCTGAGCCAGCGGGGTGATGTCGAGGCGGCCTTCCGGTCCGGCGAGCAGGCGATCGCGCTGGATCCGCAAAACGCCGGACGCCGGCTGGCACTGGCCTACGACGCCCTCGCCATCGGACGGTACGATCTCGCGGCGGCGGAAGCGCACCTGGCCGGTGAGCTGGAACCCGACCTCCTGCTGCCACGCGCGATCGAGGCGCGCGCCCACCTCCTGGCCGGCGGACCGGGGCGCTGTGCCGGGATGGAACTCGGGCCGCACGCCGGTCTGCGCGCGACCTGCCTGTACGAGCTGGGTCGGGGGGCGGAGGCGACGGCCATCGTCGATTCCCTCGTCGCGGGGCTGGAAGCCGGAACACTGCACGACACGGTCTTCACCGACGTCATCCGTGCCGAGGACCTGGCGACTTACTACGCCTGGATCGGTGATCCTGTCGAGTCGCTTAAGTGGGTCGAGCGGGCCTACGACCTCTCACCCAGCGGTGTCGAGCCGCGCGTGCTCGAGTCGGCTCTGTTCGACCGCGCCCGGGAGGACCCGCGCTTCAGCCGCGAGGTCGAACGTATCCGCGCCGGGATCTGGGATCGCGTTCGCCGGGAGAGCGAAACGCTCACGAACTGAGGCTCGGAGCACATGAGTCAGCCGCGACCGAATCGCCTGGGCCTGCTCGCTGAGCTGAAGCGGCGTCGTGTGTTCCGCGTCGCGGTGGTGTACGCGGCCGTCGCCTTCGTCATCTGGCAGGCCGCGGAGATCGCCTTCCCCGCCCTCGCGCTTCCCGACTGGACGCTCACGCTCGTCGTCGTCCTCACCCTGCTCGGCTTCCCGGTCGCGCTGGTCTTCGCCTGGGCCTTCGACATCACGCCCAGCGGGATCAAGCGCACCGACGAGCTTGCGCTGGACGCGAGTCGCCAGGCGGCGCACACCACCTGGCTGTCGCTGCCCACCGTGCTCACCGTGATCGCCATGCTCGCCATCGGGATCGCCGCCGGCTGGCTGCTCAAGCCGGGCGAGCCCGGTCGCGCGCCCGCGGCCACGGGCGCCGCCGCATCGATCGCCGTCCTCCCGTTCATCAACCTGAGCGAGGATCCGGCGAACGAGTACTTCGGCGACGGCCTGGCCGAGGAGCTCTCGAGCGTGCTCAGCCGGGTGCCGGACTTGAAGGTGGCGGCGCGGACTTCGGCCTTCGCCTTCAAGGGCCGAAGCGTGAGCGTGAGCGAGATCGGCGCGGCGTTGAACGTCGCGACCGTACTGGAAGGCAGCGTCCGCAAGTCGGGCGACCGGGTGCGCGTCGCGGCGCAGCTGATCAACGTCTCCGACGGCTTCCACCTGTGGTCGGACAGCTACGACCGGGACCTGACCGACATACTCGTCATCCAGACCGAGATCTCACGCGCCATCGTCGATGCGTTGGAGGTAAGGCTGACCACCGATGTGGACGCCGACCTTACTCGCTCACCCACGCGCAACGTTGACGCCTACAACGACTACCTGCGTGGACGGCATTTCTGGAACCGGCGCTCCCTAGCCGCCTTCGACTCGGCCATCCAGTACTTCAATCGAGCGGTGCTGCTCGACCCCGAGTACGCCCGCGCCTACGCAGCGCTGGCCGAGAGCTTCGTGCTGCTGCCCGAGTACGGCGGCCTCTCGATCCCGCAGGCCCTGCCGTACGCGAAGGCCGCGGCCGAGCGAGCGCTCGCCCTCGACCCCGACCTGGCCGAGGCCTACGTCGCGTCCGGATACCTGAAGAACGTATTCGAGTGGGACCGGGTTGGCGCCGAGCGGGACTACCTGAAGGCGATCGAGCTGGATCCGGATTACGCGACCGCTCACCAGTGGTACGCCGAGCTCCTATGTGTCTTGCGCAGGTGGGACGAAGCGCTCGCGCGGGCGCGGACGGCCTACGAGCTCGATCCACTGGCTCCCGCCCCCGCCCTTGTCTACGGCGTGACGCTGCGGTACACCGGTCAGCTCGACGGCGCGGTCGCACACTTTCGAACGGCCCTGGAGCAAGCGCCGGATATCCTCCAGGCGCTCCGCCAGCTGGCCTTCACGTACACTGCGAAGGGCGATTACGAGAGCGCCGCTGCGAGCTTCGACCGGCTGGCGGCGGTCCACCGCAGCGACCCCGAGGTCTACCGCGCCTATCTCGCCGCGCTCGCCGATTCAACGAGAGTACCGGCAGCGGTCGAAGCGTTGACAGATACCCGGGTCTACGGCCTGGTTGCCTGCGCCGAGTACCTCGCGAGCCTCGGCCAGCTGGAAGAGACTCTGGCAGTGCTCGAGCAGGCGTACGAGGAGCGGGAACCGTACCTGCCCTGGGTCAACGCGGCGCCCGAGTACGAGGAGATGCGATCGGATCCGCGCTTTCAGAGCTTTCTGAAGAAGATCGGATTCGAGGCGCCGTAGGCGCATGTGTCAGCCGGAGGGCCACGCTGAGGCGGTCGCCGCGGCCGCGACGGCGGTCCTGCTCCGCACGAAGGCAGCACAGGCGAGGGCCAGCACCAGCAGCATACCCGCCAGAACACCCAGGACCAGCCGGGTGCTGCCGTAGAAGAGCGCCGGCAGCACGATCACGTAGTAGAGCGCGTCGGTGAGGAAGTGCGTGAGCGTGGCGGTCTCCAAACCGTAGCGCCAGTACAGCCACCCCACCACGATCCCGAGGCCGCCGCTGAAGGCCATGATGGTGACCAGCGTGAGCAGCGAGTCGGCCTGCCCCAGCCGGTCGTCGATGTGCGCCCAGCCGAAGATGAGCCCCGACACGAGCACGGCGATCCACATTGCCGCCCGACCGGGCTGTCCCCTCCCACGCACGCGGCTGCCGAGCCACGCGATCAGCGACACCAGGAACTAGCGATAGAAGATCTCCTCGGAGATCCCGGCATCGACCGAAGCCAAGAGATACTTCCACGACGCCGAATACGACGCCGCCAGCTCGTCGATGCGCGGCCGGACACCCTCGACACCGAGGTTCAGCCTCCAGGCGAGGAGCGACAGGCCGAGCGCCGCTAGGCTGGCGAGCACCGCGATGATCACCGACAGGCTGAGTACCCGAGGAAGCCTCTCCCACGGCGGCTTCCCCGAAAGCCAGCCCTCCACGTACGGCAGCCCCAACCCGGTTCGCGCGCTCAAGTACTGCCCTGCCGCGATGACCAGCACGCTGAGCAGGATCCCCAGCGGCACGATCGGCAGCCAGCGGCTTGTCGGTACCGTGTCGAGCAGGAGAGGAACAGAGCCCAGCTTCCCCAGCAGGTAGAGCCCCAACAGGATCAGGAAGACGGTGCCGCTCCGCGGAGGCGGCCTGGGCGTCTCGGAAACCGCGTCGGTCGAAATCACCCGCGCTCTGAGTGCCGGTCGCGAGCCGCCGGCGCGTCCGGCAGACGATAGATCCACACCCCGTCCTCGTCGGCGCCCAGGTAGAGATGCTGGTCATCCACATCGAGGAACGTACGCTCCCACCACGTCCGCACCGGAGCGGGCATCTCGTGAAGCATCACTGTAGGCGACGCCGGGTCGCTCACATCCACGATCAGGACCGCACCGGCGAACAGCACCACCTGATCGCCCCGCACCGCGATGTCGTACTCTCGCTCATTCCGGTGCGCGAGAGCAAGCTGGCCCAGCCGCCGCGGCGCCGTCGCATCGCGCAGGTCGACGACAGAGAGAGTGCCCGTCTGAGCGAAGCCCTCTCCCCTCGGTGACAGGTCTCGATGTGCGACGTAGGCCCGGGCGCCGTCCGGCGCGGTGGCGATGCGGGTGGTGCGCAGCGGAAGTGCCTCGACTTCTCCCTCCCCTTCCAGGCGCGCCAGGACGGTGGGCTCGTCCGGATCGCCCGGGTCGACGACCGCCAGCCCCCCATCGGCCAGCGCGGCGATGACATACCCGCGGGCCACCGACACGTCGGTCACCGGCCCGCCCAGGTCCAGCGCCGCCGTACGCTGGGGCTTACGCGGAGTCCGGATGTCTACGATCTCGAGGCCGCCCCCTTCCGTGACGGAAGTCGGATCGTGAACGTCAGGCATCCGCCCCGTCGCGACGCTGCGGTAGCCGAGGAACGCGTGTGTCTCGGTCACCGCGATGGCATGCACCAGACCGCGCGGGCGGTGCCACCCGAGGACGCGGGGCGTCGTCGGCTCGCTCAGATCCAGTAGCTCGGCCAGGATCGTCTCGTAGGCCACGACCGCCCGAGAACCGTGCGCAGCGAGCACGACGTTCCACTGCCAGTCCCCGATCCCGAGAACCGTGGCAGCCGTCCGCCGGGCCAGCCTGCGCGGAGCGCTCGGGTCGGACACGTCGTAGACGAAGGTACCGCCACCCGCGTTGGCCACGAGCGCCAGATTGCCCACCCGCACGATCCCTCTGACCATGCCACCCTTGAAGGGCCAGTACCCCAGCAGGCGCGGCGATAGCGGCTCCGACACATCGAGGATCGGTGTCGGCCCACCGTCGCCCGCCACGTATAGCCGGTC
Source organism: Gemmatimonadota bacterium (assembly GCA_039586495.1). GTDB lineage: Bacteria > Gemmatimonadota > Gemmatimonadetes > Palauibacterales > KS3-K002. The sequence goes on along the minus strand of JBDHKG010000001.1, from coordinate 34,535 downwards.
CTCGACCAGGCTCATCCCGAGGCCGGCCGCCCAGAGATCCGGTGTGGTGTGGGTGCCGCTGATATTCGGCGCGGTCGGGTCAGAGACATCGAACGTCACCAGATCGACGTCGCCCTTGAACGTGACGTAGACTGCCGGGCCGCGCACGATCAGGTCGATCGGGCGCCACAGACGAGCGTCCGTGACCTCACCCACCGGCTCCAGATCGCCACCTTGGCTCAACCGGAAGACCGCGAGGCCGTGCGTCGGCCACGAGACCGGCATATACAGCAGATCGCCGCGGACCTCGACGTCCTTCAACAACCGGTCGGGTGGAAGCTGCAAGTTGTGCAGGAGGCGCGGCTCCGCGGGCTCACGCACATCGACGACGATGAGGCGACTGCGCGTCGGCGCATCAGGCGTCGGCTCATCGATCGGGCGCTCGACGACCAGGTAGACGCGTCCATCGGCTTGGGCGATTCCTCCGTACTCTCCTCCAAACCGAACGCCGAGATCCACGAGTCCGAGCCGCCTGGGATGTGCCGGGTCACTCTCGAGATCCAGGACTTCCAGTTGCAGCGAGCGCTGCCCCTCCGGCCGATCCTCCGCCTGCTTGACCAGATAGCCGACGCCGTCTGCGACCTCGAACACGTCGCTCCAGGTGCCGGTCAGTTCCGGCCACTCACCGACCCAACGGGGCTGTGCCGGATCCGACACGTCCACCACGCCCATCGGCTCGCCGAAGCCCGTGAGGTAGAGGTACGGGTGGCGCAGTGCTGCCCGCGCACGCGCCGGCTCGAACTCCAGCACGCCGACCTCGTGCACCGCGCTCGGATCCTGCACATCGAGCACGTGCAGCACACCGCGTTCGAGCGCGTAAGCGTACGAATAAGACACGTCGATGTCGTAGACCGCCGAGACCCGTGCGCGGCCAATGAGCGTGAGCCTCTCCTCGGGCTTCTGATCAACGCCCGGCTGAAGACCAGAGGCTCCGACAGGTACCGCCAGGCCCAGCAACGCGATGAGGACACTCCGCCGAGACATGGTGCACATCTCTCCTCGCCTGCGCGTGAGACTAACGCTGGCTGCCGTACAAGCAGCGACCTGCAAACGGAACCTCAGCCGCCTGAGCACGAATGCACTGGTATGTACTGCGCCCCGCGCCTATGCAGGCGGGTCCGCTGCCGGTGGCCGCCGCCGCAAGCCGGAGAAGCGACTGAAGTCACGGTCGGTGGAGGGGACCAGCTCGCTCCTCCGGCGGATAGGGCGCGTCCATGCCGCGCCGGCGCTCAGAAGGACTGCCGCACCCGCAGCAGCAGCAACCGTCCGAGTCCGGGCGCGCCCACCATCTCCCGGTGGCGGCCGTTGAAGATGCTCACCCTCTCGCCCTCCGTGTCCTCGGCGAAAGTGAGCAGGTTGAGCGCACTCAAGGTGATCTCAGTCGAGCGCGAGATCGGCAGCGCGTACGACACTTGCGCATCGACCAGCGTATAGCTCTTCACCCGGCCAACGTAGACGCCGGAAGCCACCGGGAAGCCCTCCACCCAGCGGCCGCGCAGCTCGGCGCTCAAGCCGCGGCGCTCGCTGCTGTAGCGCGCGCTGAGGCTCGCCTTGTTCCTCGGCGAGTTCAGCGCCAGGTCCGAGATGCCGCCGAGCTCGTCGGCGCCGAAGAAGTTCTCGCTCACGAACGAGTAGCTACCCGAGAAGCTCAGACTGCTGCCGAGCAGGAACGTCGCGCCGAGGTCGGCACCCCAGATCTCGAAGCTGGGGAAGTTGCGATACGAGAGCAGGATGTCCGCCGCGTCGCTCTCGCCGATTGGATCCGGTGTCACCGTGGCCACCGGGATGCCGCTCATCACCGACGCCAGGACGACGGCCTCCACCTGGTCGAGCGGCAGGCCCAGCCTCGCGGCTTCGGCGAGCAGGTAGTCGCGCAGCGAGTTCCGCTCCATGAAGACGTTCGGCGTCTCCACCAGCAACGGCCCCATGAAGTCCTCTATCCTCGAATAGTAGACGTCCACGCCCAGCAATAGCCGCTCGCCGATCAGGCCCTTGTAGCCCACCTCGATGCTGTTGGTGATCGACGACTTCATTCGCTCGATGTCCGCCACGTCGCTGACCGGATCGAACCTCTCCGTCGTCGGGTTGAGAAGCCGCATCTCCGTACCCACCTGGCTCGCATCCGGCGGCGCCATCTGGGCGAGCAGCTCGCCGATCTCCGGGTCCTCAGCGGCGATAATCCCGACCATGGCAGCCCACAGCAGCGTCGCATCCAGCGCCAGCGATGTCGTGTCCGGCTGTCCCAGAAGGTCCGAGGTGAACGGCGAGCGCATGCAAAGCCCTTCTTGGCCGAGCGAGTTGACGCAGTTGCGCCGGAAGGTGAAGCCCTTTTCCGGTGCGCCGCGCGCCCGCACCGGAAACGGCAGGCCGTCCAGGTCAGTCAGCGAGAGCCTGTCCAGCGACAGCATGTTGGTCTCCGGCTGGCTGAACGCCCGGTTGTACGTCAGGCGGAAGTTGTGTTCCGGCGCCGGCTTGAAGACGATGGCGGCACGCGGCGACAGGAGTAGATCTTCGATGCCGCTGTGGTAATCCAGCCGGCCGGCCAGCACCAGGTCGAAGCGCGGCGAGAGCGCCGTCTCCGATTGCACGTAGCCGCCGAGCTCTGTCACATCGTCATCCTCCTCGTTTCGCCCCATGATCTCACCGTCGGTCCGCGGCACCGTGCGGATCAGACCCGCGCCGTAGATAAACCGCTGCCGTTCGCCCAGGCTCAGGCCGTGCTGGATCTGGCCGGCATAGAGGAGCGAGTTGTCGGTGATCCTATCGCCGTCCCTCAACGTGTACGTGTCGCCCGCGTCACTCAGGTTGATGTACGCTTGCGCGAACAGGCTGCCGCGCCGGAAGCGACCCTGCAGGTAGGAGTACATCCAGCCGTCCGCCTGTGCCGCGCCGATCTGGGTCATCTCGATCGAGCTGGCCAACCTGGAGGCACCGCCGTTGAAGACGAGTGTGCTCTGATCGTCGAGCCGGATGTCGAAGCGCACGTCTCCCTGGAAGCGCTCCTGATCGAAGTCACGCGCGATGATCTCCGCCTCATCGTCGTACTTCCAGTCGGCCCCCCGGAAATAGAGGCCCGACAGCTTGTAGCCCACGTTCTCGCCGAGCAGACCCGCGTGGCGGAAAGAGCCCTGGAAGATCTCCCGCTCACCTCCCGTCATGCTCACCGCCGTCTCCTGATGGTCGAGGGGCGAGCGCGTGATGATATGCAGCACGCCCTTGTCGACATTGGGGCCGTAGAGTGCGGAGCCGGGGCCGAGCACGAACTCGACACGATCGATGTCCTCGTTGGTGGCCGGGATCAGGTTGTACGCGTTCACCCTCAGCGAGGGCACCGATGCCCAGCGGTTGTCCGTCAACACGAACAGGGCGGCGTTGAACACGTTGTTGAAGCCGCGGGCCGCGACGTTGTGCTGCGCGAGCCCGGAGGTGAAGACATCCGCGCCGGGCAGCCCGAGCACGTGGTCGACCGAGGTGGTGGATGGCCGCTCCTCGATCGCCTCGCGGTCGACGGTGTAGACGGAGGCCGGCGACTCAAGCGCCTTCTCCTGCTCGCGCGAGACCGTGACCACGACCGGATTCAAGCGGAACGCGATCGAGACGAGCTCGACGGTGCCCACCGAGATGGCCACTTCGCCAACGCCGATCCCGTCCAGCCGCTTGGTCTCGTACCCCAGGCTGGAGAACAGCAGCGAGTAGCGCCCCTGCCCGAGGTTGGCGAACCGGAACTCCCCGTTATCGCCCGTGGTCGCCGACGCGACCGTGCGCCCGCCGCCCGTGACCAGATCGACCACGACGCCGGGAAGCGGCTCACCGGCCTCGGCGTCGATCACCCGACCGCTGACGGTCCCCTCCTGGGCGAGCGCCGGGCGCTGCGCTCCGAGGAAGAGCGGCGCGCCCGAAGCCAGAAGAGCGAGCCCGAGCCGCACGCCGCTGCGCGCGGCCGTGACAGTCAGGGGGAATGCGCGATTCATGGCTTCCCTCCTCGCAGATGCCCCGACTCAATTGTGAGGTTGACAATCCGACAAACTACACCTGTCCGCGCCGACGGCTAGGCTCCTCCTGCAGACCCCTCAGCGCGGCTGTGCAGCCGCCTCAGAACTCCTCGCGGGCAAAGCGCCAGAGGGCAAGCAGCACGAACAGCAGGCTCCAGAGGAGGGTGACGAGGATCGGCTGCCACGCGCCTTCCGGCAACGGCTGCCCGGTCGCCACCATCGACGCGAAAGAAGGCAACGCAAACGGAGTCCAGCTCCCCAGCCAGGGGAAGGGGCTCAGCAAGATGAGCCCGCCGATCGCGAGCCCGATCGCCGTCCCCGATACCGCTCCCCGCGTGCGCAGGAAGGTTCCCAGGGCCAAGGTGAGCGCCAGGTAGAAGAGCAGATACTCCACATGCAGGACCAGGCCCCCCACGAACGGTCCCAGGCTCGGCTGCAGGTACGCGTGCAGCAGGGTCTGCGAGAAGAACACGATGCTCGGGACCACGACCGCCAGCACGACGAACGTAGCCCCGTTGACGAGCAGCTTGGAGAGGACGAACGCCTCGCGCGTCACCGGCTTGGAGAGGACCCATTCCGCCGTACCGAGCTGGCGCTCACCCAGCAGGGAGCTCTGGGTGGCGAGGATGATGCCGATGTTGGCCCACAGCCCGCCCACCTGGAAGAAGACCTCGATCAGTTCATTCAGGGCAGCGTAAGGACCGCGTCGACCCTCATCGAGACCGACGAGGACCAGGAAACCGTTGATCACGAGCAGCCAGAGGAACAGGTGCACGAGCGCGCGCCGGGTCCGCCACCAGGACCCGTACTCCTTGTCCAACATGTTGCCGAAGCCGGTGAGCCAGCCGCGCCCCCTGGTCGGCTCGAGCGGAACGCTAACCGTCGCCATCGCCGTTCTCCTCGACCAGGCTCATGAACACTTCCTCCAGCTCGTACGTCTTGCGTCGGAACTCGGTGACCGCGATCTGCTCATCGGCAAGCATCAGCCGAAGCAGCTGCGACTCGGCGGCAGCGGCATCGCTGACGCGTACGTTCCAGATGGCGGCGTCGCCCTCAGCTGTCGCTCGCACCTCCGCGACCCACGGCTGGCTCGCCACGCGCCTCTCCGCCTCGATATCGTCGCCCCTGACCTGGATCGTGTAGACGATCCCGTCGCGTCCGGCCAGCAGCTCCTCGATAGGCGCCGTGGCGATCAGCTCTCCGCGATTGAGGATGGCGACCGTGTCGCTCACCCGCTGCACGTCGTCCAGGATGTGCGTCGAGTAGAAGACCGTGGCCCGCTCGCGCAGCCGCTCCATGATCGCCAGCACATCGCGTCGGCCCATGGGATCGAGGGATGCAGCAGGCTCGTCGAGGATAAGCAGGTCCGGGTCGTTCACCTGGGCCTGGCCGATACCCAGCCGCTGGCGCTCGCCCGCCGAGAAACCCTTGACCGGACGGTCGGCTTTGTCGGCCAGGCCGACCAGCTCGAGGGTCGCGCCGACGCGCTCCTCAACGGCGGGGTGCGGGCCCTGGTAGAAGAACCGCGCTGTGAACCGCAGGATCTCGCGGGCCGTCATGTGCTCGTAGTACCGAGGCTCCTGCGGCAGGTACCCGATCCGCCGCCGCACGTCGATCGTGTCGCCGACGATGTCGTGCCCGAACACTTCGGCCGAGCCGGCGCTGGGACGCACCAGCCCGAGCAGCAGCTTGATCGTCGTCGTCTTGCCCGCGCCATTGGGACCCAGGAAGCCGAAGATCGAGTTGCGAGGCACCTCAAGGTCGAGTGACTTCAGGGCCTGCACGCTCTTGAACGACTTGCTGAGCCCGCGTGTCCGGATCACCGGTTCGCTGGACACTCTCAGCTCCTCTCCACAGCCGAAACCGACGGGAGCCCCTGCCCATCAAGCCTACGTGTCCCCGGTGATACGAGTTTCGCTTGGCAGAACGTCGAGCGGCCGGTTCTTCGGGTCGGCCGGCTTCAGCTCTCGAACTTCAGATACTCGGCTGCGACGCCGTCCTCACCTGGATTGCCTTGGTGCTCCGTACCCTCTTCGGCAGGCGCGCCGCCTTTCCCAGCGGGTCCAATCACAAAGGTGTTGCCGGTTTGGGTCGAGCTGCTGGCCGCGTCCTCGAGAACACCGATGGATGCGCCGCCTCCTCCTCCACCGCCGTGCCCGCCCTGGCCGCCAGCACCGCCGCGGCCGCCGTCGCCGCCGGCTCCGATCTCGTCATCGCAGTAGTGATTGCCAGCGCCGCCGAAGCCACCGGGTCCCCCTAGACCGCCCCGTCCTCCTCTCCCACCGTCACCACCGCCCGTTGTCTCGATCACGTTGTCCGCGATAACGGCACCCGTTGTTGCGATGAGCAAGATTCCGAGCGATCCACCACCACCCTCACCTCCATCACCGCCGTAGCCGCCCGAGCCGCCGCCGCCTCCGCCTCCACCGCCGTCCCCCGCACCACCACACGCACCCGATCCACAGCAACGGTAGTCTTCCCCGCCACCGCCGCCGCCACCACCACCACCGCCGCCGGGTCCCCCGCGCCCACCGGAAACGCCCCTCGCTGGTAGATACCCGAACAGCGTATGCAGGACGCCGAAGGATGCTCCGCCCGCGCCGGGAGTGCCGCGCGGACCCTGCAACCCACCCCCCCCGTTCGCTCCGGGACCACCATCCTCACCTGACATGCACCCGTAACACCCTCCCCCTCCGCCGCCACCACCCAGGGATCCGCCCTCACCGTTCAAGCCCGGACGGCCGGCTGAGCCCTGATCGGAGACGTCGTCGCAGCCGTCGCCATCACCCCCGTAGCCTCCGTCGCCGCCGGCCCACGGCTGGCCGCTCCCACCGCGTCCTCCGCCGCCCGGGCTATCGGACCCGCAGTTCCCATTGCGGCCCGGCTCCCCGGCCATGCCGTCAAGTCCCGGCCAACCCATGAGGCCTTCCTCTCCAGTGGCGCCCGCCCCGGCGACGATCCGATTGCCGACGATGCTGACGTTGCGGCTGTGGTGCAGCAGGATGGCCACAGAGCTACGGTGTTCCTCAAAGCCCCCGCTCTTACCGTCCTCGCCCGCTATCACCAGACCTTCGAGGGTGAGATCCGTCACGCTGTCGCCCAGGATCGCCCGTGTCCCGCCGACGATGCGGGCTCTGAACGCCGACGGGTCCCGCTGCCAGCTTCCCGCCCGGAAGCCGCCATAAAGGCTCACACCGTCTCCGAGCCGCAGGCTCTCCTCGTACTCGCCCTCGGACACGTAGACGTCGGCCTCCTCGCCCTCGCTTACCGCCCGGTCAATCGCCGCCTGCACGCTGCGCAGCGGCTCATCCGCTGTCCCGGGGTTCGCGTTGTTGCCCGTGGCGCTGACGAAGAAGGCGTGGGACTTGTCCTCCAGCACGAACACGGTCACCGTATCAACGGCAACTTCCTTCCCACCATCATCGACCTCCAGCTCGAACCCCAGCGTGCACACCTCGCCCGGCACGGCGAACGACACCGTATCTCCTGTAAGTCTGCCGCTCCCGGCCGTCACATCGGGTCCGAACAGCTGCCGCCACGTGTAGGTCAGAGCGCGACCTTCAGGGTCGATGCTGGAACTCGCGTCCAACATCACGGTACCGCCCATGTCAACCTGAAGATCGGGCCCAGCGTCCGCCAAGGGGGGCTCCCCGGGCCCGGTCCCGTCACCATCGCACGACAGCAGCATAAGGAACAGCGACAACACAACCACGATCGGGACAAGAAGAAGGCGTTTCATCTCTCCCTCCAATCCAGTCGGCGAGATGGCCGCGAGGGCCTACCGGCCGCCGACGGCGCAATGAACGGCCGAGCCAGTCGTGTACTCAGAACTTGTACCTTCTCATCATGTCGTCTTCGAGAAAGCGACGTTGTTCGTCGTCAAGCGCGATACCGTAGGCTATCAACTCCGCGATCGCCACGGACGCGTCCGGTATCCTCAGCACGTTCCCGATACGTGCACCGAGGAAATCCTCCAGCGGCTCGGTCTTGAACGGATCCCACACCGCCTCGTGACCGTCGACATAGATCGACATGCCGCGCGTTCGACTGAAGACGAGCGTGTACACGTGGTATTGCGCCGGATAGGGAATCCGATCCGTCTTGACACGCCCCTCGAAGTGATCGAATCCGAACTCGACGGGATCCAGGTACGGGTCGTCCTGTTCGAGGAAACCGGCCCTCAGCATCCTGCCCGGTGACGGCGTCGAACCGCAGATGAAGTCGAACAGATGACCGTAGTACGGGTTGAGCGTGAACGCCGCCACGAGCGAGAGCGTGTAGTCGGACTCGGCGAAGTCGGCTCCCACGAACCGCAGGGTCGCCGAATCGCCAAAGCTGACAGCTGGCATCTCGCCGTTGACTGAGTTCGGGAGCAACTGCGGGAGTCTGTCCGTCGACACGGGAATGTCTACGTACGCGTCGTTTTCGTTGACGGATATGTCAGGCCAGCGCGTTACCCGCGTCGAGTCGCTCGCGTGGGTTTCTATGTTCGGATCCTCGGCCATGAGCCAGATGATCGGCACGCCGAACGTCTCGCGAATCGGTCGACAATCCCTAACGTCGTACCGGGTGTTGACCCCCACCTTCACGATACGCTCCGGGTTCCGCACACTCCTCACCACGTACGAGATCGGCACACCCGTGCGGATGTTGCCGCCCTCGGCAAGGAAGTTCTTGAGGTCCTCGAAATCGCTGGTCACTGCCGAGATGGCCTTGCTGGCGTCACCGCCCAGCGCAAAGGCCTTGACGCTCAGGTGGCTCAGCTCACCCACGTACTTCACCTCGCCACCCGCCTCCACATCGACGAATCCGCTGAACGAGGCGTTGATCGACGCTTCCATCTCGTCCACCCGTTCCGTGGACTCGATCAGCAGATAGAAGATCCGACCGTACGTCACCGAGGAGATGAAGGCCGCGGGGTTGCCAGGCCCCACATATTGCGCCAGCTCATCGGGCGTGACGTCTTCTGCGAACATCTGGCCGTACCAGGTCGGCAGCTCGAAGGCGATCGTGTAGAACGACTGGGTCAGCTTGACCAGAAACCGGCTGTATTCCCGGTCCCGGCTGAATTTCAGAGAAGCAGCGATCGATCCACTGAACCATTCCACCTTGACGTTCGCCGCCATGGCCAGCTGTTCCTTGGAGTCCACCCGCTCCATGGTGAAGGCGAAGCGGGCCGGAATATCCCCGGGGTTCGTGTAGATGATCTGGTTCGCCCCGTCGTAGACCTCGCTCAAAGTCACCTCGTCGACCGTGCGGCTGACCCCTGCGGGCGCTCCATTCATCAAGGTGACGACGATCGTCCCCGAGCCGCGGCGCACCGGTATGGGATCGGGTGTGGCCTGCTCGAGGCTCTTCCCCTGAAGGAGATTGCCGGGAAAGATGACCTCCGAGTTGGGATCGAAGAGCGGGAACTCCTCCGGCGCCTTGGTGACATCGTACGTCCTCGTCGTACAGAGCCAGTTCTCCAGCCGACCCTGCGCATCCGGCCGCAGCTCGGTCGCCGTCATCGAGTCCGTCACCTCGCTCCTCTCATCGACCTCGACGAACTCACCGCCCGAGTCAATGACGTCGTCGTACGTCACCGGCTCCGGGCCGGCGGCCTCGTCATCACCGCAGGCCGGGGAGAGGAGCAGCAGAAGAACGAGCGCAGCTAGCTTACGGGCAGACATGGCACACCTCGCTGAGGACGTGATCCTGCGTCTCGCTGTCGCCGAAGAACGGCTCGCCGGCAAGCTGGAATACGTATCAGTATGAGAGGCAGTGAGGCTGGCCGTGCCAGGCCCCGCTCAGGTGGAACGGGAGAATCCGTGTCAGGGGTACCTGACTTCGTCGCTGAGGCTTCTTAGAGCGCCCCGGCCCACCCACACCTCAGCTAATCGCACCGAAACAGATTACTACTTGCGCCGGAGGACCGCAACTGGCCGATCAGCGGGCCGCCGGCTGACGGCCTGTTGCCCCTGACGAGCGCGTCCGCCTGGTTGCGTGCACTGCGGGCCGGCATGGGCTGGCTCTAGTTCCCTGGACACGTGGCGCCGTGAAGAGGATGGCCGGGAAGCGGACGCCAGCTCACACCAAGTCCCCGAGCTGGATTACCTCGAGACCGGGGATCGGCGGGATGGCGCGGTCGTTTGTCACGAAGCTCCCGCAACGCACCGTGAGCGCCGCCGCGAGCTGAAGCGCATCGGGCGTTCGTACGCCGTACATCGCACGCAAACCCGCCGCCGACCGCAGGAGGACGCGATCCATGTCCACGAGGACCAGGCCGCGGCTCCGGGTGAGGAGCACCTCGTAGCGCTCGGCTAGAGAGAGAGCCCCCGCCCGGTAGGGTACGACCAGGACCTCCAGGAGCGTGAGCGCCGAGGTCACCAGCTCCCGCTCGCCGCGGTCCGCTTCCTCGAAGACCGGAGCGATCAGCGGCGCAAACGTCGGGTGCTCCTCGATGAAGTAGATGAACGCGACGCTGTCGAGGGCGATCGGGCCGGGCCCGACGGCCTCGCTCAGTCCCACGAGCGCCGCTCCTCGGTTACGTGGCGCACCGCGTCCACGCCCCTCCAGATCTCCTTGCCCAGACCGCGAAGCTCGAGGATGGACAGAGGCTCCGGCTCGGTCACCGCCTCGCTGAGGATGTGGGTGACCTCCTGAGCGACGGAGCGGTGCTGCCGCCGCGCCCGCGCCTTGAGCTTTCGGTACAGGTCGTCGGGGAGGTTCTTGATATTGAGAGTGGCCACGGTATCCTCCGTTTTGCCTCCATATTGGAGGCAACCCGCTCCCCCGTCAACCGCCGCCTCGCCATCCTGCCGACGACGTCTCAACGACTGATCATCTCCTCCCAGAGTTCCTGAACCGGCGGCCACGGCCCTCTCTCTTTACCAGCCGGCGTGCGGACCCCGCTCGAAACCGGCCTCGATCCACCCGCGTAGAGAGCCGTGAAGCCCTGAGCGCCCCCGCATCCTCAGGGTCGCCGAACCGGCAACTGAAAGCCAGGGAGTCATCCGATGGACACGCTCATCCAGGACCTCCGCTACGCCGTACGTCTGCTCCGCAGATCACCCGGCTTCACCGCCGTCGCCGCGTTGACGATCGGGCTGGGTATCGGGCCCACGACGACGATCTTCAGCATCGCCAACTCGCTGCTCATGCGCACGCCGCCCGGGGTTCGCGAGCCCGGGGGCCTGGTCAGCGTGTTCCTCTACGAGGAGGGTAGCCGCTATGCCACGTTCTCCTACCCGGCGTTCGAGGCGCTGCGCGACGGGCCGAACGGACTGAGCGACATTTGCGCGCTGGAGGTCTTCTCGGCCAGCCTCTCGGCGCGAGGCGGTGGCGAGCCCGAGATGGTCGGCGGGATGATGGTCTCGGCCGGCTACTTCAATATCCTCGGCACGCGGCCGGCCCTCGGCCGCTTCTTCCTGCCCGAGGAGCACGACGTACCGAACGCGGAGCCCGTGGTCGTCCTCAGCCACCGGGTGTGGACACGCCGGTTCGCGGCCGACTCGTCGATCGTGGGGAGTACCGTCACCCTCAACCGCCATACCTTCACCGTGATTGGCGTGGCCGAGGCGGGCTTCCAGGGCCACGCGGCCACCCTCGACTTCGGCCTCTGGGTTCCCATCACCATGCGCGGAACCATCTCCGGCCTCGACCTCTCCGGGAACGCCACGGGACTCACAGCCGTCGGGCGGCTGGCCCCCGGCTGGTCGGTCGCCCAGGCTAACGACGCGATGAGCGTCACCCTGCAGGAGCTGCAGCGCCAGGACCCCGAACTCTACGAGAAGGCCGAGATCGTCGTGGCGCCCTACTCGGCGATGATGGACGAGGCCCGAGGGCCCGTCACGCTGTTCATGGCGCTGCTGCTGGTCGTGTCAGGCATCGTGCTGCTCATCGCCAGCGTCAACGTGGCCAGCATCTTCCTGGCACGGGCCACCGCACGCTCGCGTGAGATCGCCGTCCGCCTCGCAGTCGGCGCCGGCCGCGCCCGGATCGTGCGGCAGCTGGTAGCCGAGAGCGTGCTCCTCTTCCTCTTGGGCGGCGCCGCGGGAACCGCCTTCGCGTTCTGGGCGACCGACGCACTCGCCGCCGTGCGGCTGCCGCTGCCCTTCCCGATGATCTTCGACTTCACGCCCGACCTGCGCGTGCTCGGGTTCGCGCTCGCCGTGGCGCTGGCCACCGGCGTGCTCTTCGGGCTTGCGCCGGCACTCCAGGCCACGCGACAGGATCTCGCCTCATCCCTCAAGGGCGAGCGCGGCGGCACGCCGACCCGCGCGACACGCATGCGCAACGCGTTCGTCGTCGCGCAGGTCGCCGGCTCGGTGGTCCTGCTCATCGCCGCCGGTATGTTCCTGCGCGCCCTCGCCCGGGCCGATTCCGTGGACCTGGGCTTCGACCCGCGGAACGTGCACGTGCTCACGGCGGACCTGTCATTGCACCGCTACTCGGACGAGGAAGAGAAGGCTTTCTTCCAGGAGCTCGAGCAGCGCGCCGCGGCGCTGCCCGGCGTGAGCTCGGCCGGGCTCACGACCGTGCTGCCGCTCGGGTTCCTCAGGATCTATCAGCGCTTCCAGCTCCCGGGCGAGGACCACCTGCGCCCGGCTGACGTCAACACCGTGTCGGCCGGCTACTTCGAGACGACGCGCGTCGCGATCGTGGCCGGCCGCGCCTTCGACGAAACCGACCGTGAAGGCGCGCCCCCGGTCGTCGTGATCAACCAGACCGCCGCGCGTCAGTTCTGGCCCGGGGGGAGCGCGCTTGGCCAGCAGATCAGCGACGGAGCACGGACGTACACCGTTGTCGGGATCGCGCGTGACGGGAAATACGGGTCGCTCGGCGAGGAGCGCCGCCCGATGATCTACCGGGCGTTCGCGCAAGCGCCCTCGGGTTTGACTTCCCTGGTCGTTCGCACGCTGCCCGGCGCGCCGCGCATCGACCGGCCGGTGCGCGAGATCGCCCTCGCCCTCGACCCGGACCTACCCCTTCAGACCAACGCGCCCTACGAGCAGGTCATCGGCGTCTCGCTGCTACCCAACCGGGCGGCGGCCGGGACGACGGGCGCGCTCGGTGTCGTCGGGCTGCTGCTCGCCGCGGTCGGCCTCTTCGGCGTCCTGTCGTACGCCGTCTCGCAGCGCACCCGCGAGATCGGCATCCGCATCGCCCTCGGCGCCGACGCACTCGACCTGCACAAGCTGGTCTTGCGGCAGGGCGTGCGCCTGACCGTCATCGGGCTGGTCATCGGCGGCCCACTGGCGTTCGCCGCGGCACAGCTCATCCGCGGCATGCTGTACGGCCTGAGCCCGGCCGATCCGCTGACCTTCGGCGGGGTCGCGGCACTTCTGGTCACGGTCGGGCTCCTGGCCAGCTACGTGCCGGCGCGGCGGGCGACGGGCACGGACCCGATCAACGTGTTGAGATCGGAATAGCGGTCACGCGACCGCAATCTGACATCGCCGTCCGACGTTGACAGGCGCGTGTAGCTGCGTCAGATATGAGGTGCTGCCGAGTAATCCCCCGGTCTCCCGCGCCGCAGCTTCCGGGCCCCGTGCCAGTGGATCGATGACCAGACACCAACCCGCACTCGCGCTCGCGCTCATCCTGCTCCCGGCAGTCGCGCAAGCTCAACGAGCGGTAGACGTGCAGGTGGGAAGATGGACCGTTGACGGGCCTGACCTCACGCACTACTCGGCGGGACTCTGGCGTAACCTGTGGGGCCCGCTCGGCTACAGTCTGCGCGGACGTGCGCTCGTCGACCGAGATTCGCTCGGCCGGTCGCTCTACGGGTTCGGTCCCGAGATCACCCTGCTCCGACGATCGCGTAACGGCGGTGGACTGACCGCTTACGGCATCAGCGGCGTCAGCCTGGCCTGGCGAGCAGGCGGTTCATCGGACATCGTTGCCCTCTGGGATGCCGGCCTCGGGCTCGAGTACAAGGCACGCTCCCTGCTCGGCGTCACCCTCGAGGTGCAGCGGACCGCCGAGGATGGAGGCTTCCGCGGGTTCTGGGACCTGGCGGAGGGCGATCGCCGGGGCTGGCTGCTCAGTCTCGGTTTCTCGATCCGCTGGGGCGGCGGACCACGCAGACCGGTCCCTTCACATGCACCGGTTTTCCCGGCCGGACATGTCGCTGAATCGTCCTCTACGACCCAAACAGATCGAATCGTCGAGACCGCGCTCGCCGCGATGGGCGAGCCCTACCGCTGGGGCGGGACGAGCACCGACGAGGGCTTCGACTGTTCGGGGCTCGTCTGGTACGCCTATGCCTCGCACGGCGTTCAACTCCCGCGCGTGAGCCGTGAGCAGGCGCGCAGCGGTCGACCCGTTCCTGCAGACATCGCACAACTCAGGCCGGGGGACATCCTGCTGTTCTCCGATCGCCCTAACGTCGTCACGCATGTCGGGCTGTATGTCGGGGACGCGCGCTTCATCCACGCCACGCCGTCCGGCGGCGTTCGAGTCGGTATGCTCGATGGCACGGGCGACGAAAATGACCGCTGGTGGCTCGCCCGCTGGGTGGGAGCGCGGCGCGTGCTGGAATGAGCGACGGCGAAGATTGGCGATCGACCCTGCTCAAGCTTCCGTCGTTACGCCCGAGCTGCAACGACGTAGCCCACCGCCGCGACCGCCGCCGAGAGCACGCATCCCCAGGTCATGTCGACGATTGCCACCAGCGCCGGGAAGTCCTTCAGGGTCGCCAGGTTGGTAAGATCGTAGGTCGCGTAGGCGACGATCCCGAAGAACCCTCCCAGCAAGACCGCTCTGAGTAGAGAGCCGCGTTCCACGGCCGGCAAGACCGCGAAGACGACCACGGCCGCCACGAACAGCAGATAGAAGAGGATGGCGGGGGCCCAGCGGACCTCAGGGCTCAGCAGGTGGCCGAGCTGCTGACGATAGAACCCGCGTGCGATCAGCCCCAGCCAGGCGAAGTCCAGGACCAGGAAGCACACGAGCGATACGGCATACGTCTGCAAGAACAGGACGGTTCTCATTCCAGCACCTCCTCGAGAAGCGGCACCTCGCCGACTGGTTGCCGCCAACGCTTCGGCAAAACCTCTTGACAGCCACGGCGGGCGCGCGGCACTATCGTCGCCACATTGCGCGGAGGGTTTCGCTTGTATCTGCCAACATCTAGGCCACCCGTCGGCAGGTGTTCCCTTGGGGCCGCGGCGCACCTGGCCGCAACCTTCTCCGCGGACTCCGACGGCGCCCTTCCTCTCGTCGTGACGCGCCACGCCGGATGATCCGCCTCGCTGCCGGCGCTGACCGCCGCACCAGAGCCATCTTCTGGATGCTGCTCGTCGCCGCGCTGGCCTTGCCCTGGGGCACCGGCGCGGCGGTCAAGATCTACCTGGACACCCAGGGACTGCCGACCTACCCCTGGCACTACTTCCTGAACCCCTGGACCCTGGCGATCTTCGTCATCCCCAGCTCTGTCTACTGGTCGAGCCCCCTACTCGCGCTGGCGCTGCTCTGGCTGTTCACAGCCGGTCCTGATCGCCTGCTGGGCAGCACACGTGGCGATCGACTCATCATCGTGCTCGGCGGATTTCTCCTGGGCGCCGCGGGTGCGGTCAGGCTGTACATCCCGTTGTTCTGGGACATCCAGCATTCGACAGTCTCGGCCGGACTCGTGCCGCTGCTCTACCTTTCCCATGTGCTGGTCGGAACGGCACTGGGCTCCGCGCTGGCTATAGCTCGGGCGCGCCGACGGACTCGCGCCGGGGTTCCTCTCTGAGCGGGCCCTTCTCGGGTACCTCTTTGACTCCCTCGGCTAGCGGCGTCAAGCGGCTGCGCCTCCGCTTCTTCGCCAAAGTCTCTTAGCACCTCCCCTCGCCAGGGGGAAGCGCCGGACACTACGCCAGTGTCGTATCCCGGCTCACTTGGGAAGGTCGGCCGGTCCCGGCCCGCTCGCCGCGACGGCGCCGGCGGGAATAGCTCAGGAACAACACCGAGGACCGGGGGTCTTACAGGATCCCCCCGCCGGAGTTCTCCGATACACCGCCCGCCGCTAACGAGGGCAACCTCTCCCCGGGGCCGGGCACGTTCACAGGAGGAATCGGCATGAACCGGGTAGCCCTAGCACTTGTTGCTGGAGCGAGCCTCCTTACCGCCTGTACCCGCCCGCTGATCGTGGCCGAACACCCCGCTGCTTCGTCTGGACCCAGCACGGCGGCGACGCTAGGGATCCCGCCGGGCCATCTGCCGCCGCCCGGTCAGTGCCGCATCTGGATCCCGGGCAAGCCGCCGGGTCACCAATCGGCCCCAGGGTCGTGCGCCGCACTAGCCCCGCACGTGCCGTTGAATGGCTGGCTGGTGTATCGGCCCTCGAGGGACAAGAAGCAAGTCAAGGTTTCGGTCTACGATCGCCAGAGGCCTGGTGTGGTGGTGGTGATCCGCTACTACGAGGCCAGCACCGGCAGACTGGTGCGGGAGGAGCCGCCGACAACCCGGCGATAAGCACCCGGTCGCCCTCCTCCAGCTCGCCGCCCGTGACCTGCTCCGAGAGCACCCGGTGAATCCTTTAGCTACCACCCCGTTGTGAAGCAAGCGAAGCCCTGCTAACGACGCTTCGCGCGCCGTGG
This sequence comes from Gemmatimonadota bacterium, assembly GCA_039586495.1. Classification (GTDB taxonomy): domain Bacteria; phylum Gemmatimonadota; class Gemmatimonadetes; order Palauibacterales; family KS3-K002. The sequence continues at coordinate 17,935 of JBDHKG010000001.1, read as the reverse complement.
GCCCTGCCAACCCTGGCCGGATCGGGGCTGTCCAATAGGCGGAAGTCAGTGCGGGCCTCGCCGGGCGCGCCGCGCGAAGCCAGACCCCGCCACCTCGTGACGGAGAATCCTCCATGACCGGCTTGCTCCACGACCTGCGACACGGGCTGCGGCTCCTCCGCAATCGTCTCGGCTTCACGGCCGTCGCCTTGCTGACCATCGGCGTCGGCGTCGCGGCGACGACCACGATCTTCAGCGTCATCGAGGGCACACTGCTCCGACCGTGGCCGTTTCCGGGTTCGGAGCGGCTCGTAGTGCCCCTGGCAACCTGGCCGGCCCGGGGCGTGTCGTCGGGCTCGGTGAACTACGCCGACTACGAGGACTGGCGAGATGCTGCCGTCTTCGAGCACGTGGCAGTGTACTTCAGCTACGCCGTCGACCTGGCCGGCCGGTCCGGCGAGCCGGAGCGCATCCGCTCGATGCTGATTAGCGAGGACTTCTTCGCTACCCTGGGCCTCGCGCCCGCGCTGGGCCGGCTCCCAGCGCCGGACGAGTACGGGCCCGGCGCACCGCCCGTGGTGCTGCTGTCGTTCGGGCTGTGGCAGAGCCGCTTCGGCGGCGACCGCGAGGTCGTCGGCGGGACGGTGCGCCTGAACGGTGAGCCGGTGGCGGTGATCGGTGTCATGCCCCCCGAGCTGGACGTCATGCCAGCGCAGCTCTACGGCCCGATCCGACCCTCGCAGCGGTCGCTGGAGAATTGGCGCGACCGGGACAACTTCATGTTCGCCTCGCTGGCGCGGCTCCGGCCGGGCCAGAGGATGGATGAGGCGCGAGCCCAGCTCGTGGCCATCGCGGCGCGAATCGAGAGCGACTACCCGCAGCTCCGGGCGGGGAGTTCCGCCGACCTCGTCCCGCTGAGCGAGCGGGTCGTAGGGAGTGAAACGCGAACGATTCTCTGGGTCATGCTCGGCGCGGTGGTCTTCGTGTTGCTCATCGGCTGCGTGAACCTGGCAAACCTGCTGCTGGCCCGGGCGACGGGGCGCGGACGGGAGCTGGCCGTCCGCTCGGCCATCGGCGCCGGCCGCGGCCGGCTGGTTCGTCAGCTTCTGATGGAGAGCCTGGTGCTGGCGCTGGCCGGCGGCGCCCTGGGCGTGCTGCTCTCCCTCGGCGGGATCCGGCTGCTGATCTTGGTGGCGCCGGCCGACGTGCCGCGCATCGAGCAGGTCGGCCTCAACGCCACGGTGCTCGGCTTCGCGCTCCTCGTGTCGCTCGCCTCGGCGCTGGCCTTCGGCCTGCTGCCGGCGCTCAGAGCCACGAAGCAGGGCCCCGCGCGGGCGCTGGCCGACGCCGCGTTCGGCAGCACCTCCGGCCCTCATGGCCGCCGCACCCTGGGCGCGCTCGTCTCTGCGGAGCTGGCGCTGGCCGTCGTGCTGCTGGCGGGGGCCGGGCTCATGCTGCGCAGCCTCGCCAGCCTGCGCGACGTGGACCCCGGCTTCGACGTCGAGAACATGATCACTTTTCAGCTGATGTTGCCGCCAGCGCGCTACGAGAGTGGGCAGCCGGTGGTGGACGCGTACGCCCGGCTGCGGGAACGGTTGGAAGCGGTACCCGGCGTCGAGTCGGTGGCGGTGCTGTCCAAGCTACCGCTGGGCGGCGCTGGGTTCATTCTGTTTCGGGCGTTCCTACCGGAAGGCCGGCCGGAGCCGCCCGACGGGGAGGAGGTGCGGGGGAATTGGGACGTGGTGCAACCCGGCTACTTCGCTACCATGGGCCTGCCCATGGTCGCCGGTGGCGGCTTCAGCGAGGGCGACGACGACCGTTCCGTCCCCGTCATGATCGTGAACCGCGAGTTCGCGCGGATGATGTTTGGCTCCGTGGACGAGGCACTGGGTAAGCGCGTCCGCTCGTGGCGCGACGAGAACGTCTACCGCGAAATCGTGGGCGTCGTCGAGAACGTGCGCTACTTCGGCGCCGGCGACGAGATCCGCGGCGTCGTCTACGTACCGCACCGGCAGAGCACCTGGCGCTTCATGGCCGTCGCCGTGCGCACCGCCGGGGACCCCAGCAACGTGGCCGGCGCGGTCCGGGCCGCGGTGCGTGAGTTCGACCCCAACCTGGCGCTGGCCTCGTTCACGACGATGCGCCAGATCTTCAAGGACTCGGTCGCCGAGCGGCGATTCGCGGCGACCCTACTCAGCACGTTCGCGGCGCTGGCTCTGCTGCTCGCCGCCCTGGGGATCTACGGCGTGCTCTCCTACGCCGTCGCCCAGCGGACCCGCGAGTTCGGCGTGCGCATGGCGCTCGGCGCGCAGGCCGCCGACGTGCGGACCATGGTGCTCAGGGAGGCGGGCGTCAGCGTGGTCATCGGTGCGGGCCTCGGGCTGACTGGCGCCTTGGCCCTCACTCGCGTGCTCTCCAGTCTGCTCTTCGGCGTGACCACGACCGACCCGCTCACTTTCGGCGGCGTGATCGCCGTGCTCGCCGCCACAGCCGTTGCCGCGAGCTGGGTGCCTGCCGCGCGGGCGACACGCGTGGACCCCGTGCAGGCGATGCGGCCCGAGTAAAGCCGCGCCAGCGGTCCGCAGCCTCTACCCAGCTCCCTGCATCCACCGCCGGATGCGGTGGCCGGAACGGAAGCTCGTCCAAGAGACGCAAGACACGACAACCACGCGGCCCCAGGCCTACGCTGCCCAGCCGCTACGGCCGGATCTCGAACGACTCACCACCCTCCCCGCGATAGGCGGAGAATCCGCGGCGGTCCAAGGTGAAGATGGTGAACGCGCTCATCTCTTCGGCGAGGGCTACAAGCGTGGCGTCAGCAAAGTCCGCGGGAACGTCCGCGTACTTCCGGATCACGTCCTTGCAGCGCGTCAGGGAAGCACGGGAGGGCGGGACGAGGACGACGCCGCCGCGAATGAAGAACTCAAGGCACGCCTCGGGACCGCCGGGCACCCGGCCCAGCAGGTAGACGCTCTCGGTGAGCACCGCCTCGCTCGTCAGGAGCGCCCCCCGATAGTCACGCAGGGCCCCGACGCAGGCCACGTGGGCGTCGTCGTCGCGATGGAGGAACGCCACCAGCGCGCCCGTGTCGAGCAAGGCGCGCTCAGCCGCCAAGCAAGATCTCCTTCAGATGCTCGCGGTGCCGTGCACCCAGGTCGGGCGGCCCGCCGTACACGACTCCCGCCAGGTCACGTACCCGGTCGAAGGGACGCTCGCCCTCCGCGGGACCACCGGGATGCTCCAGATAGGCGCGGATGGCCTCCCGCACCAGCTGTGAGCGACGGACGCGCCGCTCGACGGCCAGGCGGTCCAGCCGATCCGCCAGTTCCTCCGGAAGGCGTACAGTGATCTGAGCGTCCATGTCGCGGCCCCTGCATCACAATTGCACTGCAATGTAGTGCGAGAACCTGCGACTCCGCAACCCCGAGCCCTCCGCGCCCAACGGCAAGCCCGGAGGAACTCTCCTCCGGGCTTTTTCTTTCCGTCGGCCAGCGAGCGTGGCTACTCACGACAGCCCGTTCGCTCGACCAGTCGTCCCGGGTAGAGCCTTCTACGGCGGCGTTGGGCGGGCTCGATGGCGCTCGAACAGCCGGCGGTGCCGGTTGTCCGTGTCCACAGGGATCCCCTTGATCACGACGTACTGCACCTGCGTCTGGATCTCAAGCGGGTCGCCGTCCGTGACCATCAGGTTGCCCAGCTTGCCGGGCTCGATCGTTCCCAGGCGGTCCGCGACGCCCAGGATCTCGGCGGCATTGAGGGTCACCGCCTTCAGGGCCTCCTCGTACGGCAGCCCGAAGGGGACGGTGTTCGCCGCCTCGTAGGGCAGGGTGCGCGAGTCGGAGGAGCCGAAGGTGCCGAAGCATATCTTCACGCCCGCCCCGTGCAGCTCGCCCGCCAGGGAGAACCGCGTGTAGTAAGGGTCGTCCTCCTCCTCGGGGAGATCCTGCGAGGGCCCCAGGATCACCGGGATCCCCTTCTCCACCAGGACGTCCTTCACCTCGCGCGCGTCGCGTGCCCCGGCGAGGATGACCCGCAGCTCGTAGCGCTCGGCGAACTCGAGAGCGCTCTCGATGCTCCGCACCTCGTTCGCCACCACGATCACCGGCAGGCCGCCGCCGAGGGTGCGGGCCAGATGCTCGAGCTGAAGATCGCGATCGAACTTCGAGGGATCACCGCGCTCGACGGCCTGCTTGTAGTGCTGCGCCGCCTCGAACCAGCTGTCCAGCTCCTGCATCCGTTCGTCGTATTCCCTTTTCGCCTCCGTGTACGGCCGTTCCCTCCTCTCGAAGGTGGCGAAGTCGAAGCTCCGGGTCTGGATGGTGGGCCACTGGATCAGCATCCCCACCGACGGCTCGATCGCCATCTCCTCCACCGTCCAGCCGTCCAGGTGGATGAGCGTCGCCTGGCCGGGGATCACACTCCCGGCGCCGCGGCGGAACCCGCCGCCCGCGCGCGCCGGAGCGGAGACGGCGTGGGTGATCCCGTTCGCTCGGGCCACCGGGATGTGCTCGCTGGCCGGGTGGATCGCCGCGTAAGCGGACAGGTGCGGGTTCCAGTTCCCCAGCTCGCCCAAGTCCTCGGTCACCGCGACGGCTCCGACCTCCGTCAGCCCCAGCCGGCTGAAGGCATCCACCATTCCGGGGTAGACGTGGAGCCCCGTCGCGTCGATCACCGAGGCGCCCTCGGGGACGGCGATGTTCGCCCCCACCTCGAGGATCAGCCCGTCGCGAAGCACCACCGACCCATTCTCGATCGGTGCGCCTGCCAGGGTGTGGACGGTGGCGCCGCGGATCACGTACGTCGGGGCCGGCGTGACCCGCGGGTCGTGCTGCGCCGCCGCTCTCCTTGGCGCCGGTAGCGCTGCGAGCCAGAAGCCGACGGCGAGGGTGAGGGTCAGGCACGGACCCCGGGCGTTGAGGCCGGAAAGGAAACCGCTGCGGTCGGTCTTTATCGCGTAGTTCGACACGGCTCTACTCCTCCGTTCGCGTGGTTTGTCTTCAGTGGTTCGACGCACCGGCGCCACCTTGCCCGGGCCGGCCGGTCGCGCCCTCAGCCGTCCGCTGCGACCCGCCCAGCTTCGCCTCGAGGGATTCCTTCTCCGCAGCGATCCGTTCCTGCCGCTCCCGATCCCGCTCCACTTCGAAGACGATGCGACCGTCGACGATCGTGGTCAGGCACTTCGCGTAGGCGGACAGCGGGTGGTTCTCCCAGATTACGAGGTCGGCGTCCTTGCCCACCTCGATCGAGCCCACCCGGTCGTCGATCCCGAGCTGTATGGCCGGGTTGAGCGTGACCAGCGCCAGCGCCTCGTCCTCCGACAGGCCGCCCCACTTCATCGTCTTCCCCGCCTCCTGGTTCAGGTGCCGCGCCTCCTCTTCGCTGTCCGAGTTGATGGAAACCAGCACGCCGCGGCGCGCCATCAGGGCGGCGTTGTAGGGGATCGCGTCGTAGGCCTCCATCTTGTAGGCCCACCAGTCGGAGAAGGTGGAGGCGCCGAAGCCGCTGGCCGTGATCTCGTCGGCGATCTTGTAGCCCTCGAGCACGTGTATGAAAGCGGCGATCTTGAACCCGAACTCCTCCGCCATTCGGATGAGCTGGAGCGTCTCGTCGGCCCGGTAGCTGTGCGCGTGGACCCAGCGCCTACCCTCCAGCACCTCGACCAGCGGCTCGAGCTTCAGATCGCGCGCCGGAGGCACCAGGTCCCGCTCACGGCGCCGGCGGCGCTCGTACTCGGCCCACCGCTGTCTGTACTCGCGGGCGTCGATGAACGCCTGGCGAATTACATCCATCGTCCCCATCCGCGTCCCGGGGTAGCGCCTTGGCGTGCCCGGCGTCGTGGGGGTGCTCGAGCTCTTCACGTTCTCGCCCAGCGCGAACTTGATGGTCGGCATCGCCCCCTCGAACAGCAGGCCCGCTGCGTCCTCGCCCCAGCGGTGCTTGATCGTGGCGTTCTGGCCGCCGATCGGGTTCGCGCTACCGTGCAACACGTGGGACGCCGTCACGCCGCCCGCCGCCTCCCGATAGATCCCGATGTCCGTGGGATCGATGACGTCCTCGATCCGGACCATCGACGAGACGGCGACGCTCCCCTCGTTCGTCGCATCGGCCGCGATGTGGCCGTGCGCGTCGATGATCCCGGGGGTCACGTACTTGCCGGAGCCGTCGATCACCGTGGCGTCCCGCGGCACGCGCACGTCGGTCCCCACGGCCGCGATCTTGCCGTTACGCACCAGGATCGAGGCGCCTTCGAGCGTCCCCTGCGTGACCGTCATGACCGTGGCGTTCTGGATCACCAGCGTCGGCGGCGGCGCGTCCCAATCGACCACCGCCGCCATCGGGCCGACGGCCGGCGCGAGCTCCTCGGCAGGCTGGGCACGCTCCAGGGCCGGCGGCGCCCGCTCCGCGCGAGGGGGCGCCTCCGCCGGTGCGGCCGCTGCGGCCACCGCACCCTCCGAGCCGGGCCTCTTCCTCCCCTTGAACTCGGTGGAGAAGCGGCCGAAGGAGACGGTTCCCTCCATCTCACCTCCCTCGACTGTCCCCGTATACGTGGTCTGCATCGCGCGGCCGCCCATCGTCATGGCGACGGTGAAGCTGAAGCGGTTACCGCTGACCCAACCCTCGGTCACGCTCCCCTCGCCGCGCTCGCCGCGCACACTGCCGGAGAGGGTCCCATCCTCCTTCATGGTGAGCTCGGCCGTGGACTCCTGCGTCCCGCGCGGCGACTCGACCGTCAGGGTCCAGGTGCCGCTGAGGTCCACCGCCGGCGGCTCCTCTGGACGTTCCGCCTCACGCTTCTCGAACTTGCGGCCGTCCACGAAGACTGTCTTCACCTTCGCATCCTCGTCGAACAGGTCGCCGTCGGTCACCACCAGGTTCGCGATCTTGCCACGCTCGACGCTCCCCAGGCGGTCCGCCACGCCGTAGATCTCGGCCGGCCCCAGGGTGAGCGCCCGCAGTGCCGCTTCCTCTGGCAGTCCCGCATCCACCGCTGCACGAACACGCTCCATCACATCACGCGGCGACGCGACGCCGCCCGAGTAGAAGGCGAAGCGGACGCCGGCCTCGTGCAGCGCCTTCGGGGTGGACGGTGCCCAGGCCCGCCTGCGGAGCGAGCCGAGCGATTCCTCGGCCTCGGGGTCAGCGTCCCGCGTCCGCTCCGGCCACCTGAGGTTCACGAGGACGGGGGCCCCGGCCTCGGCCAGGTCGGCGGCGACCTCGTAGCCCTGCTGCGCACCGTAGACCACCGTCCGCACACCGAACTCGGAACCCAGCACCAGCGCCCGGCGGATCTCCTTCGGCTCGTCGCCGGGTATGAGGACCGGCCAGCGCTCGGCGACGGCGCGGCGTAGTGGGTCCAGCGTCGGGTCGTAGGCTGGCCGATCGAGCCCGGCGGCCCGCGCCTGGTCGGCCGCCCTGGCGCGGCCGTAGCGGTCAGCGTCCAGGAAGAGCTGCTTCAGGTAGGCGATCACGCCGAACAGCGAGCCGGGGTAGCTCCGGAAGCCGCCGGTAGCCCGAAGGGTGAGCCGGAGCGCCGCTGGGGTTCTGACAACCATGTCTCCCGGCCGCCCGTCCCCGAGGTTCACCACCGCGCCCTGCCCCGTCACCAGCCCGTCAGCGGGGATCGTCATGGCGGTGGTGAAGCCACCCTCCCGCCAGGTCGCGATCCGCGAGTCGTCGGTCGTCAGCGCGTCGGCCGCTGCCCGCGACGAGAAGGTGGCCGGTCGGTCCTCTGGCCCCTGCGATGTCGCACTCGCGCCAGCGGGCGTAGCGGCTGCCATCCGGGCGCCTGCCGCAGCACCGTCCGCCTGCGGGAGCCCCAGATCGGAGAGCGCGTCGAACAGGCCCGGGTAGACCGTCAGCCCCTCGCCGTCGATCACCCACGCCTCCGCTGGCACGGTGACGTTCGTCCCTACCGCCGCGATCAGACCGTTGGCGATCACCACCGTCCCGCGCTCGATTACCGGGCCGGAAACGGTGACGACGCGCGCGTTCGTGATGGCGTAGTAGGGCGGCGGGTTCGGCACCTCGCTCGGCGCCTGGCCGGCCGCGGCGACCGGCAGCACGGCGGCGACCGCCGCCAGGAAGACCGGAGCCGCGAGCCGCTGGAGAACACGATGCCGCAGGCACACCCGCGCCGCTCCCGTGGAAATGGAGGGATGTCTCATCTCTTTCCTTCCGTGGCTGATGGAATTATCCCGGGAATCAGGCCGCGCCGCGTGGGCGCGACGCTTCAAAGTACGTAACACCGGCCGCACACGCACCGTTGAGACCGGTCATCCGCAGGCGTGGCGCTTCCCATCGCCCCGATCGGTTGCTGCCGGCGAGCGAGTGGCTAACTGAGCTGGGAGGGACGTGGCCGCGCACGCGGCACCCAATCATCCGGCCGGTCACTCGGCGCGCAGCGCCTCGACCGGGTCGATACGCGTGGCACGCCAGGCCGGTACGTAGCTGGCCGCCAGTGCCACGACGACGAGCAGCAGCGCGATCCCGGCGAAGGTGATGGGGTCGGTCGGGCTCAGCCCGTAGAGCAAGCCGCGCAGGAACCGGGTGACGGCGAGGGCGATGACAAAACCGATGGCGAGCCCGGCGCCGACCAGCTTCACCCCGCCGCGAATCACCCAGGCCCGAATCGTGCCGGTTCCCGCGCCCAGCGTCATCCTGATGCCGATCTCGCGGGTGCGCTGCCCTACCGCGAACGCCAGGATCCCGTAGAGCCCCAATGCCGCCAGCAACAGGCCGACGCTGCCGAACACGGTGGTGAACAGGGCGGCGGCGCGGCTCGGCAGCATGGCGATCCCCATCACCTCCCGATACGGCAGGTTGACGTCGATCGGAATCGCCTCATCCAGCTCGCGCACGATGCTGTGCAGTGCGCCGGCGATGTGCGCGCCGGGCCGCGCGAGACGCAGCAGCACGACGGGCGACGTGGTGGGCCACTGCTCGTACGGCACGTAGACCATGGCGCGCGGCGCCTCGGTCAGCGTGCGGTACTTCGCGTTCCGCGCCACGCCGATGATCTCGAACTCGGCATCGTCCAGAGCACCCAACCGTATTCGCTTACCCAGCGGAACCTCACCCGGCCAGTTGCGCCGGGCGAAGGTCTGGTTGACGATCGCCACGCGGACCGCGCCCTCGCGGTCTGCTTCGCTGAACAGGCGCCCGCGGGTAACCGGGATGCGCATGGTCTCGAAGTAACCGGGTGTGACCCGGGCGAGCTCGGTTTGCGGGCGCACGTCCTCGTCGGCCGGCGCCCGGCCCACGACCTCGAACTCGCTGGATCGGCCGCCCAGCGTCACCGGCGGCATGTCGGTCGCCGCCACCGACTCGACCTCCGGCAGCTGCGCGGCGCGCTCGGCGAGGTCGCGGTAGAAGGCGGTCGCGCCCTCCGCTGAGTAGCCGAAGTACTCCATCTCGAAGCTGATGGCGTGCACGCCGTCCGGCTCGAAGCCCAGGTTCACTGAGTCCACGCGCGCGAGCCCCCGGGCGAACAGGCCGGCGCCGATGAGCAGCAGCGCCGAGCCGGCCACCTGCGTGACCACGAACGCGCTGCGCAGCCGCGAGCGGGGCCCGCCGCCGGCCGCCGAGCCGGCCCTGAGCGTCGCCTGCAGATCCGGCTTGGTCACGTGTAGGGCCGGCGCCAGCCCGAAGGCGAGGCCGGTAAGCAGGGCGACTCCGAGTGCGAACGCTAACGCCCGCACGTCAGGCGCGAAGTCGAAGGCCAGCGGCACGTCAATCGGCAGCTGATAGGCGTTCATCAGCCGGGTGACGTAGAGCGCGACGAGCACGCCGCCGGCACCGCCCAGCACGAAGAGCAAGAGGCTCTCGGTCAGCAGCTGGCGGACCACGCGCCGCCGGCCCGCGCCCAGCGCCAGCCGCATGGCCATCTCCTTGCCCCGCTGTGTGGCGCGCGCCAGCAGCATGCCGCCCACGTTCAAGCAGGCGATCAGCAGAACGGTCCCCGCGATCAAGAACAGGAAGAGCGAGAAGCCCATCGCCGGGCCGAAGGCGCGCGTGCCGACCGGCCGGTAGGGATGCACATCGATCCCGTAGTCCTGGCTGCTCTCCGGGTACTCGGCCCGCAAGACCGCGCTCACCCTGTTGAGCGCGGCCTCAGCACGCTCCGCGCTGACGCCCGGCGCGCGGCGGCCGAACGCGTCGATCCATGCCTCGGAGCGCGACTCCAGATCGATCCCGGCCATCAACGCCGGCGCCACCTCGATGGGCAGCCAGACGCCGACCTCCAGTATCGCGGCCGGTCCCCGGAAGCCTTCCTCGGTGACGCCGATCACGGTGAACGAGATCCGGTTGAGCTGCACCGTCCGACCGACGATCGTCGAGTCGCCGCCGAACCGCCGCGTCCACGTCCCGTGGCCCAGCACCGCCACCCGCTCGGCGGCCGCCGCCCGATCATCGACGAAGAAGCGGCCCAGCGCCGGCCGCACGCCTACCGTTCGGAAGAAGTTGTCGGAGACCAGGATCCCGAACAGCAACTCCGGCTCCGACTCATCGCTGATCACCACCGCGCTCACGGCCGTCGCCGCCAGGTCGCTGAGCCCCGTCTCCGCCTCGCGGTAGGCCCGGTAGTTCGGGTAGGAGAACTCGTGGAACGACGAGCCGTCCTCCGCCACGCCGTACACCCGCACCAGTTCGCCGGCGTCGCGCACGCCGGGCGGCGGCCTCAGCAACACCTCGTCCACGGCGCTGAAGATCGTCGTCGTCGCGCCGACACCCAGAGCCACGGTCAGCGCGGCGAGCAGCGTGAATCCGGGAGATCGCTTGAGGATGCGGACGGCATAGCGGATGTCCTGAAGGATGCTCTCCATCGATCGCTCCCTCCCGTTCGCCGCAGCGGCAAGTCGGGACCGGGTCGCCGCCCGGCGTCATTGCCGAAGGCGACCGGGCGGTCGCTTCGGTTACTTAGACGTACGGCGGCGTCGGGTGCTCGGTTTCGCGCGCCTATTCGGACCGCAGGCTCTCCACCGGGTCGACTCGCGTCGCCCGCCAGGCGGGGAGCAGCGCCGACGCCAGCGCTACCAGCGTCAGAAGGATGGCGGTGCCGCCGAAGGTGATCGGGTCCAGCGGCTCGACCCCGAACAGCATCCCCCGGGCGGTGCGCGCCGCGAGCGCGCCGCCGACGAGCCCGACCAGCAGGCCGAGCGCCGTCAGCTTCATGCCGTGGCCCAGCACCCAGCCCAGGATGTTCGAGCGGTCGGCGCCCAATGCGATGCGCACACCCAGCTCGTGGGTGCGGCGGCCGACCAGCTGCGCCAGAACGCCGTAGAGCCCGAGCGCGGCGAGCAGTAGGGCGACGCCGGCGAAGGCTCCCAGGAGCAGCGTACGGAACCGGTCCTGCGCCAGCGACGCCGAGAGGATGGCGCCCATAGGCTGGAGACGCGAGACGGGCACGTTGGCGTCGACCTCGTGGATCGCCGCCTGCAGCGTCGGCGCCAGCGTCGCTGGGTCGCCTGCGGTGCGTGCGACCAGGGTGACGCTCAGCCGGCCGTTCTGAGCCAGCGGCCAGTACATGGTGGGCTGCGTCTCGCGGCGGAGCGAGCCCATCGGCACATCGCCGACCACGCCGACGACCTCGAGATAGAGAGGCGGATTCCAGGGCAAGACGATCGACCGTCCCACGGGATCCTCGCCGGGGAAGAACTCGTCCGCCAACCGCTGGCTGATGACGGCGACCAGCGGCGCGCCGTCCACGTCGGTCGCGTCGATGAGCCGGCCCCGCAACAGCGGTATCCCCATCGCCTCGAAGTACCCCGGCGATACGACGCGCCGCGTCGCGCCGCGCCGGTCCGCCGGCCTGGCCGGCGGCCGGCCCTCGGCGTGCACGTAGTTCCACGGCCCGAAGCCGCCGATCACCGGTAGCACCGTGATGACGCCCGCATCCTCCACACCGGGCAGCGCCCGCACGCGCTCCAGCGCCGCCTCGTAGAAGAGGTTCGGGTGCCGCTCCGGGCCATAAGCGGCCGATGGTAAACGCAGCTGGGCGGTGAGCACGCCCTGCGGCTGGAAGCCGAGCTCCTGCTGCTGGATCTTCAGGAAGCTCCTCATGAGAAGACCCGAGCCGATGAGCAGCACGAGCGACAGCGCCACCTGCCCCACCACCAGGCCGCCCTGCAGCCTCAGGCCGCCGACGCCGCGCAGCCCGCGGTGGCCCTCCTTGAGCGCTTCCACGACCTGCACGTTCGGCGCCCGAATCGCTGGAGCGAGACCGAACAGGAGCCCCGTCGTGACCGAGACGATCAGGGTGAAGACGAGCGCCGTGCTGTCCATCGCGATGCCGGTCTGTCCCGGCAGCGAGCCGCCGCCCAGACTGGCCAGCGCCCTGAGCGCGCCGTAGGCGACCGCGAGCCCGAGGGCGCCGCCGAACAGCGCGGTCACGACACTCTCGGTCAGCATCTGGCGGGCGACCCGGCCGCGTGTCGCGCCCAGCGCCACGCGCACCGCGACCTCGCCCTGGCGGTTCATCGCCCGGGCCAGCAGCAGCGCCGCCACGTTGGCGCAGGCGATCAGCAGCACCAGGCTCACGGCGCCCAGCAGGATCCAGAGCACGCCGCGCACGCCGCCGATGAACACGTCTTTCATCGGCTGGAGGGACGCCGACCATCCCTCCTTATTGGCCGGGTACGCCTCGGCGATACCGGCGGCGATCGTCATCAGCTCGCCCTCCGCCCGCTCCAGCCTGACACCGGGCTTCAGCCGCCCGACGACGAGGAAGTTGTTGTTGCCGCGCCCCTGGGCCTGCCGCTCGTTCATCCGCATCGGCCGCCACAGCTCCGCCCAGGACGGGAAGGCGAAGCCCGCCGGCATGACGCCCACCACCTCGTAGGCGTTGCCCTCCAGACTCACCGTCTGGCCGAGGATCTCCGGGTCGCCGCCGAAGCGACGCTGCCAGAGCGCGTAGCCCAGCACCACCGGGTTGCCGGACGTGGGATCCTCGTCCTCGGCCAGGAACCCGCGACCCACGATCGGCTCGATGCCCAGCGTCCGGAACAGGTTCCAAGACGCCGCCGCGCCCACCAGCACCTCCGGCTCGTCGCCGCCCACGATCACGTAGCGCTCCGGCCAGGTCGAGTAGGCGGCTAGCTGCTCCAGCGTCGTGTTGCCCTCCCGGTAGTCCATGTAGTCGAGCGCCGCCACCGTGTTGCGCTGCCGGTCCGGCGTCATGCTCCACATCCAGACCAGCCGGTCGGCCTCCGGGTACGGCAACGGCTCCAGCAGCACCGAGTCGACGACGCTGAACATCGCCGCGTTGGCACCGAGCCCGATCCCGAGGATCAGGATCAGGATCAGCGAGAACAGGGGGCGTCGCGCCAGCGAGCGCAGCGCGTAGCGCACATCAGTGAGCAGGGACGCGATCATGACAAACGACTCCCGTCGAGGTCGGACAGCGGCTTCGTGCGGCGCCACTGGTTAGACACGGGCACGCACGGCGGGGTTGCGCGCTCTACCGCCGACACGAGGGGCGCGCGCCCTACGGCCACTACGGCGCCGCGCCCACAGCGGTTTCGAGCAGAGCGGGTCCGATACACGCAGCCCCAACGAAACAACGCTCGCACGAGACCCGTCTATCTAAGATATGGATAGATGAAATAGTACGGACAGCACCACGAGCTGTGACATGGATGAGTCGGACGTTGCACTCCTGTCCCGTATCCAAGAAGGCGACACCGGCGCTCTCGAGATCGTCCTCAAGCGGTATTGGGCACCCGTCGTCGGGTACGTGGCGACCATGCTCGGAAGTCGTGATGCGGCTGAGGATGTTGCCCAAGACACCTTCGTCCGGCTCTGGGAGCGCCGCGAAACGTGGAAGCTGGAAGGATCCGTCCGCGCCCTCCTGTTTCGCGTGGCACGCAACTTGACTATCGACGAGTTGCGGCGCCGATCGGCGCGAGAACGGACGCTGAGAGTAGCACCTATCGCGCCGTTGCCTCATTCACCGGACAGAGACCTGGAGAACCTCGAGCTCCAGGCGGTCATCGTGAAGGCTGTGGATTCCCTTCCGCCACGCCGACGCCAGGTGTTCATTCTCGTCCGCCACTATGGCCTCTCGTACCGAGAGACCGCCGATGTGCTGGATCTGTCGCCGCAGACCGTCGCGAATCACCTTTCACTGGCTCTCGCTGATCTGAGAGAGTCGCTGGCCCCGCATTTCCGCGAACGGTCCGATCTCACCAGTAGCGCACAGGGGGATGTGACCGGGCATCGCTCCGCCTGAGTTCGCGGGGGCGATGCACCCCGACTCGATTGGTATGGATCCGACACCTCGTTCGTGTCCATGATGAGACGAATGAGAAACGATCGCATGGAAGATCTCATTATCCGCGTGCTGAGCGGCGAGGCTAGCGACGCCGAGAGGCGAAGCGTTGAGCGCTGGCGAAACGAGTCCGCCGAGAACGAACGGTTGTTTCAGGAGTTTCTCCATACGTGGAGGCTCGCCGCGCTCCACGACCCGCAGGAATGCATTCCCGCTCCCCCGCCCGTCGAGCAGATCGTCGAGCTGGCCGAGCAGCGCCGCAGGTACGCAACTCCCCTCGAGCCCACGCCGTCACGGCACCGACGCGTCTGGCGTTGGGCAGCGGCCGCAGCAGCGGTGCTGCTCGCCGCCGGACTCGGCTCGCTGAAAATGTTCCACACCCCAGAGTCGATCACGACAACCGGCCCTGAGAACATTCGGACGATCATTCTAGCGGACGGCAGCATCGTCCGACTCGGTCCGGACAGTGAGCTCCGCGTACGTGGGAATGACATGCGGACCGTCCGCCTGAACGGCGTGGCTTTCTTCGGCGTCGTGACCGACTCAAGCCGGCCGTTCGTGGTCGAGGCACCCGCAGGTCGGGCCGAGGTACTCGGCACGCGGTTCGAGATCCGTTCCAGCGAAGACTCGCTGCGATTGGTGGTTGTCGAAGGTCGCGTCGGCCTCTCCGCGGCAGGGCGGAACGTGGAGGCCCGAGCCGGTGAGGTGAGCCGAATCGCCGGAGGCGGCCCGTCAGAACCCGAGTCCGTCGATGTCTGGGAACTGCTCGACTGGCCCCAGGGACTCCTGATCTTCCAGGCCACGCCGCTTCAACAGGCCCTCGAAGAAGTCGCGGCCGCGTACGACATACCGGTCGTCATCAGCGACAGCGCTCTTGCCCGCCGCTCGGTGACGGCCTGGTTCGAGAACGAGCCCGTGGAAGAGGTCGTCACCACGATCTGTCAGGTCGTTGGCGCACGATGCACCGTGGGCAGCACGATCGAGGTGGCGCGATGACCTCCGGATATCGGATCATCCTCGTTTGCCTCCTCGCGACGTACACGCCGGTCGCCCAGGCGCAGGACACTCGTCAGCAGACCAGCGCCAGACTCCTGGATCGCCCAGCCCGCCTCGAGGTACACGAAGTTCCGCTGGAGGCAGCCGTTCGCCAGCTGTCTCGGCGATCCGGCGTTCCGTTCGCGTTCAGTCCCGATCTGCTGCGCGGTCACGGCACGGTGAGCTGTTTCTGTCGCGATGCAACCGTGAGCGTGGCACTCGACTCCCTCCTGACAGGCACCGGACTCGTCTATGGCGAGACGGCGCACCGTGTGGTGTTGAGCCCGCCAGTGACTCCGCGCGCCGTGCCCGCGCGTGAGGGCGTGCTGCAACCGGGAACGCTCGTCGGCCACGTGCGTGCCGCTCCCGATGGCCAACCCATCAACGGAGCACGGGTCCAAGTGTCCGGCCGCCTGGGAGAGGTGCGCACCGATGCCACGGGACTGTTCCGTCTCACGCTCGCGCCTGGCCAGTACGACGTGGTCGTCCAGGCACTCGCTTATGCACCCCAACGACTACGCGACATTCGCATTGGGCACGGAGACACGACTTCGGTGACCGTCACGCTCGATCCGGCCCCGATCAGGCTCGACGAGCTTGTCGTGACACCGGGTACGTACGGGATCTTGAAGCAGGCGAGCGTGGTCGCCGAGCAGACGTTGACCCGGGACTATGTAAACGCTCTGCCGCGCCTCGGCGATGACATCTATCGCGCCGTCGACCGCCTTCCGGGGGTGACCACTCACGACATCACTGCGAAGATCGACGTTCGCGGAGCGCCGAACGATCAGGTGCTGCTACAGCTGGACGGTCTCGAGCTGTCCGAACCGTTCCATCTCAAGGACTGGGACGGGTCTCTCAGCATCATCGACGTGGAGTCTGTGAACGACATCGAGCTCATGACTGGCGGGTTCACGGCCGAATACGGCGACAAGATGGCGGGCGTGCTCGCCATGCACACCACGACGCCACCCCCGAACCGCACCAGGACCACGATCGGATTCAGCGTCATGAATCTGACGGGTAAGAGTGAAGGTGGCTTCGCCAGCGGCCGGGGAACGTGGTTAGGGTCGGCGCGCTATGGCTTCCTGGGGCCCACCTTGAAAATCCTCGACGAGGCTAACGGGGCTGAGCCCACGTACTACGACGTGTTTGGCAAGGTGCAGTACCAGCTCAGCCCGCGGCACCTCGTCTCGGCACACCTGCTCCATGCCGGTGATGATTTCGCTGTCGTCGAGGAGGACGGGACCGAAGTCCACAGTGCATGGGGTTCGAGCTACCTCTGGATGAACTGGACGGCCGACTTCACGCACACACTGTCCGCACAGACGACCATCTCGGCCGGCCGCAGGACGCGCGATCGAAGGGGCGTCGATTACGATGTCGAGTACGATTACACTGATGGTCCCTCAGCGGTCAGCACGCGCGTGGACGACCGCGGAACATTCAACTTCTACGGGCTGAAGCAGAACTGGGGTCTCATGGTATCGGACCGGGTGCTGGTGAGGTGGGGGTTCGATCTCAGGCACGGGCTGGCAGATTACGACTACTATCGATGGCGGGAAGAGTGGGTACCCAACACCACCGATCCGACCGCGCCAGCGTGGCTACGACGGTCCGACAGTTTCTCGACGAAGGCGAGCCCATCCGGGCAGCAGATCGGCCTCTTCCAATCCAACCGGTTGAGACTCATGGACCGATTCACGGTAGAGGTCGGTCTCCGGTACGATCACCAATCGCACACCGGGGACAACACGCTGAGTCCTCGGGTAAACGCTGCGATCGATGTGGCGCCGCGGACGACGCTGCGTGCGGCCTGGGGGTATTACTATCAGTCACACAGGCTCGACGAGCTGTACGTGGCCGACGGCGACGACCGGTTCTATCCGTCGCAGCGGGCCGAACATCGTATTCTCGGGCTGGAACACAGACTGAACGACGGCACGTCCTTCCGCGTTGAAGCCTATGAACGGAGGATATCCGATCCCCGACCGGAGTACCGGAGCTTGGTGCCGACTATCCAAGCACTCTGGGAGGAAGGTGACGGTGATCGCGTTCGCGTTGCGCCGACCCGCGGCCTCGCGCGCGGGATCGAGTTCCTGGCAAGACGGGATGTCGGCAGGCGGTTCGCCTGGTCCGCCAGCTATGCGCTTGCACGAGCCGACGACGAGATCGGTGGCGCATGGGTGCCGCGTCCACGCGATCAAAGACACACCGTACGTCTGGAGCTGGCGTATCGGCCGACGCCCTCTTGGTCGTTGAGCTGTGCATGGCAGTACCATTCCGGGTGGCCCGGCACCCGTGAAGACTACGAAGTGATGACGGCCGTCGATGGCTCTCGCTTCGCCAGTCGGACGTTCGGACCGATCTACCGCGAACGCCTTCCGGCGTACCACCGGCTCGACGTCAGGGTCTCCAAGCTGTTCCCCGTCGGCAACGGCCAGCTCGAAGCGTACCTCGACGTGTTCAACGCGTATAACCGGAAGAACGCCGAGGCATTCGAGTACATGGTCTGGATTACGCCAGAAGGGCGTGCGGTGGTTGAACGGGGTATCAATCCGTTGCTGAGAGTCTTTCCGACCTTCGGAGCGCGGTGGGAGTTTTGACTCCCTGACACGCACTGTGAGAGCGCTCAACTGCACGAACCGAGTTGCA
>JBDHKG010000162.1:0-4258 GCA_039586495.1 Gemmatimonadota bacterium | reverse complement strand
GCGGAGGAGCTCGTGCGCTCGCTGGGCGGCCGCACCTCCTCCAGCGTCAGCGCGAAGACCGACTACGTCGTTGTCGGCAGCGACCCGGGCAGCAAGTACGAGCGCGCCAGGGAATTGGGCATCAAGATCCTCTCAGAAAAGGAATTCCTGAGGTTGCTCCCGAAACACGCCGTCTGAAGTGGAGAACATCGACTACGCGCGGGTCTTTGAGGAGATCGCCGACCTGCTGGAGATCCAGGGGGCGAATCCCTTCCGGGTCCGTGCCTATCGCAACGCAGCGCGGACGGTCGAGACGCTGTCACAGCCCTTGGAGTCCTTGCTGAAAGGCGAGGAGCAACGGCTCGAGGAGCTACCTGGGATCGGCAAGGACCTGGCAGGTAAGCTGCGCGAACTCTTCCAGACCGGCGAGCTGCAGTTTCTGAACGAACTCCGTCAGCAGGTCCCAGCCTCACTCGTCCAGATCATGCAGATCCCCGGGCTCGGCCCGAAACGGGCGCGACAGGTGTGGGACGCGCTCGACATCACATCGGTGGACGAGCTGGAGCAGGCGGCCCGTAGCGGCGCGCTCGAGCAGCTACCGGGCTTCGGCTCGACCATGCAGGCGCGGGTCCTCAAGGGGATCGAAGAGCTGAAGGCACGCGCAGGGCGGTTCAAGCTGTCGGACGCCGACATCTACGTCCAGCCGCTGCTCGCCTACCTCAGGCAAGCGGAAGGACTGGTCGATCTCGAAGTCGCTGGCAGCTACCGGCGCCGCTGCGAGACGGTCGGTGATATCGACATCCTGGCGACGACGCCCAACGGGTCCTCCATCATGGATCACTTCGTCGCCTACCGTGAGGCGCGGGAGATACTGGCGAAGGGACCTACCAAGAGCTCGATCCGCCTGAAGGCCGGGCTTCAGGTCGATCTGCGCCTGGTCCCACAGGAGAGCTATGGCGCGGCCATGCACTACTTCACGGGATCGAAGGCCCACAACATCGCGATCCGCGGGATCGGTCGCGAGCGCGGCCTGAAGATCAACGAGTACGGCGTTTTCAGGGGCGACCGGCTAATCTGTGGGGAAACGGAGGAGGAGGTATTCGGCGCCGTCGATCTTCCCTGGATCCCGCCCGAGCTGCGCGAGGCACGTGGCGAGATCGAAGCCGCACGCGAGGGACGCCTGCCCAAGATCATCGAGCTCGAGGATATTCGTGGCGACCTGCAGATGCACACGACGTACAGCGACGGCAAGGATACCGCCGAGGAGATGGTCCAGGCATGTCGCGAGCGCGGCTACAAGTACATGGCCATCACCGACCACGGCCCGGCCTTGCGGATGGCAGGCCTCAAGCCGTCAGAGTTTCGAAAGCAGTTCGCGGAGATCGACGGACTTCAAGAGAGATTCGACGACATCCGGATCTTGAAGTCAGCGGAGGTCGATATCCTGGAGGATGGGTCGCTCGACCTGAGCGACGACCTGCTCGCGGAGATGGACGTCGTCGTCATCGCGGTGCACTCGAAATTCAACCTGAGCCGCGCCGAGATGACAAAACGCATCAGCAAAGCCATGCAGCATCCGCAAGTGAACATCCTCGCCCATCCGACGGGTCGGCTCATCAATCGCCGGGAGCCCTACCCCGTGGACGTGGAAGAGCTGGTAAAGGTTGCACAGAACGAGGCGGTGATGCTGGAACTGAACGCCCAGCCGGACCGGCTCGACCTTCGCGATTTCCACCTACAGATGGCGCGGGAAGCGGGCGTGAAGATCGTCATCAATACCGACGCACATCGAACAGCCGAGCTCGACTACATGCACTACGGTGTGGATCAGGCGCGCCGAGGTTGGCTGGAAGAGGCGGACGTGGTCAACACATACAGCTTGGCCAAGTTCCTCGAATTGATGGAGAAGTAGCGAGCGAACGGAGGTGAGTCGCCATGGCAGTCGCACCGGAAGTCGAGAAACTGCTGAAGGACGAGAGCGTGAAGTACGAGGTCATCAAGCATCCCACCGCCTACACCGCGGCGGAAGAGGCAGCGGCCTCACACGTCTCAGGCTACGAGTGGGCTAAGACAGTGATCTTCTTCACAGGCGGCGGTGAGCCGATCATGGCCGTCTTACCGGCCTCGTATCACGTCAACACGGCGTCGCTGGAGAAACTCGCCAAATCCGGATCCCTGCGCTTGGCGGAAGAGGCGGAGTTCGCCGGACTCTATCCGAACTGCGAGCCGGGCGCGATGCCGCCGTTCGGCAACCTCTACGGGCAGAGGGTCTTCGTCGACGAGAGGCTGGCGGAAGACGAGTTCATCGTCTTCAACGCAGGCAACCACACGGAAGCCGTTAGGCTGCGCTACAACGACTTCGAACGGCTGGCCGAGCCCGTGGTTGGGCAGTTCAGAGAGCCCTCACGCCAGGGGTAGCCGGAGCAGCCAGCTGCGTCAGCGTAGCATCCCACGCGGTGCGCAGCTGCTCGTAGTAACTACACGATAGCGGAAAGGAAGCTACGGGCGTTGGGCACTCCGCGCTCTCCGGCACGAACGGGCGCGGAACTCCCCAAGCGAAGCGTGCGGCGAATGCTAGCGGGCCTCCTCGTCTCGACTCTGCGGAGCCTCGACCTGGGCCACGTCCTTCTCACCGGAGCCGACTTGCGGTTCCTCGTCCGAAGACGTCAGCGACTTCTTGAACTCGCGGATCCCCTTACCCAGCGACTGGCCGATCTCCGGCAACCGGCGGGCGCCGAACAGCAGCAGAAAGAGGAAGGCGATCAGCAGGCCCTCGGTCCAACCGAAATTACCGATACCCATAGCGACTACTCCAAGACTATCGTTGATCAACGCTCATCTTCAAGTTACGGCGGCTCAGCCAGCCGCAAAAGAGGCCAGGCATCTGGGACCTTGTCTGGCTAGGCCAGACCGACTGGAGGCGTCACCTCGCCAACATCAGCCACCTGCCGACCGCCCTCGTCCAAGACCCCAGCCTTCTGCAACGCCTCCTGACCTAGATGCCCTAACAGCTCGTTCTCACGGTCCAGCGTCTCTCGCGCCACATCGCGCGCTGCCAGCTCGCCGTTCCAGGACTCCTCGATTACACGCCACCCGACCTCACGCGCGATTTGCTCCAGGACGTAGGCGCTGACCAGGTTGTCATCCAGATAACCGTACGGTCCGTAATCCCGCTCCGGGACAGCGTCGTCGGAAGTCACGAAATAGGCCAACGCCGCGTTCACCAAGGTCCGATGGCGCGCTTGCAGGCGCGGGTCCTGAGAGAGCGCCATGAGTGTGGCAGCGAAGATCGGAGCCCACTTGACCGCGCTGGTGAACCAGCCTCGATACTCGCCGACGTTCTCCCTGACCACCTGCGTGAAGTCACGCACCGCAATCCCTCCCTCTTGTGCCAGCCCCGCCAGAGTCGCGCCCAGCGGAACTCGCCGTTCCCGCGCTCTCGCCTTGGTCTGCCCCACCCTTCCCAACCAGGACACGCCAGATAGAGCGCGCGATCAGCAAAAACATATAGCAACTCAAGCCGACCCACCAGCGCCCACGTTGGCCTGGATAGGGCTCTCGGCGCATTTCATTCAGCGACTCGAACACGAGATCGATACTGCTGGGGCTGGAGCGACTTGGAGAGATGACCTTCCAGCGGGAACCGTCCTGGCATTCGAGCAACTGGTGTTCCCGGACGAGGTGCACAGCGTCGCGACTTCCGCGGCCGCGCGGCGATTAGCGAGGCTGAATCCGAGCTGCTGTGTCCTGCGCCCCGGCGAGTGACTCCGGGGGATAGAAGAGCAGGTCTTCCAACTCCTGGACCCGGTCGATATCAGCGGCGCGAGCGGGCTCAAGCTCGCGCATCCTGCGGAACGTGCGTCTCTGAAGTGCTTTGAGCCGCGCAGCCAGTTCGGGATCCTGCTCGAGCAGCTGGTTGCGCGCTCGGTTGAACTCAGCCTGGATGTTCGAGTAGTGCTGAACTAGCTCCTGCAATTCTTCCCGCGGTATGGGCACACCCGTCTCCTGTGCCTCGGCCCAACGCGCTTCGATCTGGGCCTGACGGGCGATCAGCCCCCTGTGGAACGCGGAGCCCTCCGCGATTCGCGCCTCCACATCCGCCTGCAGTCCGCTCCACTCGGCCCCCAGCACTTCGTCTTCCATCGCGCGCTGCCTGAGCGTGTCCAAAGCCATTGCGAGCTGCCGGTACTCCAGTAGGATCGCGCTGGGGCTGCCCGGCGCCGCCTGTTCAGACGGCACCGAAGAGGGTGACGCCGCCTCCGTCCGCCGCGCTGCTGCG
>JBDHKG010000161.1:0-4268 GCA_039586495.1 Gemmatimonadota bacterium | reverse complement strand
CCGCGTCCACACGCACGCCCCCGCGTCCACACGCACGCCCCCGCGTCCACGCGCAGCGGCGTCGCGCAGGACCCAGGCAGGCGGTACATTGCGTCGCCGTGGTGGTGTGTCTCTTCCGTTCGTCTCAGAAACGTGATAGCCACATGATCCTGGAGATCCCGATGAGATCAGCCCGCGTGTCCCTGGCCCTAGTTCTGCTCTTCGGCCTCGCGGCGCCTCTGCAAGCTCAGAGGCAGGACCGTTCGTTGCTTACCGTGGAGCGGATTTTTGCCTCGCCCGAGTTCCGCAGTCAGTTCTTCGGAGAGACCCGCTGGCTGAAGGACGGATCCGGGTACACGAGCCTGGAAAGGGCGGCGAACCGGCGCGCTCTGGAGCTCGTGCGCTACGACCTGCAGACGGGCGAGCGTGAGGTGCTGGTTCCAGCGGCGCGCCTCGTCCCGGCGGGCGGGTCCTCTCCGCTCTTCATCGCCGGCTACGACTGGTCGGAGGATGGGACGAAGCTGCTCATCTTCACGAACCCACAGCGCGTCTGGCGCTACGCCACGCGTGGCGACTACTGGGTCCTCGACCAAGAGACCTGGGAGCTGCGCCAGCTGGGGGTCGACCTGGACCCCGCCAGCCTGATGTTCGCCAAGTTCTCACCCGACGGCACGCGCGTCGCCTACGTCTCGAAGCACAACATCTATGTCGAGGACCTGGCGAGCGGTAAGGTCACGGCGTTGACGACGGACGGGACGGAGAAGCTGATCAACGGCACGTCGGACTGGGTCTACGAGGAGGAGTTCGATCTGCGCGACGGCTTCCGCTGGAGCCCGGACGGCGCGCACATCGCTTACTGGCAGTTCGACAGCGGGGGCTTGGGCGAGTTCATCCTCATCGACAACACCGACTCGATCTACCCGAAGCTGACGCGGATCCCGTTCCCGAAGGCCGGCACCACGAACTCGGCGGTGCGCGTCGGTGTGGTGAGCGCCGGCGGCGGCCCGACCCGCTGGTTCCAGGTCGAGAGCGATCCGCGCGACCACTACATCCCGCGTATGGAGTGGGCGGCGAGCTCGGGTGAGGTGATCATCCAGCACGTGAACCGGCTCCAGAACACTAATCGGGTGCTGCTGGGCGATGTGAGAACCGGCGCCGTGCGGACGGTGCTCACCGAGACGGATGAGGCCTGGGTGGACGTGGTGAACGATATCCGCTGGCTGGACGGCGGGAGGGCGTTCACCTGGATGAGCGAGCGCGACGGCTGGCGGCACCACTACAAGGTGTCGCGCTCGGGCGAGCAGCTGCAGCTCATCACCGCGGGTGAGTTCGACATCGACACGGTCCTGCACATCGATGAGCGCGAGGGCTGGATCTACTACATCGCCTCACCCGACAACGCGACGCAGAGATATCTCTATCGCGGGGTGCTCGGCGGTCGTGGGGTGCCGCAGCGCCTGACGCCGACGGAGCAGCCGGGGACCCACAGCTACGACGTTTCCCCGGACGGGCGCTGGGCCTTCCACACCTACTCGCGCCTTGATCAGCCTAACACAATCGAGCTGGTGAGGCTACCGGGCCACGAGGCCGTGCGGACGGTCGTCGACAACGCTGAGCTGCGGGCCAGGCTGGACGCGCTGAAGCGCGGCCCAATCGAGTTCTTCCGCGTGGACATCGGTGATGGCGTGGTCCTCGACGGCTGGCAGATGAAGCCGGCCGACTTCGATTCGACGAAGCGGTATCCCGTGCTGTTCTACGTCTATGGCGGTCCATGGGGCTCGACGGTGCGGGATCTCTGGATGGGCCCGCTCTACCTCTGGCACCTGCTCCTTACCCAGCAGGGCTACATCGTGATGAGCGTGGACAACCGCGGCACGCCGGTGCCGCGGGGGCGGGAGTGGCGCAAGGTCATCTACGGGAAGACCGACCTCCTCGCCGCCGCGGATCAGGCGGCGGCGGTGCGCGTCATCCGGGAGTGGCCCTACGTGGACGCGGACCGTGTCGGCAGCTGGGGGTGGAGCAACGGCGGCAACATGAGCCTGCACGCCATCTTCCGCTACCCGGACCTGTACAGCACGGCGCTGGCGGTGGCGCCGCTGACAGACTGGCGATTCTACGATACGATCTACACCGAGCGCTACATGGGGCTGCCGAGCGAGAACGCGGCGGGCTATGAGGCCGCCTCAGCGATCACATATGCCGACGGGCTCCAAGGGAACCTGCTGATCGTGCACGGTACCGGCGACGACAACACCCACTATCAGGGGACCGAGGCGTTGATGAACGCGCTGATCGCGGCGGGCAAGCAGTTCACCGTGATGCCGTACCCGGGCCGCTCGCATGGCATCTTCGAGGGGCGCGGGACAACGCTCCACGTCTACACCCTGTTGACGAGCTACCTGAACGAGCACATGCCGCCGGGCCCACGGTCCCAGGCGACACATTAGGCGCAGGGCGCCCTTTTCCGGCCGAGTCGGGGACGGGCGCCATTCCTGCTTGAACCGGCGTCCGCGCGCAGTTAGAATCGGCACGACGATTCGGCCCCAATCCACACCAAGAGTCACTGTCATTTAATTAGGTTGAGTAGGGAGGCTCCTGTCAGTGAGCTTCTCCGCGATTGATACGGTCGCCTTCGTCGGCTACTTCGTGGTGATCGCCCTCGTGGCCGTCGTGGCGGGCCGGCGCGAGCGTGAGGCCGCCGACTACTTCTTGGCCGGTCGCAACCTACCCTGGTGGATCATCGGGATCAGCCTGATCGCCAGCAACATCTCCACGGAGCACTTCGTGGGGATGGCGGGATCGGGAGTGGACTTCGGGCTGGCGATCGCGTCGTACGAGTGGATGGCCGCCATCACGCTGGTCATCGTGGCCCGCTGGTTCCTGCCCAAGTTCCTCAGGTTGGGGATCACCACGATGCCGCAGTACCTGGAGGAACGGTTCGACGTCAGGTCGCGAAGCTTCCTCGCCTTCTACATGATCCTCGCCTACGTGTTCGTCGCGATGGCGACGGTCCTGTATTCGGGCAGCCTGGCTCTCCAGACCATCTTCGACCTGCCGCTGGGCTGGGGGATCGCCATCCTCGCCGTCTTCGCGGGCGCGTACACGGCGTATGGCGGCCTGAAGGCAGTGGTCTGGTCGGACCTGATCCAGGGGCTCATGCTCATTCTGGGGGGCGCGATCACCACCGTGCTGGGGCTGCGGGCCGTGGGCGGTTGGGACGTGCTGATGGCACGGGCCGGTGAGAAGTTCCACACGGTGCTGCCCCTTGACCATCCCGAGCTACCCTGGTTCGCGGTCTTCTTCGGCGGCCTCTGGATCGCCAACCTGTTCTATTGGGGCTGCAACCAGTTCATCACCCAGCGGACGCTGGCGGCGCGGGACGTTCGCCACGGGCTCTACGGCGCGGTCTTCGCTGCCTACATGAAGCTGCTCATCCCGTTCATCGTGGTCATCCCGGGGATCGTCGCCTGGGTGCTCTACGCCAACGAGCTGCCGCGCTCTGACATGGCCTACCCGATGCTGATTCAGCGGCTGCTGCCCGCGGGCCTGACGGGGCTCATCTTCGCGGCGCTGATGGCGGCGATCATGTCGAGCCTCGACTCGATGCTCAACTCGGCCGCGACCATCTTCACCGTTGACCTCTATCACCGGCACCTGCGGCCGGCGGCGTCGCAGCAGCGGCTGATCACGGTTGGACGCGCGAGCACGGTGGCGTTCCTGGTCATCGCGGCGGCCTGGTCGCCGTTCCTGCTGCAGTTCGAGCGGGTGTTCAGCTACATCCAGGAGTTCTGGGGGCTGATCACGCCGGGCGTCGCGGTGGTCTTCCTGGGTGGTCTGTTCTGGCGGGGCGCGAAGGCGGGGGCTGCGGCCTGGGTGATGGGCCTGACCCTGCCCGTGACCGTGTTGGTCAAGCTCACGAAGCCTGGGATGGCCTTCCTGAATCAGATGTGGGTCGCAGGCCTCGTGCTGATCCTGCTGCTGATGCTCTTCTCGAGGTTCAGCCCGGAAGCGGAGCCCAGGTTGGCGGTCGCCGAGGCTTCCCGGGAGACCTCGACCTCGGCACTGCTAGGGCAGGATTGGCTGTTCGATCTGCTCTGTTTGGGCGTCGTGATCCTGACGCTGGCCCTCTACGTGATCTTCTTCTGAGGACAGCTTGGCGTCTGCCGGCCAGGACAGCGCGATGATAACTTCACGAAACGTTACCTCAGGGGGCAAGAGATGAAGTGCGTCGTTCTGATTCTCTCAGTTATGCTGGTTCTTGAGTCGCCGACGCTGTTCGCGCAGAGCTC
>JBDHKG010000066.1:0-53968 GCA_039586495.1 Gemmatimonadota bacterium | reverse complement strand
CTCGTCTACAACGAGGGGCTCAACCTGGACCGAGACCGTACCGACCCGGCTCTACCGCTCACTGACAACCGGACGGTATTGCTGAAGTACACCTACACGTTTCTGTGGTGAGAAACATGATGTGGCCGACCGCGCCTCCCCAGGACGCAAGGGTGTCTCTCGCGCTAAGGGACTCTGCCGGGCTTCACTTGCGGGCGACTATCACCATGCGGGCAGCCTGGTGATCGTATGGCGCGCCCCCTAGATCGCCGAAGGCGTCTACCGATGCGAACCCGCATTCCTTGAGAAGACGCGACAGCTCGGCCGCCGAGTAGAGCCGATGCGACAATCTGAACTCCTTCTTCTCCCCGTCCTTGATGAGGATCCAGCGGTTTTCCAGCCACGACCACGAGTCGGTGACTCGCCGCTCGTAGAGCCAGATCTCTCCGTCCTTCTCATGCCACTCCCGTGGCGTGAAGACCCGTGCCACATTCTCCTTACCCATCAGGTCGAGGACCAGGGCACCGCCCTGTTTTAGCGAATCATAAAGGTTCTGGGCAACGCGGTGATCATCTTCCGGATCTTCGAAGTAGCCGAACGAAGTCAGCAGGTTTACCGCCAGGTGGTATTCACCGGTCCGGCAGAACCGTCGCATGTCCTCCTCCACAAACTCCACTGCCAGCCCTTCGCCTTTCGCTTGACCCCGGGCCTCCGCCAGGAACTCCCGCGTCCTGTCGACGCCGGTGACACGGAAGCCGCGCCGCGCCAACTCGAGAGAGTGCCTGCCGATCCCGCAACCGAGATCCAGCACTGTGCCGGGAGGATCGATGCCCACTAGTGTGATGATCCGCTCCACCTCCTCTGACGCCTGGTCTAAGCGGTCGCGGAGCAAATGGCCCACGCACGTTCGCCAGAACTCGTCGTCCTCGTGCCAGATTGTCATAGCTAGACTCCGGTGATGAAGCTGTGTGGGCATGATGGCATCTTGGCCGGCAGCAGGCAACGAGGGCGGCGACAACGGCGTCACGGGGCCGACTTTCCGCCGCGCTGACCCCGGTACCCCGGGCTCGGAACAACCGGCTACCGTCACGCATACATATCATTCGTGCGCAACACTCGGTTTGAGGCGGGCTTAGCCGCCAGAACCGATGAGCGCGACGATAGCTGACCTCCCGCCAACGCCCTTCTCGCTCAGAGCGGAGCATGCACCCCGTCACACATCTACTCGAAGGCTGGATGGTGGCAAACGCTGCCGACCTCTCCAATCGCGATCGTCTGGTCGTGACCCTAGCCGGCGTGGCACCGGATGTCGACGGCATCGGAGTTGCGCTCGAGTTTGCCACGCGCAACAGCTGTGTCGTCGAGAACGCCGTGGCCAGGCGCGTCCTTAGAGCAGTCCCTCTAGCCCGAGCGAATCGGCGTACGCAAACAGTGCCGGGAGTCCGCCGGTGTGGAGAAAGACGATCGAGCAATCCGGTGCGATCAAGCCACGTCGAACGTGATCGATCAAGCCTGCCATGGCTTTCGACGTATAGACAGGGTCGAGCAGTAGCCCATCACAGCGGCCGGCGATTCGCATCGCGTCACGCGCCGCGTCCGTGAGCATCCCGTAGCCTGGACCAACGTAGTCGACGATGCTGGTTATGTCGTCGGGCAGCAGGCGCGTCGGCAGGCCGAGTATCTCACCGCACTCGTTCCCGAACGCGGAGATACATTCGGGAAACGTCCAGCCTGGTGCGATCGGCTGCGGAACGGCCGGGAGGCCTACCAGGTGAACAGGTGACTCGCAGTGCTTCGCCGCTATCGCGAGACCGGCCTGCGTGGCGTCCGACGAGCTCATCCAGATCTCGTCGATCGCCAGCTCGAGCTCCTCGGCCTGTTCAATCAGTTCGACGAACGCATGCGCGTACGCGACGGCATACCGTCCCAGCCGCGACTCATCACCGACACGTCCGATGTGCACCCTTCTCCCTTGCGACTCAAGTTCCCCGGCGCGCTGGCGGATAAGCTCCCCGTGTTCCACCCAGTCGATCCCCTCGAGCATCTCGACCTTTGCACCCACCAGCAGGTCGAGTAGCAGTCCACCCTGGATCTCATCGTCCTTTGCACCGCGGACCTTGCGGAGGAGCAGGTGACATTCCAGGCCCAGCTTCGCGCATGCGGCCGCGAGCTGCCGGCAGTAGTTCGACTGGACCGCAGCGCCGGCCACCACTGTGTCCACTCGCTCCTCGATTGCTTGGCCGAGCACATACTCGAACATGCGAGTCTTGTTACCGCCCGTTGCGAGCCCCGTGAGATCGTCGCGCTTCACCCAGATCTGAGGTCCGCCGAGCTCACGGCTGAGACCTGGGCAGGGTTCCAGCGGCGTCGGCAAGTTGGCGAGCGAGATGCGCGGCCTTGCCTTCAACGTCTCGCGCAGTTCGACAAGCCGCTGCTGGTTGGCGTTTCTCATGACTCCTCCTGGGCAGGCTGATCGCGAGGTGCTGCGCATGTTTGGGGCTCACTTCCAAGATGTTCAACCGCTCGACGGGCAGCAACGAGCGGCGTGGCTAGCTAATCCGATTCGAGTCCGTCCTTGCGACCGCCGCGCAGCCGGCCATCTTGGTGGAGGTCCTGAGATATGAAGCCCACGGGTTGCCGCTACATACCCAGCTTCAAGAGGATTTCGCCAGCTCTCTGCGGGTGAGCGCCGCTTCCGGCGCCGCTGGAGCGCTTGTCGTTCAAGTGGGCCAATAAGGAGGCCGTTCAATGTACAGGAACAACGTCGTCTTCGGAGTGTGTGTCTTGGGCCTCTTCATGGTCACGCCCGGACAACAGGCCGATTATGAGAAGCTCCTCACCATCGAGGAGGTCGAAGCAGTGACAGGGATTGAGGGGATCAAGCTCGTTCCCCGCAATCCCCAAATCGGCGCAGGGGGAGAGCTTAATTTTGCCCTGGCGGATGGAAGCATGGTCTTGATGGTGGGAATCCAAGACGCACCCATGTACAACGAGTGGAAGACGGAAGAAGGTTTCTTTCATGAATCGGTACCCGACCTTGGGGACGAGGCCTTTCAGGGGCCGAGTTTCGGCGAGTATCGCTACGTTCTGATCTTCCGCAAGGGAGGCAAGGCGGTAGCTCTCTCCAGTTTCTTCAACCTAGAGGCTGGGGGAGAGCCCTTCTTGAGCCAGGCACAGTTGCGTGAGCTCGCAAGACTCGTCATTTCTAGACTCTGAGGTCCGGGCGTGAGGAGTCCGCGCTCCGCCCACCGCGGGTCGAGATCAAGCGGCAGAGCGAACTACCATCCCGGTGCCACTACCACGAAGAGAGGAATCGAACATGTCCGTTCAGGGATGCTGCGGTGCATTCGTCCTGCTCGGGCTCCTGACAGCGGCGAGCATGGCCCAGGCACAGGAGTTCACCGGGACGTACGTGATCAACGGTGACGTCGGAGCCATCATCCTCAGTCTCGAGCAGGACGAGGCCGGGGCCGTACAAGGCCAGATGACCGGCGCCGGAATGGTAGTCCGCCTCCAGGGCGGCCGAGAGGGCCCCGGTATCAGCGGCGTGGCGACGACCGCTGAGGGGGAGACGTACGGATTCGTGGCACAGCTCGGCGAACAAGACGGATACCTGTACCTGAAGCTCTTCCCTTTCGATTACGCAGGCGATCCTCTCTACGACTACGCCGAGACGCTGATCTTCGCGCCGCAGGCGGCGGGAGAGGCCGGCGTCGCAGAGGCCGCGCCTCTTTACTGGGCGCCGGGCGAGGCCACGGAGAGAAACGTCTACATCAACCGCGTCAAGCTGGCGAGCGAGCGCGTCCAGGGGTTGGAGCGCGAGTACCAGACGCTGATCATGGACGGCCGCTACTGGTACGATGCGCGATGTGGCGCGTGGGGCGTCGAGGGCGGACCGACGTTGGGCTTCATCCTCCCCAACCTTGACCTGCCGCGTCCGATGCCGGCGGACATCTCGGGCGGCGGAACGGGGATCTTCATCAACGGGCGCCAGATCCACGTCCAGGACCAGATGGCGCTGCAGCAGATCTTCGGGGTCACGATTCCTGGCCGTTACTGGCTGGACGCTCAGGGCAATCTAGGCATCGAAGGCGGCATGGTCATCGCCAACCTAGCTGCGGCCATGCAGGCCGCGGCCGGGCGGGGTTACGGTTCCGCCACCGGCGCGGGCGGCACGGTCGGGAGCGACAGCCAGGGATTCATGTTCTCCGGAAGGACTCTGGGTAAGTCGGTCTTCTGGTACAGCGGAATGTAGACGACAGTCCACAGCCCCTCGCCGTCGTCGCGGGGTCGGGCGCATCAGATCAAGAGGGCAGCGCCACGCTGCCCTCTTCTTGCTCCGGCGGCCAGCGACCTTCTGTGAGACAACACGCGCGCTCGCGCTCGATGCGGTAGCGCTCGACGAGAGCCTTGGTCAGACATTCCGGTAGGCCGGACATGTCGCGAATTGGGGCTGTGGATTTCCCGTTCCCGTGCGTAAGTGTCTCTAATTTTGTGGGGATTCTCCCCCGCGGTTGAGGGGTTGAAAGAAGGAGGGGACGGTCCTCCATTGGGTGAAGTCAAGAACGAACAAGTCACCCAACCCTGGAGAGAGGGAAAGGAGGCGACGTCCCCATGGAGAACGGTATCGAGATCACTCGCCCCGGGCAAGCGGAGGTGAAGGCGGATCTGGGCGCGCTGTTTCGGGGTGCGATCCGCACGGTGCTTGAGTATCTGCTGAACGAAGAGGTCGCACAGCTCATTGGGGCGGAGCGTTACCAGCGGATCGCCAGCCGCACCGACTACCGCAACGGGAGCTATCTGAGACGGCTGGCCACCGCGCTGGGCTGGATCGAGGTGACGGCGCCGCGACCGCGCTCGGGTCCAGCGCCGCAGAGCGTGCTGGAACGCTACCAGAGGCGAGAGGAGAGCCTGAACGCGCTGGTGCGCGAGGCGTACGTGGGCGGGTGCTCGACCCGGGACCTCGAGGCCCTCACCGAGACACTGTTGGGGGAAGGGATCTCGCGCAGCACGATCAGCCGGGTGACGGAAGGGCTGGCCGACGAGGTCGAGACCTATTTCCGCCGGCCGCTTCCCAAGGCGTACCCGTATCTCTTCCTGGACGCCACGTTCCTCGACGCCCGCTGGGCCGGCGCGGTGGAGGACGTCTCGGCGCTGGTGGCCTATGGTGTGGACGAGGACGGGCACCGGGAGCTTCTGGGACTCGCCCTGGGGTGCGAGGAGTCGGAGCAGAGCTGGGCGGAGCTTCTCGAGCAGCTCAACGAGCGGGGCCTGCACGGGGTGCGCCTGGTGGTCCGGGACGAGCATGCGGGACTGAGGCGGGCGGTGCGGCGCTTTCTGCCGCGGGCGGAGCAGCAACGCTGTTGGGTCCACTTCCTCAGAAACATCGTGGCGAAGGTACCCCTGAGGTTGCGGAATCAGGTGCTGGCCGAGTTGAAGAAGATCTGGAAGGCCGACTCTGCGGACGAGGCGCGTCAGCGGGCCGAGGCCTGGCTGGTGCGGTGGGAGGGTGAGCTCCCCGAGGCGGTGAAGATCCTGCGCGCCGGTCTCGAGGCGAGCCTGACCTTCTACCGCTACCCGAGAGGTCACTGGAAGCGCATCCGCTCGACCAACGCACTGGAGCGTTTGCACCTCGAGATCAAGCGTCGCATCAACGCCCTGGGTGCCTTCCCCGATCGGAAGAGTGCGCTCAAGCTCATCGGAGCGTGCGCGCTTCGTGTGGCACGCAAGTGGGGGGAGCGACGCTACCTCGATACGCGACTCATGCGCGACGAACGAAAGGAGGCGGCGAAGGCGGCCTAGCTGTCGAGTACCCTAGGAGGACCGTCGGAGAAATTACACAAGATTTGAGACTTGACCGGACCGGGCTGCTCACCATTCTTCAGTCGATGACAGTTGCGACCGAACCGCGGCCAGCGCCAGCCGGCGCTAGCACGCGCTGGCAGCGTTGCCGACACTCTAGCGCCTGATTTCGGGCTCAGCAACGCGCACTGGGCTTCTCTGGAGCCCTTCCCCGTACTCACCGTTCCCGAGCTGACCACTTGCGTTGAGACCCCAGCAGTATATCGCCTGACCCGTTGTCACAGCGCAGACGTGCGCGTAGCCAGCAGCGAGGGACGTGAAGGTGTGATTCCCAGCGACAGGAACCGGCGTGGAACTCTGTTGACCCGTTCCGTCCCCAAGCTGCCCAAACCAATTATCGCCCCAGCAATAGGCTTTGCCGTCGAGAGTAAGACCGCAGGTGAAGCTCCCCTCCGGCAACGACGTGCCATCCCCAACGTCATTAGGATAGTCACCGCCAGCGCTGATGGCCTTGAACGTCAGCCCACCGGAAACGGGCACCGGGGTCAACCGATTGGTCTCGCTACCGTCCCCGAGCTGGCCCTCCGTGTTCGATCCCCAGCAGTATGCATCGCCGCCGGGCGTAAGCCCACAGGTGTGCAGACCCCCCGGGCTCAGCGTGGCGAACGTCAAACCACCGGATACGGGCACCGGGGCCGGCTGATCGGTGCCGCTACCGTCACCGAGCTGGCCCTCTGTTCCCCGACCCCAGCAGTAAGCAGTCCCGGCGGGCTCGTCGGTAGTGATAGCGCAGGTGTGGAAGGCTCCGGCGCTCACCAAGACATCCAGGTAAGTATCGAGACCATCGCCCAGCTGACCATAACCGTTGAAGCCCCAGCAATCGTTTATGAGTACGTCGCTCCACAAGTCCCTGTTTCTCGCACCGCAGCTGTGGTAGCCTCCGGCGCTGATCGTCCAGAGACCACCATAAGACGGCAGTGCCGCAGGCACCGGCTGAACGTCAGGCAATCCATCTCCGAGCTGGCCGTCGTGGTTCCATCCCCAGCAGAAAACGACCTGGTCACGCGTAAATGTCGTGCACGCCCCCGAGCAGGCACAATTATGGAACTGCCCAACGACTACCTCTCGGAATCGAATGCCTGTGAATACAGGCAGCGGGACCGAGCTGGAGACCCCCCGACCGGAGGCGCCGGTACCGAGCTGTCCATAATATCCATCACCCCAGCAATACACCTCTCCCGCCGTAGTAACTCCGCAGGTATGCCCATGTACTCCGGCGCCCGTAATGGGTGGGCCGTAGCTCGGTTCGCCACCTCCGGCACCCACGTTTCTCCATCCCTGCAACACCAGAACTTGCTTCCGATACTCTGTGGTTTCGAATCCCGCCTCGTCCACACGGGCAACGACTTCTGCCGATCCACGTCCGATGGCCGCAACCGTTGCAGACAGTGCGTCCAGCTCGGTGACCTCAAGTACAGCTGCATTGCCGGAAGCCCACTCAACGTCGATGCCTGCCAGGGGCATCCCGTCAAAGTTGAGAATCGTTACCTGGACTGTATCCGTTTGTGCAGTTGTCATTGTATCCGGCCAGGCCACCGCTTCCTGGATATCCAGCGGCCCGACGGTGATCGGCACCCTGAACTCTGTCTGATCTGACCCGGCCCGGCCCACGTTGACAAGGACCTCTGCGGAGCCTCGCGCGTGAGCAGTGACGATTGCACCGAGCGCACCGAGCTTGGAAACCTTCAGGACGCCCGTATCAGTTGACCGCCACTCCAAGCCGAGCTCCTCGAGGGCATCCT
Source organism: Gemmatimonadota bacterium (assembly GCA_039586495.1). GTDB lineage: Bacteria > Gemmatimonadota > Gemmatimonadetes > Palauibacterales > KS3-K002. The sequence goes on along the minus strand of JBDHKG010000066.1, from coordinate 46,385 downwards.
CGACGTTCGTGAGCTTCACTCCGACCGTGTCGCTCTCGGTAACAGTCAGGACTGCAGGCCAATCCCCCCTGCTGACAACGATGGGAACCCGGTACTCAGCCGGCTCGAGCCCCGCCTGGTCCACCTTGACGATCACCTCCGTCGTCCCCGGCGCGTGTGCGCACAAGCTGGCAGTCAACTCCGCCGCGAGAGAGTCTTGTCGCGAGCTGGCTTCCGGTACTGCCAATCTCGACACCTGAAGGATCGTCGAGTCGCTGGTACCCCAGTCCACTTCAACGCCCGTGATGGCACGGCCCTGCGGATCGAGTATCTCCACCGTAAGGTTGGCGATCTCGGCCACGTCCAGCGTGTCAGGCCAGGCTGCGGCTTGCTGGACGTCTACTCTAAGGAGGGCTTCAGTGGAGAACTCCTCGCAAGCTACCAGGAGGATCGCGAACGCTGCCGCGCTGAGACTCCAGGATCGCCTTCTGGCGCCGACCATGGAGTGTCCTCCTGCCCAGGGTTCAGGGCATCTCGTCAAGCGATCAACTCGGAGGTTCGAAGACCCTGACTGGCGTGCCCTCGTCTATCATGGAACCGTTACCCAGCTGACCGTGATCATTGCTGCCCCAGCAGTAGATGGAGCCGTCAGTCGTGACGCCACATGTATGCGCTCCACCTGCGCTGATCGAGATGAACACGTGGCCACCGTCCACAGGGACGGGAACGGCGCTGGATTGCTGCACGGTGCTGTTGCCAAGCTGGCCGTTGCTATTCGATCCCCAACAGTAGGCATCGCCCGCTGTGAGCGCACACGTGTGCTCGAAGCCCGCTGTAATGGAATCGACATCAACATCGAGCTGCTCCACGGGCACGGCCCAAACGCTGCATGGAACGCCATCGCAGGTACCCGTAGCCGCGGTTGTTCCCAGCTGTCCGGCTGAGTTGGAGCCCCAGCACCAGGCTCTACGAGTGATTGACTCAATGGCGCACGTGTGCTCGCCCCCAGCACTCGGCTTCGCATCCAGGGTGTCGCCAGATGCATCTAAGACCGGAAGCCCCCAATCGTCAGGTCCCAGACGATCGACTGTCGTACCATCGCCAAGTTGCCCGCGACCGTTAAGTCCCTTGCATACGGTTCCTACGTACGACTGAACGAAATACGAACAGACGTGTCCAGCTCCCGTACTATGGTCGGTACCAGCGATTCCTGAGTCTATCAGGCCCCAGCAGTCCACTACTGGAAAATCTGACACAATCCCGGCGCAGGTGTGGCGACCGCCCACCCTTACGCTATAAGCGCCAAGACCGCCACGCCCTGACACCTCCAAGGCCTCCACTGGTATTGCCTGACCGCAGTCGGATTCAGTGAGGCCGGGCCAACACGGCCCCGAGCCGTCGCCAAGCTGGTCACTCTTGTAGCTGCCCCAGCAGAAGACACGCCGCCCAAACTCGCCGCATGTGTGGGCTTGCTCCCAATAATCATCACCGAATGGGACACCCCCCGCCTGTATTTCGTCAAACTTCATGAACGTCGCCACCCGCTCGGGCACGGACCGGTCAGCGTAATGTCCAGCACCCAACTCGCCTTCAGTGTTCCTGCCCCAACAATATGCTGTCCCGTCGATCGCCAGGGCACACGTGTGCTTGTATCCAGCGTCTACAGACCGCCACTTTTGCAGAACCCTGATCGACCGTCGGTACTCCGCTGTCTGGAATTCCTGACCGCCCACAGTGGCAATCACGTCAGCTCCACCTCGAGCCAGCGCGCTCACCTCTGCTCGGTACCCGTCCAGCGGGTCCACCGCCAAGGCCACTTCGTTGCTGGACCGCCACTGCACCTCTACACCAGCGATGGGAGTCCCCAACGCGTCCCGAATCTCCACCTCCACCGTGTCGATGTTCGTGACGTTGATCGAATCCGGCCAAGAACCTGCCGCTAGCACGCGCATTGCCGACACCGCGATAGGAACGCGGAACACCGTGGGGTCAAGGCGCTCACCCTCGACTGCGATGGCAATCTCTGCCGTCCCACTTGCGTATCCCGTGACCGTTGCGCGCAGTGGGTCAGCGTCCAACTGCTTTACCTTGAGAGTCGCGGGGTCGCTGGAACCCCACTCGGCGTTCAGACTACCGGTCAGCGTCCTATCGGCATGCTCAACCGCGATTCCCACGGTATCCACAGCGGTCACTGTCACGATATCGGGCCAGCCGCGGCGTACGACCACGAGCGGGACACGGAGCTCGGCCGGCTCGAACCCCGGCCGATCGATACGGGCGATGATCTCGGCGGATCCGGCATCGTGCGTTGCGACGACGGCAGTCAGCTCCGCCTCGAGAGAGTCGCGCCGTGTGCCGGCTTCCGGCGGTGCCAAACTCGATAGTTGAAAGACCACGGAGTCGCTGGTACCCCAGTCCACTTCAACGCCCGTGATGGCACGGCCCTGCCGATCGAGTATCTCCACCGTAAGGTTGGCGATCTCGGCAAGGTCTAGCGTGTCGGGCCAGGGCGCGGCCTGTTGGATGTCCACTCTCAAAAGCGCTTCAGTGGAGAACTCCTCGCAAGCCACCAGGAAGATCGCGAGCACTACCGCGCACAGCCAGCGGGATCGCCTTCCAAAGCGAAACACGCAGCGACCTCCTGTCGTGGCGCCGACCCCGGGCCCGCGGGATCCGATCAATTCACGACCCTCATATGCCGAAGCGAAGGCCGGCGCCCAGCACGATCTCGGGTAGATCCGGCGCTTCCTGCGGGGTGTTGAATTGCCAGTAACCGCCCATTAGCTCGAGCATGAGGCGGGGAACGAGCAAGGTCTCCAAACCCAGACCCAGTCCGCCGCCCAGACCGTCCTGCTCCACCAGATTCCAATTCGGCACGTAGCGAGCGGCTTCACCGTCATCGACGAAGTAGCCGCCCGTATCGAACCGCGCCTCCATGCGTCCGAATCCTGCTTCGACAAACGGTCTGGCAGTGAACCGTCCCGCGCGCAGACTGACCCCTAGACCTACGACAGCCGCCGTGACGCTGAGGTTCTCCGGTGTTAGACGAAGTACGCCGGCGTGCCAGCCGAGGAAGGGCATCAACATGTGCGAGTAGGTGATTCGGCCTGAAGGAAACCGATCATCGGGGATGGCGTCGCCGCCGGAACCACCCGGGGACAAGATCAACGCCGCGACCGAGCGACGATACCCACCGCGAGGGACAGCCGGCTTCCTCAGGTCGACGGGATAACCCCAGTCGGCCACCGATTCGAGGACCATGTCGATAGGAATCGCGTCGGCTCGAGCGATCTGCCCCTCCCTATCGGTGATCATCCCGACGACTTCCCACCACTCGTTGAACAGTCCACCACCGGAGTATCCGGTGGTGATCGAGACGCTCTCGAAGCTGAGGGAGAACCGGCCCTTCGCGAACAGTCGGTCCGGTGTGGTCGGCGGTGCCCAGCACTCACCGTTCGGGCAGCCCATCGGGGTGACCCGGTCGCCGCTCTTGAGCGCCCCCACGTCCCCGCGGCGATCGAACGCGGGTGGGCCCCTCTCGAACGCTCTGACCCAGCGACGCGGGACGCTGACGACGGCGAGGTCGAGCTGCGGGTGCGCAGTATCCCGATCAGCGACAACCAGCTCCTCCGGGTGAGCTCGAAAGACCACGCGGACCTCGTCGGCCACCTGACCCTGGTATCGTAGCACGTGATCGGCCGTCGCGATGTAGACACGCTCCTCGGTCGCGCCGAAGATGATCCCGGCGCCCAGCTCTTCGACCCCGCTCTCATTGAAGTAGCCGATGACGTGCACGATGAGCTGCTTCGCCACTTCCGGCACGTGCTCGGCGGCCCCCGAGCTCACGCTGTGATCAATATGAAATACCGGCCCTCTGATCTCCTCGGGTTCCTCTGCCGGCGGCTTTGGGGATTCCGCGGGCGCCTGAGTCGTACTGTCCGCCGGAGTTGCCGTCCGCGCTGAGCTCACGCCGGTGTAGATCCGATCCGGCGCCCGGAATATGGCATCGACGACTTCCCCATTTCGGAAAATGACGAGATCCAAGTTGCACTCGACGCACCCGTTGTCGTAGAAGTAGTAGGTGTGATCGCCAAATGTTCGGACCTTCAGGGGCGAGCCGAGGATCGCTTCCACCTGCGCTTCCGACATCCCCGGGCTGATCGACTTCACTTCTTGGGCAATCGTTATCCCGGTCACCGGTGGCGCGAAGACAGCCAGCGCTAGCGGAAGAGTAACCAAGCTCCGGAGTCCGGACACGAAGCAGTTCATGCCCATCCCCTCCACCAGCGGACTGTGGCGTACAGGGCAATCAGATACAGGAGCGCCACCGGCACCGTGACGAGCGCGTATCGCGCTAGCCACACTTCGCCCCGTCGCGGCATGATGCTCCGACTCAGCTCAGGTGTTCCGGTGCGCAACCCGCTGACTGCGCCATCGAACCTCAGCTCGATCTCCCTGCCGGAAAGCGTCAGGTCTATCTCACCGTTGGAGCCGGTGAACCACAGCTCATCTCCATCCTCGAGCCGCAGTCTGCGGTCGAGATGCGGAAAGTAGATTTCGCCGGACAGGACAGTCGATACCATACGGTCCTTAGGAGCCGTGCCCTGCCGGTACCTGTCGACGCGATAGAGTTCGAGGTCACCGGCCTGTAGGTTGGGCGAGAAGCTGCCCGCGGAATCGTTGAGCAGAACTAGATCGAGTGTGATCCAATCCGTCGAGGGTATTAGGCGGAACTTGCCGGGCTCGAACTCTCGAGTTGCTTCGAGTACGGCCGGCGCGACTACCTCGATCGTGCCGTCGACTGAGATGCTGGGTTCCACTCGGGCCTGGGTGAACGACGCGCGAAACTCCCCAGGGTAGTCCGTCGTCTGAATTGTCACAGCGGTCTCGATAGGGAGGACGACGTCGTCGAGATAGACCGCACTTCTGGAAGGAGCTTGAGCGGCCGATAGAAACAGTGCAGATGCTTCGAGCACACCGATCGGGTTGCCTGCCGCATCGACCCACTCCATCGGTGTCTCAATCCCTTCCAGCCCGGAGGCCCCTAACTCGGCCAGGCGTAGCGGCTCCGAAAGGAGCGGCACCTCCTTCGACAGTTCGAAGCTGACTCCTGACAACGAGAGGAGTAGTGAGACGTCTATGGAAGTCGCACGCGTGATCGCCAAGAAGACGACGACCGGTACAGGAAGGGCCAGAGCAGTAGCCACCGTCCAAAGCTTCCAGCGCGCTGGCTTGGGCCGAGTGCGGACCCACGGGTGATCGAGGTGACCTTGGCGGCGACGCCTCCCAAACCGCTCCCACAGCGCAATAACCGCCGCGATGCCTCCGACAATCGTGGCGACCTGCAGGATCCACGACGGAACCATCAGGATGATCTCCGGACCGCAAGGTTATCTGCCACTTCTCGGCACAGCACAGCCGGACTGCCTTGCGCTGGGATGGTACATCCATGCTTCTGCGCTGCTGGATCCGCCGCTGCGCCGCTCGGCAGCGACTTTCACGTAGTAGATGCCAGATGCTTCCAGGTCGGGCAGCGGTATTGCAATCGGCGATTCAGCCGGGTAGTACCTCCATCCCAGCGGCCTGGCGTCCCAGATAGGAGGACCCAGGCGCCCGTCGGCCTCGAACGGCGCCAGGGTGACGAAAACCTCGTTCAGCCGGGGGCCGGTCCAGACGGTAAGCGTGTAGGACCCGCATTCAGCACTTGTGTCCTTCAGTCGGACACGCAGCGGTAATAAGATTGTTCGCTCGCGACCGCCGGTGGGATAAGAAACCCAGCCCATCACACCGATGTCTGCGCGATCGATATCCCGGGCCGCGAGGATATCGCCGGGCCATGTGAAGGACTCGCTGCCAGAGGGACGCACGGTATCCATTCGGTAGTGCAGCCTGGGACTGACCCCCTCTGCCCGCAGCCTCACTTCGTCGCTCCCGGGCGCTGACCAATCGACAAACAACGAGTCGCCCGGGGCGAGATCTCCGTATTCGAAGTACTGAGTAAACGACACAACGAATAAAGGCGTGCCTCCCACTGGCTGGGCGAAGATTCCCTCGCAACGTTCGTCACGAAGCCGGTACCCGTGCGGACCGCCGGCCAGCTCTTCGAGATCTCTATCACACACGCTGCGTGCCACCTGCGCATGAAGCCAACCGGGCAAGGCTATTAAAGACAGAACGAGGAGCGCTACGGCTGAAGCGCGGCCAGTCCATCCATCGCAACGAGTGATCAGCTTGGCAGGAGATCGCATCAGATCGCTCGACATGGATCTTTTTCGGACCGCTGCGCGCCGGTAACGAAACGTGGGACTTAGCATCTCAGTGCTCGATGTCAGGACGTTCACACTGGTCCAGCACGGCGACACCCCGTCTGCTGCACGGCCCCAACTCCCTAGCACTCTCAGACTGTCACATAGACCACGGTCCCGCAAGTGCTGCACGAAAAATAGCCTTCGGTATCGAGATTGTCGCCTCTTCTTTATCCTGGCTCGCACCGCTGTCACTGATTTCGGCACTGTCAACGCGCGCCGGACCAGAAAGAGGCTTGGGTCGACTGTTGAGGATCAGGATATGGAGTCGCTACCCTTCAGCATCAGTCACCAGGTTGGCCAGCGCTTGCAGTCCAAGCCAGTATGAACGCCAGCCAAGACCGGCGATAGTGCCGACGCAGACGGCCGCGATAAGGGAACGGTGACGGAAGTCCTCACGGCCGTGAACGTTGGTCAGGTGCACCTCCACGACGGGGATCGAGATAGCGGCCACGGCATCACGCAATGCGACAGAGGTATGCGTGTACCCGCCCGGGTTGAAGATCACACCCTTCGCCCAACCCTGGGCTTCGTGCAGGGCATCGATCAGCGCTCCCTCGACATTTGACTGAAATGGCCGCACGTCCAGGTTCAACCGGCGCCCTTCCGTTATCAGGCGCTCGTTGAGCTCTGATAGGGTGAGCTGCCCGTAGAGCTCGGATTCGCGCTGGCCGAGCAAGTTTATGTTCGGCCCGTGCAGCACGAGTATCGGTTGCATCGCGCCTGCCAAACTCATATTGCGAGATCAGCGTTATCCACGGCCACGCCCACCTGCACATCACCAATCCGCCGCGGCAAAGCGAATCCGACTTGCCTCCCATGCCGCTTCTTGTCCACACGTATAGCACCGACTATCGCGTCCCGGTCGAGGTCGGGAGGCAATTCGCTCGGCAAGCCCAGGCCGTGCAACACCTGGGCGATGGACTCCGCGAGGAGTGGGTCGGCAAGGCCTAAACGCTCGGCCAGGCGGGCCTCGGAAACCATCCCGATAGCGATGGCCTCCCCGTGTCGTATGCGGTATCCTGATGCTTGTTCAAGCGCATGACCGATCGTGTGTCCAAGATTGAGCGCGGCACGCTGCCCTTCTTCGAATGGATCGGCCTCGATGATGCGGATCTTGACCGCCATCGCCTGACGGACCAGAGCCGCCCGATCCCGATTCACCGCTTCCCAGCCCCCCACGCAGAGTTGGAACAGAGCCGGGTCGCCGATCACTGCGTGTTTGACCACCTCAGCCAAGCCCGAGCGCAGCTCGACTTCCGGCAAACTGGCGAGGGTGCTCGGGTCGGCTAACACGAGTCCGGGCGGGTAGAACGCGCCGATCAGGTTCTTGCCCTCGGCCAGGTCCGCGCCCGTCTTGCCTCCCAGGCTGCTATCCACCATCGCCAGCAGCGAAGTGGGGAGAACAACCCACGGCACCCCGCGCATGAAAGTGGCCGCGGCAAACCCCGCTAGGTCGCTGACCACGCCACCACCCAGGGCCAGCACGGTACTCCGCCGCTCCACGCCTGCCGCCAGCAACCCGCTCCAGATTCGCTGTAGCGTGTCAAGGTTCTTATGTGCTTCGCCCGCCGGAATGACCACCACGCCCGTCTCGTAGTCCGCCTCTTCCAGGCCCTTCGTAACCCGCTCGGCGTACAGCGGCCCGACGATCTCGTCAGTCACCAGGCCGACGGGCCCGTTCAGGCCGCACGCCTGTAACGCGTGCCCGACGTGCCGGAGGCTTCCGGCGCTGACACGCACGCTGTAGCCGTCGCCCATACTCCACACATGGAATGCCCCCAGGTGGACTTGGGCTTGCCACACGGCCTCCTCCAACGTGAGCGAGTCGGTGTCCAACTGCATCGGGAACGAGCGATAGTGGTCGCTCCGCTGCGCCAGCAAGCTCTGCAAGCGGCTAGCGTCGTTCGGGGCGAGTAGCGGTCGCTCATCCGTCGCCCGCAGCCGATCCAAGAGCGTTTTCTGTGTCGCTGTGAGGCAGAGCACGTTTCCTGCCGCCTCCACCTGAGCGCGGTTAGTCGGGTCGAGAAGGGCACCGCCGCCCAGTGCGACGACTCGAGGCCTACCGGCAAGCGCCTGCTTCAGCGCCGCGCTCTCACGCGCCCGGAAGCCGGATTCATCTTCGGAGGCGAAGATCTTCGGGGTGGTCAGGCCGGCCTGGGCCTCGATCTCCGAATCCAAATCGGTAAAGGGCAGGTTGAGACTTTGCGCCAGCCGAAATCCCAGCTCGGTCTTCCCGCTGCCGGGCGGTCCATAGAGGAAGACCCTCAGCCCCAGGCTGTTGTGTCCAGCGGATTCCTCGGAACTCCAGGTTGCGTCCACGATCGTTCAGTTGGAACCTCGGTGCGGTGACCTACTCTTCCGGCCAGAAGAGGTGTTCATCTTGGCCGACGATCAGGTCGTCCCGGCGCGCACCGCGCAGTGCGTCGAAACGGGGGCGCATCTCGTCGAGGGAATCATCTCCCAGCTTCTCCAGCAGAGCGTCGGCGAGCACGAACGCGACCATAGCCTCAACGACGACCACAGCGCGGGGCACCGGGCAGACGTCAGAGCGCTCGTACTGCGTCAGCGTCTCCTCGCCGCGGGCCAGGTCCACGGTTTGCTGAGGCGTCTGGGTCGTCGCGACAGGCTTCATCGCCGCCCGCACGATCAACGGCTGGCCCGTCGTGATTCCGCCTTCCAGCCCACCGCTACGCGAGGTTGGCCGAATCAACCTGTCGCCCTCCAGTCGGATAGGGTCGTGGGCTTGCGTGCCCGGTAAGCGGGCGTTCTCGAACGCCGGCCCGATCTCCACACCCTTTATCGCCGGGATACTCAGCACGGCTGCGCCCAGACGGGCGTCCAATCGGCGATCCCAATGCACGTGCGAGCCGAGACCCGGCGGGGTGTTCAGCGCGATCACCTCGATGATTCCGCCTGCGGTATCGCGATTCGCCACGGTCTGTCGAATGAACTCGCTCATCGCCCGGCTCGCCTCGGGGTTGGGGCAGCGCACCTCACTCGCCTCCCCCAGCGCCGCTCGCTCCTCGAACGGGATACCGCTCAGGTCGGCGGTCACCTCTCCGATCGCGGTCACATAACCGCCCACACGCGCGGCCGTCTCCCGGGCGGATGCACGCTCCGACGCCGGTCGTAGGTCCTGATAGCCATACTTCAACGTCGCTGTGAGATCCGCGTGTCCCGGGCGTGGGGTCGTGAACGGAGGGATGGATCGGCCATGCCAGTTCTCGTGGTCGCGGTTCTCGATCAACAGGGCCAGCGGCGCGCCGATCGTCACCCCCTCCAGTACGCCGCTGAGTATCCGCGCCCGGTCGCGCTCGATCTCCATGCGCGGACCGCCGCCGTAGCCGCGTTGGCGACGTTCCAACTCGCGGTTGATGATCTCCTCGGTCAGCCGCAGGCCGGCTGGAAGCCCCTCCAGGACGGCTACCAGGGCCGGCCCATGCGATTCACCGGCGGTCAGGAAACGTAGGCTCATGTCTTGTTACGTCTCGTCATGACGCCAGAGGACTCGAGCGCCGCTCGCATCGCCTCTCGATCGGCGCGCTGCCCGGTCCAACGCTCGAAAGACAGTGCGGCTTGCTCGACCAACATCCCCAAGCCGTTGACCGCCGGCAAGCGACGCGCACGCGCCGCCCGCACCAGAGCCGTCTCAAGCGGATTGTAGACCAGATCATAGACCGCAGCGCCCGAGGGCAAGGCAACCTGGGCCGGCCAAGGGCAACCCTCCGTGTCCGGGGGCATCCCGACCGGCGTGCAGTTAACGATGAGCCCGCAGGTCGGTGACAACTGGGCCAGGGAAGCGGGGCTGAGCGGAGCAGGGGAGATGCTTGACCGTCGCTGGCCCAATGCCGATTTCAGCTCGTGGACCAAGCGTTCAGCCTGCTCCAAGCGCCGGGAAGCTACGTGCACCCGCCAGCCCTCTCGAGCCAGGCCGAAGACCACCGCCCGGGCCGCGCCGCCGGCGCCGAGCACGATCGCCGATCCGGGAACGAGGTCAAGCGAACGCTCAAGATCGCAGAGGAACCCAGCCACATCGGTATTCTCGCCCAGTAAGCCGTTGCCCTCGAGCGTGATCGTATTCACGGCACCGAGCGCCCATGCCATTGGCGTCAGGGCGTCCAGGTAGGCAATCACACCTTGCTTGTGCGGGATCGTCACGTTGAGTCCCTGCAGCTCTCCACGCCGCATCCTGTCAAGCAGTGCGACGAGCGTTCGCTCATCGACCTTCGTGGAAGGCACGGGATAGAGTTCGTACTCGCCTACAAGCCCGGCCGCCTCCAGAGCAGCTTCGTGCAGCAGTGGAGAGAGGCTGTGCTCCACAGGCCAGCCGATCAGGCCGAGCGAATACTCTCTTCTTTCCGCTTTGTCGTGCATGCGTGCCGCGTCCCGCCCCCTACTTGATCTGTGCTGCCGGACGTGTCAACTAGCGCTCGGCCTTGCGAGCAGATCGGTTCTCAGGCTACCTGCTCCTGTCCTTCTGCATGCACCTCCGCGCCCAGTGACTGTAAGGTACCGACGAAGCCGGGGAAAGACTCGTCGATGACTTCAGCCCCCTGGACAGTCACGGGTTCCTCAGCAGTGAGCCCGGCGATCGCCAGGGCCATCGCCACGCGATGATCGCCAGCGCATCCCGCCAAACCCCCTTTCGGGAGCGTGCCACCTGGTAGCTTGAAGCCGCCGGGCGACTCATAGATCTCGACGCCCAGGGCGCCCAGACTCTGGCACATGGAGACGATGCGGTCGGACTCCTTCACGCGCAGTTCTTCCGCTTGCTGCACGGTCGTACTGCCGGCCGCACTCGCTGCAGCGACGGCGAATACGGGAACCTCGTCGATCATGCGCACGAGCAGGGGGCCCTCGACTTCAGCCCCGACCAGCGAGCTGTGACGAACCGTAAGATCACCGATCTCCTCACCGTGATGTGTGCCGGTCGTTCGCGCTTTGATATGTGCTCCCATCCCCTTGAGTACATCCAAAAGACCGGTGCGAGTAGGATTCAACCCTACGTCCCGCAGCGTTATCGCGGAGCCCGGAGTGATGAGCGCGCCCACGATCAGGAACGCTGCAGAGGAGAAGTCGCCCGGCAACGCGAGGTTCAGTGGGCGTAAGGGCTTCGTGGGAGGTTGGAGCGTCAACGTGTAGGTCGAATTGCCTGCCGCGGACGGTTCAACGCTGATCTCGACACCCATGCGGCTCAACAGCCGCTCAGTGTGGTCCCGGGAAGAAGTCGGTTCCCTGAGTCGCGAAGGTCCGTCCGCGGCTAGCCCCGCCAGAAGCAGTGCCGTCTTCACCTGGGCACTGGGGACCGGGAGGCTGTGACTGAGGCCGCGGAGCGGCCGTGCCCTGGGCCGCGCCGCCAGCGTCAACGGCGCGCGCCCCTTCGGTGCAGTCTCGATGCGGACACCCATTGCCCGCAGAGGGTCGACGATCCGCTCCATCGGACGCCTGCGCAGGCTCGGTGACCCGTCCAGCACGGCCGGTAGACCGGCGGCGGCCAGCGCGCCCGCCAGCATGCGGAGTGTTGCGCCCGAGTTCCCGCAGTCCAGTGGCCGTCGGGGCGGGTGCAGGGCCTCGATGCCCTCACCCGACACCGTGAGACAGCTTCCGTCCAGCTGCCAACGCACCCCCAGCGCGGTGAGACAGGCGAGCAGAGCCTGGGTGACTCCCCCGACGAGGAAGTTCTCAATCCGGCTCTCTCCCCGCGCCAGGGCTGCCAGCAGCGCTGTGCGGTGGGAAAGCGATTTGTCCCCGGGCAATCGGACTTCGCCTCGCAAAGGCTGGCCGGGGGCGATATGAAGATCCAATGTTCAGTATCCGGCGCGACGATTCAGCGTCACGGTCAAATGACTTTCTTCACAACCGCGGCTAGATCCTTCAACTCACTCATGAGTATCTCAAACGCAGGAAGGTCGAGGGACTGAGGTCCATCAGAAAGGGCTTCCTCTGGAATCGGGTGCACTTCGACGAGCAGCCCGTCGGCGCCAGCAGCCAGAGCGGCTTTGCAGGCCGAACTGACTAGACTGCGGCGACCCGCACTATGGGAGGGATCTACTATGACAGGAAGATGGGTCAGCTCTTTGAGAGCCGGCACCGCCAGAATGTCCAACGTGTTCCGGGTATACGTCTCGAACGTGCGAATACCCCGCTCGCACAGCACCACGTCTTCGTTACCGTTTGAGAGAATATACTCTGCTGCCAGCAACAACTCTTCCAAAGTCGCACTCATGCTCCGCTTCAGGATGACCGGCCTCTTCGTCTTACCCACCTCCTTGAGAAGCTCGAAGTTCCTCATGCTGCCAGACCCGATTCGCAACATGTCGACGTGATCAGCCAGAAGCTCGAGGTGGGCGGAGGACAGTATTTCTGTTTCCAGGAGCAGATTCGTTTCCCGTTTGATCGACTCTAGGATTTCAATGCCCTCCGGCCCGAAACCCTGGAAGGAGTAGGGTGATGTTCTGGGCTTGAACAACGAGCTGCGGTAAATCTTGGCGCCCGCTTTCTCAACCGCTTTCGCGGTGGCCAGGGCTTGCTCAGTGCTCTCTATCGCACACGGTCCGGCTATGACGGTGAAGCCGCCTTCGCCGATGACGACGCTTCCACAGCGAACGCTGGTTCGATGCTCCTCACCTCGCTTTCGAACGCGTGTATTCTCCAGTCGGTCCATTGCCAGTGCATGCCTGTCTGCCGGCTCTCACTGCGCCAGCCACGACATCCTCTATCTGAGAACGCTGCTTGACTTCGCTAGTCCTGGATGCGTCTCCTCAAGTCATCTATTCTCCCTCTCAGCTGATTCTCCAATGTGGGATTCAGTCGTAGCGCCGTCTCGAGCTCTTGGATTGCACTACTAGCATCAGCGGTTCTGACGTACAAGTCCCCCAGGTACAACTCCTTCACGTGGCTCGGCCAGACATCGTGTCAGCTGTTCCTATCCGGCCTTACTGCATCAACCTCGATCTCGAACAGGAGCTCAGCGCGGCAGATGTCGTTATGCGAGACTACGACCCGCGCTGCAGGTAGTCCGAATTGACTGCCGTACTCGCTCAGAGCCCGGGCGTCCCCCGGGTGCTTGAAATACGCGTTTGCGCGGGTGATATCGGCAAATTGCATTCCACGAGATTGCAGAATGGCACCGACTATCTCCAGGGTCAGTTTGACTTGTGCGTCTACGTCACCTACGTGAGCGGTACGACCGTCCTTGTCAACACTTGCCGTCCCAGAGACGAACACGGAACGAAAATCGGGGGTGGACACTTCAGCGGCCCGCGAAAAGGAACTGCCGTAGTCGCGGGCGGAACACTGCAAAGGTGACGGTATCTGTTTGACAACGACGTCATCGCCCTTCCCTTGCATCGCCAAGGCGGTGGCAACAACCGCAGCATCATCCGGATTCCGACCCCCGATTCCGGTACTTGCCGGTAGGTATCGATCGAACAGGCCTCTTGCTCTATAGATCTCGGTCCTGACAGAGTTGAACTCTCGATACCACTCGAGGATGTCGCTAATGAAGAACCACGTGCGGACGATACACCGGAGGTCCATTCCGGCGAGCGCGAGTGCCTCTTCCATGCTCTTGAGAGTGTCACGTGCTTGAGCCTCACGCGAAGTGGAGCCATGATGCGAGTGCAGAGCCCCCAAGACGCAATACCTGGCATGACCGTCGTCGAACACGCGGCCAACCGGACTGCCATCGAGGTAGACGGTCTCGATTGACGCTCCGGAAACAGCATGCATCTGTATTCCTGCAATCGGATGACTCAGACAACCGTCTCCTTGGATATACGTTACTGGCCAGTCGACACGACCGAATTCTCCAACAAGTGCTTCGTTGCAGTACGGGTACGCATCGATTGCGCCGAAAACGCGCATCTCGAGGACCTCGGCCTGCAGCTCGTCCGCAAGCCGCTGAGTCCGGCGGAATAGAGACGCGCAATCGTCGGAGGCAGTCGGAAGAACCGTGGCGAACACCTGTCGTAGACCACGCCGTTCCAGACAGGAGACATCGATTCCTTGATGGCTCGGACTTTCCAGGTCTGCGCCTCTGGGTTCCATGAGGTCTGACTATCTCACGCACTGCCTTGGCGGCGGCAAGATCCGTCACCGAGGCGCAACGAGCTCATAGCATCGGGTTGTCGGGCTTGGCCTCGCGGAGGACGAACATCAATGACGATGCGGCGTTGCCCGTGCCGCGGCAACCAGAAAGGGAGTATTATTACAGAAAGCCCCGGCCGGCTGGGCTAGCGCTGGCAGACGGTGGCACCGTCGTTGGCGTGTCGGCCGCTGGCCCCTCCGGAGTGGCGGTGGGCGCTTTTGCAGAGGCATATCAGGGCCAGTCATCGTTAGCAGCCGCCTGGAGGCTGGTGGTCGCCGTGACGCAGGCTAGATTCGACGCCAACCCGGATGACGGGTTCGACGTTTGGCTGAAGTGGGTTCGGAGTATGGCACGGCGTGTGCACGTCGTTGGCGCTCTCGGAGGCAGCGTGGGCACAATTCTTGGCAGGAGGAGAGCTCTGTGCAGGTAGGCGACAAGACCATCGAGTTCGACAGTGACGGCTTCATGGTCGACCCGGAGTTGTGGGACGAGCAGGTGGCCTCGGCAATTGCCGAAGAGGAAGGCATTGACGATATGTGCGAGAAGCACTGGGGAATCGTCAACTTCATCCGCAACTACTGGGATGAGCACGACCTGGCTCCCCCGGTCCGTCTGATCTGCAAGGAAGTCGGCGTGAGTGTGCGCGAGATCTACAAGCTGTTCACGGCTGGCCCTGCCCGGGGAGCCTGTCGCGTGGCGGGCCTTCCGAAGCCCGATGGCTGTGTATAGCCCCGTGCTCATCACTGTGAAGATTCTCGTCGGGCTGAGCCTGCTCTGCGCGGTTCTTGCCCTCGGCTATCAGGTGCTCGCCGCCTGGGGCGGAGGGCACGAGGATTACAGCAAGCGAGCGGGCAGCTCCGCCAGGGGCATCGCCTACAGCTTCACGGTCGCGATGATGCCCAGGCACAAGGAGTCGGTGAGCCGGCACCCGGGGGTGTTCGCGGTCGGCGTGGTGATGCACATCGGCGTCATCCTGTCGCTGTTAGGGGTAGTGCTGCTGCTCGTTTCGCCGAGGCTCGGCTACGCGGCCTTGTCTCTCGGCCGCCCACTCATCGCGCTGTCTCTGGCCGCCGGACTGTATCTCCTGATCAGGCGCGTTCTTTCGGAAGACCTCAGGGCCATGAGCGCGCCTGACGACTACATCGCGATACTCGCGACCTGTGGGCTTCTGGCGCTGGCGTCCGTCTACCCCAGCGCCGCCAGCGACGTACTCTACCTGATCTACGCCGCGTTGCTGTTCGCCTATCTGCCCTTGGGCAAGCTCCGGCACGCTGTGTTCTTCTTCGTTGCGCGAGGCGACCACGGCCGCCGCCTCGGCCGCAGGGGAGTCTACCCACCGGCCACCGCAAGGACGGCATAACCGGATGCCGGGCAGGGAACCGAACGCAGAACGGATCACCGAGACGGCGCGCGAGGCACTGGCGCGGTCCATCCTAGGTCTCGCGGCCTATCACCTGAACGCGTGCGTGAAGTGCGGGCTGTGCGCGGAAACCTGCCACATCTATCAGGCCGAGCCGGAGCCTGCCAACCATCCCGGCGTGAAGGCCGGTAAGGTCATCAGCTATTACCGCCGCTATCATACCTTCCTCGGCAAGTACGCCCCCAGCCTCGTCGGCGCGAGGGACCTCACGGGCGCTGCGCTGGATGAGCTCGTGGACACGGTCTACGGGCGTTGCACAGCATGCGGGCGCTGCAGCCTGCACTGCTCGATCGGGCTGGATATCGGCGCGATCATCCGAGCCGGTCGCAACGTTCTCGCGGCTGTGGGGAAGGTGCCCGAGGGGCTGCAGCGCACGGTCGATAATCAGCTCGAGACCGGCAACCAGATGGCCATCACCCAGGAGGAACTGAAGTCCACCGCCGAGTGGCTGGCCGAGGACCTCCGGCTCGAGATGGGCGATGACGACGTCAAGGTCCCTGTCGACGAAAAGGCGGTGCGCGTCCTCTACCTCATCAACCCGCGCGAGGTGAAGTTCTTCCCACTCTCCCTGATGGCCGCCGCCGGGATCTTCCACGCCGCGGGCGAGAGCTGGACCGTTTCCAGCAAGTTCTATGATGTGACCAACTATGGTTTCTACTCGGGTGACGACCCGTCAGCGCGTGAACTCACACGGCGAGTCATCAAAGAGGCCGAAGCGCTGGGCGTGGAGGAGATCATCCTCTCCGAGTGCGGTCACGGCTACCGCTCGTTCCGCTGGGAGGGGCCGAACTGGATGCAGCAGGAGTACCCGTTATCGATGCGCAGCGTCCTCGAACTTCTCGAGGAGTACATCGAGGGCGGGCGCATCAAGGTCGATCCGGAGAAGAACACCGATCGCGTGACACTGCATGACCCCTGCAACCTCGTTCGCTGGGGAGGAATAAGCGAGCCGCAACGGCGTGTGTTGAAGAGGGTCGTCAAAGACTTCGTCGAGATGACGCCGAATCGGAAGGACAACTACTGCTGTGGCGGCGGCGGGGGCATGCTCTCGATGAGCGAGTGCGGTGAGCGCCGCGTAGCGTCCGGCAGAATCAAGGCCGACCAGATACGCGCGACCGGCGCCAAGATCGTCGCCACACCCTGCCACAATTGTGCCGACCAGTTGATCGAGCTTTCCAAGAAATACCAGCTTGGAGTTGAGATCCAGGCGGTCGTCGAGCTCGTCTACAACGCGCTTGTCTGACTTGCGGGTGTCGCTCGACCCCCGCTGACGTCAGGCGTTCACGCCTCAGCAGCGGTCTGCGGCGATCTCGGCAATCGCTCTGATCGCGGTCTCGATGTGCTCCTCGGTATTGAACGGTCCGATCGAGAAGCGGACCGTGCCGCGCGGGGTCGTGCCGTGGTGCTCGTGGATGAGCGGCGCGCAGTGCAGGCCCGTGCGCGTCTGGATGCAGTAGTCCACGTCCAGGATGGTCCCAACGTCGGAGGCGTCGTAGTTCTCGACCGTCATCGACAGGGTGGCGACACGGCGCTCGAGGTCCTTTGTGCCCCAGATGGTCACGCCCTCGATTTCCGAGAGACCTTCCTGAAGCATGCCAAGCAGCTCGATCTCGTGCCTGTGGACGTTCTCTAGACCCCTGTGCTCGATCCAGTCGAGGCCTGCGGAGAGACCGGCGATACCGGCGAGGTTCAGCGTGCCAGCTTCGAGTCGGTAGGGGTATTCCTCGAGGTGGTAGGGCTCGGCGCTCCGCACACCGGTGCCGCCATAGATACTGCTTCTGATCTCCGCGTCGTCCGCGACACAGATCCCGCCTGTTCCCGTGGGCCCGAGCAGGCCCTTGTGGCCGGTGAAGGCGAGGAAGCTGATGTTGCACGCGGCCATGTCGATCGGCAGCACGCCCGCCGTCTGGGCGGCATCGACAGCGAACGGTACCCCCTCATGTTTGCACACGGCTCCGATCGCACGCAAGTCCTGAACGACACCTGTGACGTTCGAGCCGTGGTTGACGATTACGAGTTTCGTGTTCTTCCGGACAGCTTTGCGGATGTCCTCGGGGTCCAGGTAGCCCTCGCCGTCCGGCGCGACGTAGGTAGCCTTCGCGCCCTCCCTCACCTTGTGGTTGACCGGCCGTATGACAGAGTTGTGCTCGAGCATCGTGGTCACGACATGGTCGCCGGGGCCGATCATGCCGTTGATGATGAGGTTGAGGCTCATGGTGGCGTTCATCGTGAACACCAGTCGATTCGGGTCCTTCGGCGCTCCTGCCTCGACGAGGCTCTTGTTGAAGAACGCGGATAGACGCTTCCGCGTACCGTGGATCATCTGCTCGGCGCTCAGGGCGAGGTCGCAGCCCGTCCGGCCGGGGTTGACGCCGTACTTGCTGTAGAAATCCCGAACTGTGTCGTGCACGACATCCGGCTTGGGGAAGCTGGTGGCAGCGTTATCCAGGTAGATGTGCTCTTCCATGCTGGGCTCCGGCAGCAGGGGGGCTGCGGATTGCAAAATAGCACTTGGAGCCCCCCCTCAAAACCGCAGGGCAACCGCCTCCCGTGAGCTCAACGGCTGCGGAAGTAGGCGTCGACACCCGCCGCGAGCGCTCTCGCCATTAGCCCCTGTCCCGCCTCCTCCTTGATGAAGGCCTCATCGTCCGGCTGGGTCAGGAACACCATCTCCACCGTGATGACCGGCACCTTGGAGAAGATCGAGCCGGTAAGCGCTCCTTGCTGGCTCCCTACGTACGTCTCCGCGTCTCCCTTGATGCCCAGGTCCGGCCAATCCCGTCCCAGGGCCTCGATCATCGCCGGATGGAATGCCCTGGCCAGCGCCTCGCTGCTGGCGATCACCTCGGGGCTCGGCCCGGTGACCTCGAACCGCGTGCCCTGGCGGTCCGGGTAGAACGTGGCGGTGCCGCGGTCGTCGCCGGCGTCGCAGTGCAGCCGCACCATGAGGTTCGCGCCGTTGTAGTTGGCGATCTCGGCCCGGTGCCGGTTCGTGACCAGCTCGTCCTCGACCAGCTTGGTCATGAGGACCTCGTATCCCTTCTCCTCCAGGATGCCGCGGAGCCTCTGGCCGATCACCCAGTTGATGTGGTTCTCCGTGACCCCGCTCGGGCCTTTGGTGCCCTCACTGGTCTCCGAGGGATGGCCCGGGTCAATCACGACGATTCCCTTGGCCTGCGGCGGAGCGTGGGGCTCTATTGGCGCGCGAGGAGCCCCGAGGCTCGTGCAGGCATAGAGGGCCAGGAGCCCCAGGGACACGTATCGGATGGGGAGCATTCTCGATCGCTGCATGGTATCCGCCTTTCCTCTCAGGGGAGGGCCAGTGCCACAGTGGCAACAGCGAGTAAGATGGTTGCACGGGTTGGGGCTACTGGGTGACGATTATGGGTCGTCCCTTGGGTACGCGTCAAACGGTGGCGCTCTTCTCACGCAGAGAGAACCCCGTCTTTTGGTACCTGATGTCCCCGCCGACCATGGTTACGAGCACTCTGGAACCCATGTCCAGGAGTTCATCGTCCGTCACGTTGAGCAGATCAACGTCAAGGATCACCAGGTCCGCCAGTTTGCCCGCTTCGAGAGAGCCTCTGACATCTTCATCGTAGGTCAGGTAGGCGCCGTTGATGGTGAAGGTCTTCAATGCATCGATGAGCGAGATCCGCTGCTCGAGCCCGTATGCCTCGCCTGATATCTCGTGCACCCGCGTCCGCATCGCATATATGCCGACCCAGGGATCGGGAGAGTTGTTGGGGTAGTCAGACCCGGACGCCATACGGATTCCCGCGTCCAGGAACGTCTTGAAGGGCGTGTGTCGCGCCATCCGCTCCGGGCCGATATTGCGTACGAATGAATCGCCTTCGTAGTACAGGTTCGCCGGATTAATGGCGGCGATCACGCCGTAGCGGGCCATGTCCTCGATGACGGAGGTGCCGGGCTCGTCCGGCAGGTAGGCGTGGATGATGCTCCATCTCAGGTCCGCGTCCGGATTCTGCTCTCTTATACTGTCCATCAAGATCTTGTAGACGTCCATCGTCTGGCGGATCGCGACATCTCCGCAGGCGTGCGGGATCCTCGGGAATCGCTATATACGGCACCGATACCGCCGCACTCCTGGAGCCGACTCCCCCGTCTGCGGATGCCTTGGCCCCGCGAACGCGCAGCATGTTGTCGCCGCTGTTAGGAGTACCGAGGCTCTCCAGGCGTTGCTCGATCTCCGCCGGATCGCTCAGGCCTTCAGGATCGCCGCTGCGGTACCAGCCGTCGTAGATGATGGCCCGGATCGGCAGCTCACCGGCCTCGTAGGCTGCCTGGTAGACCTTGGTAACTCGGCCCAGCCTGGACCCGGCCTCCACCACACTCGTGATCCCGAGCGACGCCAGGACGTTCAGGCCGAGAACGAGGCTCTCGACCGTCTGTTCAAACGTCTTCTCGGGGATCGCTACTGCCACCAAGCGGGGTGCCCGGGCTCCGACGAAGACGCCGTTGGGCAGGCCGCTGTCGGGATCGCGGAAGATGATTTCGCCGGCCTCGAAGTCTTCTGGATCGGAGATGAACCAGTCCGGGTAGGTGGCGGGATCATCGAAATCGATGCCCAGCAGTTCGAACACCTTCGTGTTCACCGCGATGCCGTTGTAGATTCGCTCCAGCGAGATCGGAATATCACGCGAGACCGCATCCAGCTCGTGACGGTTGGCCATGCGCTGCTCGACCAGTCGGTCCTGCGTCCAACCCAACCCGAACAACCACGGCCCGACCTCGCCGGTCGTTGGGTAACGCCAGCCGCCGAGCTTACCCTCTCGCTGCAGCTGAGTGAGCCGCTCCTGCAGAAGCCGCTGCACGTCGGATATCGTCCGCGCCGGCTCCAGGTTGACGGCGTAGTGTTGTTCAAAGCCGAGGTCGCGGACGTGGATGTGGGTCTCGTTGATCCCCGGGATGATGGTACGCCCCTCCAGGTCGTACACCCTGGTGTCCCGATCGATGAGATGATCCAGCTCCTCCAGTGATCCGACGGCCAGGATCCTGTCCCCGGTGATCGCCAGGGCGCTTGCCTCCGGCCTGTCCTCTGCCATCGTCAGGATCCGCGCGTTGTGAAACACGAGCTCGGCGATGGGTGTTTCCTGTTGGGGGCTGCACCCGACGCCGACGCCGAGCCACGCCAGCCCTGCAAGTAGAGGTAGTCGGGTCGACGCGAGCGTTGACATGAGTTCGGCCTCGTGGATGAACAGCGTGAAGCTCAGCATGGCAGTAGTGTCTCAATCGCGTGAGATCAGGCGAATCCTGTCGACGATCCGGAATGCTACTCCGCCGCGGCAACGCATTGTCGCCCCGTCCACATTGACCGGAAACGGATCTCCCGAATCGGGTTCGAGTACCAGAGATTCCGCAGCGGCGTAGGACTCCATTCCCCACGTTTCCGGGTCCTCCATGATCGAGGCGTCGCGTGCGGGCCGCGCCTGGCCAAGGAGCTTGCGGAACCCGAGGTCCCTGAGAGCGAAGAGATAGAAGCTCCCGGAACCGAGGGGCTCCGAGGAGAAAGGAAGCTCGGGGCCCAGGTAGCCGTTCACCAGGATCAGGGCCTGGTAGGTGTTCCGGGAGGCAAGTGCCCCGTCAACCCGGATACTCCAAGTTCGTTTCCCGCTCCAGGCCCCCTTGAGGAGCTTCTCCAGGACGGCCAGCGTCATCCCTGCGGTGAAGGGACCGAGATCGCCGAAGATCTGCCCGAGAACGCCCTTGTAGTACTTCATGAACCTGTTTTCCGTGTAGTAGGGGATCCGTCCGAAGATCTCCGCGCCACCGTACCCCACCAAGTGCCGCGGCGCGTCGCCCTCGCCCATACTGGTTGCGAGGATGACGTCGCACGGTACGGTCCGATCCTCCTCTATCGAGTCCACAAAGACACGGATCGCGCTCTCGATCTCGTCCGGCATTCCCAGGACCTTGCCAATCAGATCAGCCGAGCCCTTCCGCAGGAAGCCAAGGTGAATCTCGGCAAGTGGTAGCTTTGAATCGCAGCAGCCCTCCAGGACGCTGTTGAAGGTCCCTGAGCCGCCCGCGGAGATGAGGGTTCGTCCTCCCTCCTCTAAAACGGCGCGTGCTTTCTCCCGCGCCGCGCCGTGGCTGTCCGTCACGTGGAGCCTGACGTCCTCCATCCCGTGTTCGCGGAAAAGAGGAGGAACGCGTTTCACCTTGCCCCAGTCCTGAATCGAGCCGGAAATGGTGGTTGCGATCACATCGACGCGCTTAGTGCCCACAGCCCTCCGACCTCGCCTGTTCGATGAAGCTCAGCGCCTCAGAGGTCACGGCGTCGAGACTGCGCTCCCCGTCGAGACGACAGATGGGTACCTCATGATGCCGCTCGACGACCCGACAGACCATCAGATAGGCAGCCCGGAGCTTGTCCAGCTTCTCCTCGGTCTCGTGGACCTGCCTGCGCTCGCCCCGTGCCTCGATTCTGCGGATTGCCACCTTGGGGTGCACGTCCACGAAGA
This sequence comes from Gemmatimonadota bacterium, assembly GCA_039586495.1. Lineage (GTDB taxonomy): Bacteria > Gemmatimonadota > Gemmatimonadetes > Palauibacterales > KS3-K002. Next base: position 24,104 of record JBDHKG010000066.1, on the reverse strand, counting down.
TGATCGCGTCGGGAATCCGCAGCCGGTCCAGCTTGAGGCGCATTAGATATCGGAGCTCGGGAAAGAGCCGGATGATGGGATCGTCCGTGTGGACCCCCTCACCCCCGGAGGACATCACCCGCACGGCCTTGGCGCAAAAGTCTTCGTTGAAGTGCTGGGCCCGGTACAGGATCGCCCAGCCTGTCATGTTGAGTAGGGGCGAGCCGTCCATGACGATCATGTCGGGGCGGAACCAACGCTGCGTCTCGTGCAGCATACGATCCCTGAGGAAGAGCTCCGTGAGTTTGGGGATCTTGTACCGTGCGAGCGATTTTGCCTGTTTCGCCTGCCCGCCAATCCACTCCCGGAACTTCTCCACGAGGAGAGGTTGCAGTTCCTTGAGGCTCCCGTTCTCGAACAGTTCGAGGGAATCGCTGATCAGGGCAACGCCCCGCGCGCTGGAAAGCTCGCGTGCCAGTCGTCTCGAAAGGGTACTCTTCCCGGACCCGTCGATCCCAAGCACCGCGATCGTGAAGCACTGCTTCTTTTCAGGTTGCCGCCTGTGCCGTTGAGCTGATTCCGAGCGGGCCAAGTCCTCGATCGACTCCTGCAGCGAGCGTGTAGCGTCCGTGCATTCTCCCTTGAGGACTTGGGGCAGGCCCACGATCACGTGGTTCCAGAGTGGTAAGGGAACGGGTGCTTGCTTGGGCAGAGCTCTCTCCGGACCCAGCAGGAAAATCGGAACGACCGGAAGATCGCGCCGGCGTTCCACCAGCCTCCCAATGCCGGTCCTAAACTCCTGGATCTGGCCTGGCTCACCCCGCGTGCCTTCGGGGAAGATGATGATGTTGCGGCCCCGGTCGATCATCTCGAGGGTCTCTGCGATGGGATCGCTTTCCTTGTGGAGACGATCGACCCAGATCGGGCGGAAGAGGTAGTTCACCGCGGCAAAGAGCCATCGGTGCCTGGAGAAGTAGTCGCGAGCCGCGAGGGGATGAGTCCTGAGGACCTGCCGGACGGGAAGAACCGAGTATAGCAGCAAGGTGTCGAGGTGGCTGTTGTGATTGGCTACCAGGATGAAGCGGTCCAGCCGCTCCAGGTTCTCCCTTCCCTCCACACTGAGCCCGAAGATGAGGTGCAGCAGGGGCCGCAGCAGCAGGAGGTGGATCAGTAGGCGAAGGGAGAACACTCGGCAGCTCCCCATCATCTCAGGAAGTAGCGGATGTAGTGGAACACCACGGGTGCTGCGAAGAGATACGACTTGATTCCGTGTATAACTTGCCCCCTCCCCGGCTGCAGTCGAGCCCTCGCGATGCCCAGGTCGGACTCGATCGCGCTGATGGTGAAATCGCCCACGAGAACAAGCACGGGGATCAACAGGCCCAGCATTGTCGCATGAAGCGCCGGGATGGCGGTCCACCGGGACAGGAGCAGCGAAACGGCGACCGTCAGCGGCGCGGCGACCAGAAACTTGAAGACGGCAGACTTCAGGCCGCTTCCGATCCTGTCGCGGAGTACATAGTCAACCAGGTCGCAGAGGGCGACGGCAACGATCAGGAACGCCGCCATCCAGGTCGAGAAGAGGGAGAGGTAGCCGATGTGGCCGATGCAGTAGACAAACAGGAAAAGGCCGAAATCGATCGCGCCGATCGAGAAGACCGTCCCCTTCGCCTCCTCGCCACCCAGGACAACGAGAAAAGGCACGATGAGAAAGGCGTAGACGGGAATCGAAATGATGAAGAGGCCGTACCAGTCGATCTGAATCAGGTACATCACGAAGGGGATCGAAAGGTAGGCGCCGAGAATCCCCCAGCGGTCCTGGAGCCGGATGTCGACCAGCGAGAAGTACTCCCGCAGGGTATGGAAAGAGAAAAGAGCCAGAATCCAGACGGCGAGGGTAAAGGAAATCCACTCGGAGGCGTTGAAGAAAAGAAAGAACACCCAGAGGTAGCGGAAGTAGGAAGGTGCGGGAAACCGCGACGGGCTCAGGACCCCGGCGAGCAGGACAATCGAGAGGACACCGAAGACAACCAGTGAATAGAACTGGGGCGTTGCACCAGGCATCGGTCCTTTCCTGACGCTAACCTTGTGGTCGACGCGAGGATCACCAGTTAGTCTGAATTATTGCAGCAATGCCGTCACTTGTGAAGCCCCGTGAAAAGGATCCCGGCGAGTAGGGTCTTGACGGTGCAGCTGCGGGAGCCAGGGGGCCACAGTTACTGGAGTTGGAGTTGTGGGTGATTGCCCGTTCGCGCCACGCTTCCCATCTTACGATCCACAGTACTTCCTCGACATAGCCCCGACTTGTCCGCCAGCCGCTGAGCTTCACGCATGTCCTATCACAAGCGGCCGATCCATGAGGGCCAGCGCCGCGCGCTCTGAAGGGTCGGCTTGCGGGCCTGCGTGGTTGATCGACTGCACAGAAAGAGGCACAGGGAGATGAGAGACCCGATCTTGACCGGCCGTGTCACCCGTTGCCTGGCCATCCTCTTCCTACTGGGATGGACCGCTGCCCACGCCCAGGGTACTCGGGAAGACTACGAGAGGGCCGAGCTGTTCCTCAGGCCAAACGTCACCCGGCTCGTGCTCAACGAGCGGGTCACACCGAACTGGATCGACGAGAGCGACCGCTTCTGGTACCGAAGCGAATTGCCTGATGGGAAGCAGTTCCTTCTCGTGGATGCGGCTGAGACTACCCGGGAACCTGCCTTCGACCACGACCGTCTCGCCGCGGGGCTCTCGCAGGCGGCGGATACCCAGTACGTTGGCTCCGACTTTCCATTCGACGAGTTCGAGTTCGTCGACGAAGAGGCGGCCATCCGGTTTGAAGTCGACGGCGTGCAGTACGTTTGCGAACTGGCGGACTACCTCTGCGAAAGAGCGGAGCCGGAAGAGGTCCCGGCACAGCGCGAACTCGAGCGTGAGTCACCCGACGGCAAGTGGATCGCCTTCTTGAAGGATCACAATGTCTATGTACGCTCCGCGGGTTCCGGGGAGGTCATTCAGCTGAGCGACGACGGTGTCGACGATTACGACTACATCGCCTCGCTACCTGACCCACCGCAGATGGTCCCCGAGGGGACCATGCACATCGACCTGCCCGTGGCGGCTACCTGGTCGCCCGACTCGAGGAGGATCGTCTCCTACCGGCTCGACCGGCGGTCCGCCCGCACCTTCACGGTCGTGCAGTCGAGTCCAGAAGGACAGTTGAGGCCCATCGCCTACACCTACCACTACGCGGTACCGGGCGAGCTCGGTCTGACCCGAGCGGAGCCGGTGATCTTCGACGTGTTCAAGCGCACCAGGACTACGGTGCTCACGGAGCCCCTGAATCTGCTCTACTACGGAGGACCCTGGTTCAGCTGGAACGAGGACGGCGAGCGGTTCAGCTGTCTCTACATCGAGCGGGGCTACGGGATGGTCCAGCTTCGGGAAGTGGACGCGACCACAGGCGTGGTCCGGGCACTCGTGGAGGAGAGCGCCGAGCCGTACGTGGACGCGTTCAACCTGTCTTGGCACATCTTCGACGACGGCGGGGAGATCATCTGGGCGTCGGAGAGGAGCGGCTGGCGCCATCTCTACCTGTACGATGGAAGTAGCGGCAGGGTGAAGAACGCGATCACCAGCGGTCCCTGGGTTGTCCGCTGGATCGCACATGTGGATGAGGAAGCCCGCCAGGTCTACTTCGTCGCCGGAGGACGAGAGCAGGGAAGAGACCCCTACTTAGGTCATCTCTATCGCGTTGATCTGAACGGTCGTGGCCTGAGGTTGCTGACTCCTGAGAACGCCGACCACGAGATCCGCTTCTCGCCGAGTGGAGATTACTTCGTCGATACCTACTCCCGCGTGGACCTCGCGCCGGTCTCCCTGCTGCGCCGGAGCCGAGACGGCGAGGTCGTGATGGAGTTGGAGCGCGCCGACATCGAGCGGCTGCTGGCGACGGGCTGGAGGTATCCCGAGCCGTTCAAGGGCAAGGCGCGCGACGGGGAGACGGATATCTACGGTATCATCTGGCGCCCCTCGAACCTCGACACGACGAAGACGTATCCGGTCGTCGAGTACGTCTATACCGGCCCGCACAGTGCCTTCGTGCCGAAGAGCTTTTCCGCCTACCGCGCCGGATCGCAGGCGATCGCCGAGCTGGGCTTCATCGCGGTACAGATAGACGGGCTGGGCACGAACGGGCGATCCCGGGAGTTCAACACGTTCTCCTACAAGAACCTCGGCGACGGCGGTCTCCCCGACCGCATCGGCGTGATTCGTCAGATGGCCGCGAAGTATCCCTACATGGACGTCGAGCGGGTTGGGATCTGGGGTCACTCGGCAGGCGGGTATGACGCCACCCGCGCCATACTCACCCATCCCGAATTCTACAAGGTGGCGGTTTCCAGCGCAGGAAACCACGACCACCGAATGGACAAGGCAGTGTGGGTTGAGCAATGGATGGGTTCCGAGGTCGGAGACCACTACGTCGAGCAATCGAACGTCACCCAGGCCCACAAGTTGGAGGGCAAGCTCTTCCTCATCCACGGCGAGCTGGACAACAACGTGCATCCGGCATCGACGATGCAGGTGGTCAACGCTCTCATCGAGGCGAACAAGGACTTCGACCTGCTCATCGTCCCCAACAGGTATCACGGGTTGGACAGCCCCTATGTGACCAGGCGGCGGTGGGACTTCTTCGTTCAGCACCTGTTAGGCGTCGAGCCGCCGGAGGGGTACCGGATCGGGGAGGCGGAGAGCCAGTAGGCCGGGCCAACGGATGCACGTGCTTATGCCTCGGGGCACCGCTAAACAGTAGACGAGACTGATTCGTTTCCCCGATGTAAAGCAGGCTTGACATTCCGGCGCTGGCCGTGTATACTGTGGATGTAAAGCTAGCTTGACATCAGCCGGCACGCTCACATGGATGGCACCGTTCGAAACCGTATCAGAGAACACCGGCTCCGGCACGGGCTCACGCAGGAAGAGCTGGCGGAATCGGTTGGCGTGTCACGCCAGAGCATCAACTCCATTGAGCGGGGTCGCTACACACCGAGCCTCGCGTTAGCCCTGAGGTTTGCGCGGGTGTTCGCTTGCTCGACGGACGAGCTGTTTGGGCTCGAGGAGGATTCGAGATGATAGACTTAATCACAGCACTGTTTTCCGATGTGGAAATGGATGAACGTTTCATCATGCATCGCTACTATTCGACCCGGATCGCCATGATAGTCGGGATGGTGTTGATCGTCGGCTGGTTCATCTACGAGATGATGGTGAACGATGTCCCCCGCTGGGACCTATTCGTCATTGTCCTGGCGATTGCGCTGACCAAGGTCACGGCGATGATCTACTATCGGATCACTCATTAGTCCAACGATTGCTACCGTTTCGCTGGCAGGAAGAACGACTCGTCGAGTGCTAGATTGAATTCGATGCTGGAGTAGATCCGCTCGTGCTGCCTTGTGTCAGCGTCTGGCAGTGTGTCGATCGAGATGTTTCGGTGTGGGACCAGGACATCGCCGATTCGTCGGTAGTGGTCGACGCGAGTGAATCCCTCGGGGCCGTTCGGGTTGGGATTGAAGCCGTAGCACAACCCCGTCGATGAGTCGAAATAGAAATCCCAGTGATGCCCTTCCTTCCAGGTCACCGTCACGATATGCAGCTGGGCGCCCTCGCGTTCGGACATGCCCGCGTATTCAGCGCGATAGCCCTTCCTCGCGAAATCGATGAAGGCACCGAAGAGCCGGTCGAGGTCCAGGTCGGGACTGCGCAGCACGAAGGACGCCTCGCGCCAAATGATACTGTCAGAGTCTGCGACAGCTCGTCCGCTCCAGGCGCTCATGCCGTCGGAGATATAGATCCTCCTGGTGTCGGCATCTTCCGTTCGATAGAAGTAGGGCCGCTTTGTGTAGATTGTCCTCCGGCTCTGCTGGATGGTTGTCCCGTCCTGGGTGTTGAGGACCGTGCGGACGTACTTCATCGTCTCGATCGAAGCGACGGCCTGACGGCCGCCGATCGCTTCGATGTATCGGTCGATGATCTCCTCGGCCGTCTGTGCCTTCAGAGGTACGGTTACCGCCAGTAGCAGAATTACACCTGAGCTAACGGACACCAGTCGCGTTTCCATCGTCCATCCAGTCTATGTCTCCGGGGCGTACTAGGCGGGACCGCCCCGCACACCGCATGTGTTACCTCAGATCATTCACGAGGTGACTCGGTTTCCGCCGGTTTGGCATGCGCGACCTCCGGCCACCACTCGTCGAACTCGAACCGCTCTGGGTTCCGGTGGCAGGTCCGGCACGTACGCTCGTCCGGTACCCTACCGCCGGCTGCGAGGAACGCTGCGCGGTCCGACATGATTTCGGCGTCTCGATACCCTGATCCGGGCCCGTGGCAAGCCTCGCAGCCGACACCCTCACCCGCCTCGAAAGTACTCGCGAGCAGGGCATCCGGGTCCTGAGCGGCGGTCGCGTGGCACAGCAGACAACGGTCATCCGCGCGGGGATTCTCCACGTCTTGGAAGTACGGCCGTTGAAGGGCGAGGAACCGTGCCCAGTCGGTTGCCAGGCGCCAGTAGGCCGCGGCATGCCGGCTGCTCAGCCACTGGACGTACTGGTTGCCGTGCTCGCGCCCGAGGTGACAGCTCCGGCATGCGTGTGACCCGACGTACTGAGGGTGGTCGCGCTTCGTACCCCGCACCGCGCGCCGCAGGAAGTGCACCTCGATTTCGTGTACCGCACCGTCCTCACCGCGCCGGAACGCGACGCTCCAGGGCTCGGACTGGCAGTAGAAGGAATCCGGTCCACTCGGATACATCTCGTCGGCCGCGAAGTCCTGCAGCAGTAGCCTGTCGCCCTCCAGCCAGACCTTGAACTGGAAGTTCTCGGTCACGTCGTAGAGACCTTGATACTCGTAGAGCTTGGCCCGATCGATCGAGACCGCCTCCGGGCGCTGGAAGGAGTGTTCGACGGGCAGCTTGCCGGCGCTGTCCCTCTTCTGCGGATCGGCGCCTGCGGAGAGCAGCAGCTCGACCAGCTCCGGCTGTCCCGCGCGGTACGCTACGTGCAACGTGGTCCAGCCTTCCCTGGTCGTAGCGTCGGGGTCGGCGCCTCGAGCGAGCAGCAGCGCCGCTACCTCGCGGGAACCACGACGTGCCGCGACGTGCAGCGGGGTGCGGCCCCATTGGTTCTGGACGGAGATATCGGCGCCCGCGTCCAACAGCAGCTGTACCATGTCGGGGCGGTCGAAGTGGCAAACGCGGTGCAGGACCGTGCCGCCGTCAAAGCCTACGTTGCCCACCGGCGCGCCCTTGGCCAAAAGCTGTCGGAAGATGTGCCAGTGCTCGCGCGTCGCCGCCCAGTCCAGCGCCGTCATCCGTAAGACGTCGGTGGCCCGGACGAGGTCCGGGTCGGTGTCCAGCGACTTGCGGACTGCGTTCTCGTCTCCGCGCTGGGCTGCGGCGACGAACTCGCGACCCTTGCTGTCATCTTGGCTGCGTGGCGGCGTATCCTGGCTGACCAAAGCCAGACTAGCGAAGGCGAGGATCGCTGTGATGACCGGGACTCCAACCGCGCTTCTCATCTTGCCTTACCTCCTGAACAGCTTGGGGTCCGCAACAAGCGGGCCCGGTTTGGCTCGGCTCATTGACGGAGCGGCGCTACTCCACCCGCAACGCGTCCATCGGATCGACGCGACTCGCGCGCCGCGCCGGGACGTAGCTGGCCACCAGGGCAACAGAAACCACAGCGACCGATACGACTCCGAGGGTCCACGGATCGCTGGGGCTCACTTCATACAGGAGCCCGGCCATCACACGCGTCGTCGCGAGCGCAGCGGCCAAGCCAATTCCGGCTCCGATCAGCACCGTGGCCATCCCTTGCCGTATCACCATGGCGATGACCTCACGGCCCTGAGCGCCAAGCGCGATGCGCACTCCGATCTCGTTAGTGCGCTGCGCCACGCCGTGAGAGACGACACCGTAGACGCCGATCATGCCGAGCAGGAGAGCCACGCTGGCGAACAGGCCGAGCGTGCTCATCATGAACCTCGGCCGAGCAACCGAAGCAGAAACGATGTCGTCCATGGTCTGCATGCGGAGGATGACCAGATTCGGGTCGAGAGAGCGAACCAGTTCTCGGATCGAATCCGCCAGTGCGCCTGGATCGTCAGCTGTGCGCACGATGATGCTCATCGAGCCCATCATGAAGTGCACGATTTCCTGCCATCCCTCGTAGGCGAAGTAGAACGTGGGGTTCTCCTCTCCCAGCCCGTCGTACCGTGCGTTGCCGACAACGCCGACGACCGTGTGCCACGGCCCGTCCGTAGCGGCAAAGCGTATCCGCTTCCCGATCGGATCCTCGCCGGGCCAATACTGCCGCGCCAGCCGCTCATCGACCACGGCGACCGGTGAAGCGCCAGCGCGGTCACCTTCGTCGGGCACTCGACCGCGAAGCAGGGGGATGCCGAGGGTCTCGATCGCTCCGGGCCCTACGCCAACGGAACTGCCCGTGCAGCAAAACGGACCCGCCTGCGCACGTGGCCACCCCTCGATGTGGAAGCGGCTCTGGGACCTGTCGTACCGGATGGGGGGACGCGACACGGTCGACGCGCTTTCCACTCCCGGTAGCGCCTCCACCCGCTCCACCAGCTCGGAGTAGAACGCCACCGCCCGCTCCGCTGTGTACTCCGAGGCCGGCAGTGAGAACTGGGCGACCAGGAGGTTGTCCTTTCGGAACCCCGGGTCCTCGTGGAACAGGCGCCAGAAGCTCTTCACGCTGAGTCCTGCCCCGACCACCAGGAGCACCGCCAGAGCGATCTCAGCGACCACGAGGAACCGTCGGAAGCTGACCCGCTCCTTCCCGGCGCTCACTGATCGACCGACTTCTTTGAGTGCCTGAGAGAGATCTGGGGATGCCGCCCGGAACGCGGGGAGCAAACCGAAGATCACCGTTGTCAGCAGCACAGCCCCAGCGACGAACGCTAGGACCCGGGCGTCGAGCCCAACGTTCATCGCGCGTGGGATGGTGCCGGCCTGCAGCCTGAGGAGGATGTCGATTCCCAACGTGGCGAACAGGAGGCCGAGTATTCCTCCGATCACCGCCAACACCAGGCTTTCCGTGAGCAGTTGTTGAAGCAGGCGGAGCCGTTCCGCTCCCAGCGCGCCCCGGATCGCTAGCTCGCGACGGCGGCCCTCGGCGTGAGCCAAGAGGAGGTTGGCGACGTTGGCACAGGCGATCAGCAGCAGGAAGCCCACCGCGGCCAGCAGCAGCAGCAGTGCCGGGCGGACATTGCCCACGAAGTCATCCAGCAGCGGTATGAGAAACAGGCCGTGGCCAACGTGGTGGTCCGGATAGTCCACCGCCCAGCGCGCCATGAGCGTCTCCATCTCCGCTTCGGCTTCCTCGAAGGTCACCCCTGGCGCCAGCCGCCCGATCATGTAGAACCAGTGTCCCCCGCGCCAGGTGCGTGCCGGATCGAGTGGCAACTGGGTCCACAGTTCCGTGTCTGCGGTGGGAAACGCGAAGCCTTCGGGCATCACGCCTACGATCTGACCCGCGCTGCCGTATTCCGCGACTTCCAGGCCGACGTCTAGGACCTGTCCGATGACGGTCGAGTCACCGCCGAACCGCCGCTGCCAGAAGTCGTAGCTCAGCACGAAGACCGGCTGCGGGTCCGCTCCATCGTCTGCCGACACGAGCGTCCTCCCCAGCAGGGGCCGGGCCCGCAGCACCGAGAACATGCTCGAGGAGACGTAGCCAGCTGTGACGATCTCCGGCTCGCCCGCGCCGGCCGTGATGGTCAGCGCCTCGGTGGACACCGCCGCCACGCTCTCCATCGTCCGGTTCTGATTCAGGTAGTCGAAGTACTCCGGCGAGCCGACCGCGTACTTCGGGAAATCGTACCCGCTCTCCGGCGTGAAGTACGTGTAGATCGCCACGAGATCCCCGGGCTCATCGTAGGGCAGCGGATCCAGGAGCACGCCGTTCACTACGCTGTAGATGACCGTGTTCGCCCCGATCCCGATCGCCAGAGTCAGAACGGCGATCGCGGCAAACGCGGGAGACCTGGTGAGGTTGCGAATGCCGTATCGAATGTCCTGCGCAATGTTGTGCATGAGTCGATCGGCTCCCCAGCTGGGCACGAGGACTCCGATGTTTTAGACGCGTGGGCCTCTGGGAGAGTTGGGTCGGCAGGTCTATGGCTCGCGCTGATGGTTCCGTTCTCGGAGAGGTGCTAGCAGGCCGGGGTATGTCCTGCAGGACATCTGACGTGCATCGAACCCGTGTCTGAGCGCACACAATGGGTCCGCCCCCAGTTCTCGCTCTCTGTCTCCCGATTCCGCAACTGGTTGTAAAGTAATCGGTTAGGCGAGGTGCCCGATCCTGCCCGTGAGAGCGCGGAGTACTCGCTGTATTTCGATGCCGAAACGGGCCTACTGAGCCGAGTGCTCGACAGACGAGCTCCTTGAATTCGAAGGGGACTCGAGATGGTAGCTGAGTTAATCGCCGTGCTGTTTTCCGACGCGAATTCGGATGAACGTTTCATCATGCATCGGTACCAGCCGGGGGCTTGCACCGGGCCACTGAACCACGTCGCTAGTCTCAGTTGCTGTCGGGCTTGTTGTCTTTTGGGGGGCTTTCAGAGCCGTGACAGAGTCTGGCTAGTACGACGCCACCCAACCCACCCTGCCGCTCGGTCCCTGTACGAAGAGGAACTCCCCGAACGTGCCCAGTACTGGGACCTCCGCGCCCGCAGCCACAACCTCCACTGCCACCGCCGTGGAAGCCGGGTCTGCCAACAGCATCGCGCCGCTGGCCACCACCGCGTGCCGAATCGGGCCGTCCACCGGTTCCGTGAGCCTCGCGGCCACGAACCCGATGGTGCCGTCGGGTGCCTTCACCCGATACCACGCCCCAGTTCCCGCTGCCACCTGCAAGGGCGTATGGATTGGCAACTCCGCCAGAATGCTCGACCTGGTGGTCGGGAGATCCCGGATGCGAGCCCCGGCGCGGGTCGCACGGACGTGTCTGCCGATCAGACTCTGATCTCCGGTGAAGTCTGCGGGCGTCGTTGGAAGCTGCTGCAGCGCCGGGTAGGGGTCGAACGAACCACTCGAGTATATGCCGAAGTGCAGGTGGGGTGCGGTCGTCCGCGCATTGCCCGTGTTTCCGACGAATCCGAGCGTGTCGCCGGCCCGCACCCGCTGGCCACGACGAACCACTTGTGTGTCGAGATGGGCGTAGTAGTGCGAGCGGCCGAACTGGTCGCGCAGCCAGACCACCTTGCCTCCGAGCCTGTTACTCCGCGTGCTGCGCACGACACCATCCGCAGCGGCAAGAACGGGTGTCCCTCTGGGAGCGAAGATATCGAGCCCCTCATGCCTTCGACGCCCTCCGTCGCGCGCGTCACCATACCGGCTCCCGATCGCCGTGGTGTCGTGCCCGTAGACCGGAAATCGGAGGGAAGGCCTGACCACGATGGTGATCGAGCATCTCCCGCCGCGAAGCAACTCCGGCTGGATGCGGATCAGATAGTCGCCGTCACGCCACGCGACGTAGTCCAGCCTGCGCTCGAGGCTGTCGGCGCTGGCCACGTGCCTCGGTGTGGCGCCGGGCCCTCTGGGGATCAGGAAGAGATCGATGAAGACCTGGTAACTGGTGTCAGGCTCGCTCTCGAACGCCGCCTCAACGCGCTGGCCGCGCCGCAAGGATACCCGATACGCCGTCGCCATCGCCTCTCTGGGGTCGAGGTAGCTCTCCTCGCGATACGGGGCTGTGACTGTGATGGCACCATCCAGCGCCTCGCCCGCCGCAGCGAGCCAGTCGCTGCCCAGAGCGGTCTGATCGAGCCCCGCCTCACGCAGAGCCCGCTCGTACCGCTCGTGGGGGGTATAGTTGCCGAGGAGTTCACGCAGCGTATCTTCGCCGCACCCTGAGACTCCGAGCAGCAGAGGCAAGCCGCAGAGCCAGAGCCATTTCCCTGCGAAGTAGCTCTTCATACCACCAAGTATGGACATCGCGTGCCCTTTGTTCCTTTAGATCGACGGGCACCAGCGCAGCGGGCGATCGTCACATCTACTGACGCGTGAGGCCCGCGAGACGTTTCATCGGCCGATCCCAAGCGCGCAGCCCCCGTTTCTTGACGCCGGTTCGCACTCACTTGCGACTTTGCAATCCGCAAGTTCGATGCAGCAGGGAGCGTGTTGGTTGCCTTCGGTGGTACGGGAGCGGAGCGCTTGGGTCCGGTCTATGACGGCGGCAGACCCTGGATGTCGAGGTTCGTGAGGCCGACGCGCCGTGCATACTCGACGACCTCGATGTATTCCGCGCGGGTCAATCGCCGGGCGATCTCAGGGTAATCAAGGGCTTTGTGCATCGGCCTGTACTGAGACATGATGTTGACGTAGGTGTCCTTCGGCAGGTTCTCCGCGATCCATCCGATCACCTCCTTGCTACCGCTCACGCTATTCGGCATGACCAGGTGGCGGATCATCAGGCCTCGGTACATCAGTCCGTGCGCCGCCGGTTTCGCGACACCCACCTGGCGGTGCATCTCCAGCAGGGCCGCCTTGGTGATCTCCGGATAGGTGTCCGCTCCCGAGGAGTACTTCGACGCCATCGCGCTCTCCGCGTACTTGAAGTCGGGAAGGTAGATATCCACGATGCCGTCGAGCATCCTCAGGATCTCCAATCGCTCCCAGCCGCAGGTGTTGTAAACCAGCGGCAGCCGCAATCCCCTCGCGGCAGCGATATCGAGTCCCAGTACGATATGCGGTGAGTAGTGGGTCGGCGTGACGATGTTGATGTTGTGGCAGCCCATCCCCTGCAGGTGCAGCATCATATCGGCCAGATCCTCGAGGCTTCTGGGCTGGCCCTCACCTCCCTGGCTGATCTGCCAGTTGATGCAGAAGACACAGCGGAGGCTGCAGTTGCTGAAGAATACCGTACCGGAGCCTCCCCGCCCGACCAGGGGCCTCTCCTCTCCGAAGTGCGGGTGATAGGAGGCGATAACCAGTTGGGAGGTACCCTTACAGAACCCTTCATGCCCATCGAGCCGCGCAGCACCGCAACCCCTGGGGCAGAGTGAGCAGCTCTTCATGAGCTGCCAGAGTCCCTCTCCCCTGCGTCTCAGCTCCCCGCTCCTGTGCAGCTTCAGATACCCCGGCTCGAAATCGGGATCGGTCTGCGACACGGCCCTTGACTGTTTCCGGCATGCAGCGTCGAGGAAGGGGAAGGTAGAGCTCAGGCTTGCGACTGCTAAGGAGAAGAGTGATCCGATGAAACTTCTTCTGGATAGCTCCTTCATCGGAGACCCTCCTGCTGGAGACACCGGGCATGTCGTTTTCGAATCTACTATGAATATAAGCACTCTTCTCAATGCGGAATGGAGGAGCCCACGGATCTCACGAGCGCTGGCCAGCGTCAGTTGTGTCCAATGGAACACTCAGGATCGCCTGCGGGCGTGTCCATCCGCACACGATCGACCCAGCCTGCCTTCCGGTGTCCGGTCTCCCGTACTGCGTAGTGGTGGATGTGATAACGGGTTACGCTTCCTGATCCAGCCCGGTCCTGGCTGGCCCGTCGCTTGCCCGCCTGGCGCTCCGGTGGGCTAGGGGTGTCAGCGAGACTTACACCGGGAGAAGATGTCATGGCCAAATGGATGTTGGGGGCCACCCCCGTGAACCGTCTTACTATGCACGGTGTGTTCCTTGTTCTGCTCGCCGCCGTATTCACTATCGGGCTCACGTTCGCGACGCTGGAGCTGCCCTATCTCATCGACGACGCTCTGCAGAACGCCATCACCACGCCGAACCTCGACTCGCACGCCGATGACATCAGCGTGCTCAAGACCGAGATGTTCATCGCCCACTTCAAGTTGCGCCTGATCGGCTACGTCTGTTTCGCCTTGATGGTGTTGGCCATCATCGTTCTTCCTCGCCGGCCTCGGACTCCTGAACATCGTCTGGCTGCCGGTCCTCGATATCTCGTACGAGCTGCAGCGTCTGGGACTGATCATCCGGGCACCTTACGATCTGCTCATCTGGGTGTTCCGGCAGGTGGGTATGAACGGCTACTGGCCGATCGTGTACTTCTTCATCGGTAGCGGGCTGCTTCTCTTTTTCCTCGGCACCCTCGCCTGGCTCTCCGCCCGGGCACGGAAGCAGGACGTCGCCGATTTCTGGGTGTACCGAATCTCTCGGCACCCCCAGTACCTCGGCTGGATTCTCTGGAGCTACGGCATCTACCTGCTCCTGTTGCGGGGACTCTACCCGAGGCGCTCGTGGGGGATCGATGCGAGCCTGCCCTGGCTGCTCTCGACCCTGGTGATCATCGGCGTGGCGATGCTGGAGGAGCTGAACATGCGGCGCCGGCACGGCGAGGCGTACGAGACGTATCGCCGGGGCGCCCCCTTTCTCTTTCCGCTCCCGGCGTTCGTGGGAAAGCTCTTCGCGCTACCGTTTCGAGTCCTCTTCAAGAAGAACCGGCCCGAACGAAAGCGGGAGGTTGCCGCGGTTCTCTCACTCTACGCGGTCGTTCTGATCGGCGCGTCCGCGCTGTTCTACGGAGGCGGATGGAGAAGAAGCGTGGCGATCGTCGTTCCCTCCGCGAGCGCGGGCGAGATGACAGAGCTCGCCGCTCGGCTGGTGGACGAGCCGAACCGGCGTGCGAAGTACTTCATCGCCCGGCGGCTGGCGGCTTTCGGCGACCCGGCCGTCGACTACTTCATTCCGCTGCTCGCGAGCGACCAGGATGAAGTACGGATACTCGCCGGCGACTGTCTGGGTGAGATCCCGTCAGAGAGAGCCGTCCCCACCCTCACGGTCGCCCTGGGAGATCCTGTGGCCAACGTCCGGGTGAACGCGCTTCGCGCCCTCGCGGCCATCGGCGCTCGGGAATCTGCGGAATCGATGCTCAGACTGCTGGACGATCCGGAGGCCTGGGTCCGGAACACGGCCATGCGCTCACTGGCCCAGCTGGGCGTGGAAGAGATCGTCGAGCGAGCCGAGGAGGGATTGAGCGACCCCGAAGCATGGGTCCGCGTCTCGACCATCGAATCGCTGGGGATCCTGGGATCCGAGACGGCTCTGCCACTCGTAAGGGAAGGTCTGAGCGACGAGAAGGCATGGGTGAGGCGCGCCGCGGTGGTCGCGTTGCTGAAGATCGGTTCACCCGGGGCGCGTGAAGCGCTGCTACAGGCGTCGCGCGATGAGGACTGGGAGGTGCGTCTATACGCCGCGGAAGCGTTGAAGCGCCTTCAGTCGCATTGAGTCGCCGTCGCCGGGGAAGTGGGGGCCACTTGGATTGGAAAATATCATGGCCATGCCCACCCCTGGACGCTGAGTCTTGCGGAGAGGTGCATAGAAGACACTCCAGATGGGACGCACACGGCCCCGCCAGCAAGACTGACAGGGCCGTGCGATCGACTCAATGCGCCTGACGTTCCCGCTGCTGGGAGACGGCTTGTTCCCTTTCACAACTCCTCAGGAAGCAATTGGGCTGTCTCCCACGTGGCTGGGCTGTCCGGTGATCCCCGTGACCACTCCGAGCTTCGGAAACGGAATCCTAATCTCGAAGGTGTCTAGTCGTTTCCCCTCCTCGCGTTCATATGGCCTCGGCCCAGTCTCCCAATCGGCGTTCCAGGTGCAGGTCGAGTAATCATCGTATCGCCCCGCAGCTGCGCAGTCCGACCCGGACACATGAAACCACCAATCATCAGAACGAAGAGTGGAGTTCTTGTCATTGTCGGTATCGAGAAACAGCTCCGGCGCAAGGAAGATTTCTTCGTTCGTTCGTTCAAAAGCATAGGCAGCTTGAAGGCTCCCACCGTCGTGCATCAGCCACACGCGTGCTGACACCGAGTCCCCAAAGACGTCCTCGAAAGAGAACGTCACCAGGTTAGCGGTGGCCCATTCGTCAGGTGACACCTCACCGTCGATCGCGGCCGGGGGACCGAAGGGGATCGGGAGTGGATCCGGATTGATGGAGGGCTCGTCTTCAAAGAGCGCCATACCGATGATGGCTACCATGATGCCCCAGATGGGAAGAAATGCAGATGTCGGTTCGGTTTTCATCCTCCGAGGTACTCCTCCATGATGTCCATGTAGTTCTCCTCGAGATACGAGACGCTGATCCCCAGCGCCCGCTGGAAGGCGTCGTGGAACGTGTCACCCTCCTTCATGTACTGAAACAGGTTGCGCAAGTCCGCCACACTCGCCCCGTGACCCCGCGTCGTATCGACGAGGTAGGCGAAGGTCAGCGCGAACATCTGGTAGTACTCGCCCATTCGGTCGATATCCGGGAAGTCGGGACGGCGCTGTATTCGGACCGGATTGATGTGCGTCGGATCCGAGAACCAGGTGCGAAACTCCTGCAACGTCGGTCTCGTGTACGCCCCTCCCACGACTACGGCTTGCCCCTCGGAGAACCAGATGTCGAGCCAGTAGGGCCAGTCACCGTTCCCGGGGCAATCGATGAGGCTGAACTGAAAGACGTGGGTCAGCTCGTGCCTCATCAGGTAGCGGTACCAGGAGGGGTATCGCCGGGTCGGTCGCTCGGGCGAATCGACCGCCGCGATCAGAAAGCCGTGTCGGTAGCCTTCCGCCACCGTGGGCGTGATGCTCTTCTCAGCGTAGATGTAGTAGGTGTACCCGGGCGTGAAGCCCAACTCCGCCTCCGAAGCGATCTGGAACTCGGCCGCCAGCTCTGAGAAGACACCCTCGGCCAGCCGGGCCAGGGTGTCCTTCGCCGCCGTGCTGCTCCCGTCACTGTACACCGTGAAATGGTCGCTGACGTACGGTTCGCAATCGTGACGCCAGGCGCGGTAGCCGTATGAATCGGCCTCCCACTGACCCGGTGGGCAGTCATCGCTGCCGGGCCCCGGTGCCGCCGGGCCCTCGGAGTCGCAGGAAGTGCTAAGGAGCGGCAGGACCGCCAGGAGGGCTAGAACCGGTACGCGGGTCAGCCGCTTCGACCTACTCATAGTCACGGCCACGCTCGACTTGCTCTGCGTCGGGGGTCAACCGTTTAGATGTCGGAGGCGAGGTGATCGTTGCTGCGGCTTCAACGCTCATGAGCGGCAGCCAAGGACCGGCTGGCACGCCTACCTCCGGCTAAGGTCTCTCCCGTTCCAGTTGCTCGATCATTTGCTTGGCGTAAACCATGTCAGGGTCGACTTCCAGGCACTTCCTGTAGTAGTGGAGCGCACGCTCGGTCTCGCCGCGCTCCCGGTAGATACCCGCCAGGCGCCACCAGCCGTTCAACGAGTGCGGGTAGAGCACCACCAGGCGCTCGAGCATCTCGATCGCTTCGTCTACCCTGCCGTTCTGCGCCAGGTTGTCCGACTGCACTGTCAGCACCATGTCCGGAATCGCGACTTCATACTCATAGCGTTCCGACAGCTCGGTGTAGTACACCTCAATGTCGGCCAGCGACGCGATCCCGGTGTCGGCCGGGAATTCGTACGCACTGAACAGGAGCGTCAGTCCCTCACGCAGCCCCGTCGGCGCGAGGAAATCGCCGTTCTCCTCGACGACCTCCAGCTTCCACTCGAATTCGGCCGGCGCTTCGGCGGACACGACTTCCTCGAGCCGCGGCATGTACTCGAGCGCTTCGGGGAAGTCGCTATCCTCGGCGATCACATACAGGAAGTTGTCGAGTGTCTCTTTACCGGTGAGGAACGTCTTGACCTTCTCGATCATGTAGTCGCGCTGCACCAGGTAGCGGAACGGATTGTTCAGGATATAGGCATCGAAGGTCTCGGGTCGTTCCGTCAGGGTATAGAGGCCGAACGTGCCTCCGGCCTGCGGGCCGACCAGGATCCGGAAATCCGCCGTCCGATAGTTCGCCTCGACGAACGGCATCGCCTCCTCGACCATGAACTGGAGGAACCGGTCCGCGCCGGCCGGGTTCCCTTCGCGATCGAACGGCAGGTAGTCCCGGTAGCGCTCGGTGTTGACAATGCCCACCAGGATCACAGGTGGCATCCGCGTGGTGCCCAGGAGCGTGGTGATGTGCAGAGCTTCGGCGAAGTAGTTCCTGACCTGCCCGCCGTAGAGTATGTAGATGACCGGGTAACCGATCGCCGTCGCCTCGTAACCGCGCGGCAGGTTGACCAGCAGCATGCGGTCTTCGTCGAGTATCGTGGAGTGCATCGTCCTGTAGTGGCCGATGACGATGTCCTCGTTGTCCTGCTGCGCGAGAGCGGGCGGCGCCGTCGCGGCGGCCAGCAGTGTCAGCGTCAGGAACCACACCGCGTGATGTCGCATCGGAAACCACATGCTTCGGACTCCTTATCGATCGGTTGGCTGTAGATGAGATGTCGCGGCGGCTGCGTTGCGACGCTGCTGCGGTGAGGCTGCGACACGACCGGAAATCACTCGTACCTCAGCGTCTCCATCGGGTCCACGCGTGCCGCGCGGAGGGCCGGAGCCAGCGATGCCGCGAGCCCGGTGGCGATCAGCACAAGGGCGATGAGCGTGTAGATCCTCCAGTCCCACGGGTTCGCATCCGACAGGATGTCGAACATCGCCAGCGCCACGAGCGATGCGAGCGCCACCCCGATGGCGAGACCGAGAGCCAGCTGGATCAGGCCACTCTTCGCTGTGAGCCAGAGGATGCGCCGCGCGTCGGCGCCCAGGGCCATCCTGATGCCGATCTCCCGGGTACGGCGCCGGACGAGGAACGCCATCACGCCGTAGAGCCCGACCGTCGCGAGCACGAGGCCGGCTAGGCCGAAGACCACGAACAGCACGGCGAAGGTTCTCTGAGAGGCCGTATACTCGGAGATCAGCCGCGCGAGTGAGTTGACTCGATACATGGGCAGGTTGGGATCGATGGCCGCGACCTCGTCGCGGACCATGGGGACGAGGGCGAGGGGATCGCCCGCGGCGCGCAGCAGGACGCTCATGGTCCGTCGTGTTCTTTGCGAGAAGGGCAGATAGATGCCCTCCGAGCCCCGCTCGCGTCGGCGGGCCATCGCCAAGTCGGGTGCGACGCCGACGATCGTACGCCAGGGGCTCTCCGAATCGAGTCCGCCCAGCTTGATCCGCCGGCCCAGGGGATCCTGGCCGGGGAAGTAGAGCCGGGCGAACCGCTGATTGATGATCGCTACCGGCTCGCTCTCGGCGTGATCGATGGCGGAGAACGGGCGTCCCGCCAGGGGCTGGACATCGAGAGCGCGGAAGAAATCGTCGCTGATCACCGCGTATACGGCCCGCGGCAAGTCCTGGTTGCGATCGTAGCTGTAGCCCTCCATCTGGAAGCGCTGCGTGCTGTAGTTATCGCCCGGCGGCCACGAGACGATGGCGGCGGACAGTACCTCGGGGCGACTCTCCAGACGGTCGAGCAGTTCGCCGTAGAAGCGGTCGATGTCCAGGCGGTCCGGGTAGTCCTCAGAGCGCAACTGGGCCCGTGCCGTGAGCACGTTCTCGGTGGCGAACTCGAGCTCGCTGGCCGTCTGGATCAGCACGCCCTTCACCATCACTCCGGCCACCGTGAGCAGCCCACACGAGAGAGCGACCTCGGCGACGACCAGCGTTCGACTCAAGCGGCTCAGACGGAGGCTGGAGCTGCGGCTCGCGTCCTTCAGCACCTCGTGCATGTCGACGCCCGTGGCCTTGAGAGCGGGTCCCAGGCCGGCGAGTATCGTCGCGGCCAGGATGAGCGCGAAGCAGAAGCTGAGCACCGTCGCGTCGATCTCGACCCACATCCAGAAGAAGGGAAGCTGATGAGCCAGCGCCCGGTTGACGAACGTGACCCCCAGCTGGGCGAGGCCGATTCCCAGCGCACCGCCCAACGCCGCAATGACGAGCGCCTCGGCGAGGGTTTGGGTGATGAGCGCACTGCGGCTGGCGCCCAACGCCGCTCGGATCGCCACCTCGCGATCGCGCGCTGCGGCACGCACCAACAGAAGATTCGCCACGTTGGCGCAGGCGACGAGCAACACGAAGGCGACGACGGCGACCATGATGTTCATCGCCAACGCGTCGCGCTTCTCGACGATGTGCTCCTTGTAAACCGCGACTCGCGTGCTCATGCCCTCGTAGCTCTCGGGGTCCGCGAGCTCGAGACGGCGGGCGAGCGCCGCAAACTCGGCGCGGGTCGCCTCCAACGGGACGTCTTCTCTCAGGCGCCCGAAGGCGCGGATGGAGCGGTTTCCCGTCGGCTCCGTCACCGGATCCAGCTCGAGCGGGATCCAGAGCGCCTGCTCGTAGGGGAACTGAAAGTCCTCGGGCATGACGCCGACGATGGTCCGCTGCCGACCGTCAACTCGGACGGTTCTACCGGCGATCGCAGGGTCGCCGCCGTATCGTTCCTGCCAGAGCCGGTGGCCGAGCATGACGATCGCCTCGGCGCCGGGGCGCTCGTCTGCCGGAAGGAATCCCCTGCCCAACACGGGTGCTACCCTGAGCGTCTGGAAGGCGTTGGCGGTGACCGCCGCGCCCGCGACGCGCTGGGGACGCCCCTCCGTACCAGCCAGATCCATATCGTATTCGGCGAACCCGGCCATGCCCTCCAGCGTCGTCTGTGCGTCGCGCCAATTCTGGAACTCGTGGGCGTTCAACATGATGTCGAACCTGTTCCGAGCGACCTGGTCTCGGAAGAGATAGATCAGGCGGTCGGGCTCATGGAAAGGCAAGTCGCGCAGGAGGCCGTGGGAGATGCTGAACATCGTGGTCGTCGAGCCGATCCCCAGGGCGATGGCCACGGCGGCGAAGATCGCGAGGCCCGGAGCCCTGGTCAGGAGCCTGAGCCCGTAGCGAAGGTCTCTCAGCAAGTTGTACATGGCAGCGACTCCGGTAGGTACGTCCACGACACCCTACGCGGCAGCTGGGAGGCCTGTTTCGCGCGTGGGCGCAAGCCGGGTGGCTGGAGCGGCCCGCTGTGATTCCCCGCGGGGGCTCGTACGCGGTCACGGCCAGCCGCCCACCGGCCGGGGACCAGCTGACGAACTCGAGGTAGCCTCGGAGGGTTAGGAGCGACTACCCCTCGACGGGATTGGAGAAGTGCATCTGGACCATGACCCAGTTCCCATCCCGCTTCTCCAACACGCCCGTCCATCGGGTGTTGATCCAAGAGGCGGGCCGTCCCTGCCATTCATTGACATCGTCGAGCATACAGAAGAACCACGCCACGTCCCCTGATCGGGATAAGGTGATCTGCAGATCCCGGATCTCATGCCGGATGGCGCGGAAGTCCGGGCTCGCCCAGAACTCCTCCATCCTCTTGAACTCGGTGAACCCCTTGACCACCACATCCTCCGGGTGGACTTCGAGATAGGCGGAGTCGTTGGCGATGATGCTGTAGAGCCAGTCGAAGTCTTTCGTCTTGGCCCATGCGATGGTCCCTTCGATCGCCTTCTCGACCGCCGCAATCTCAGCTTCTCTATCGCGCCCTTGCCCCCGGGTGCAAGCCGTGACCGTGACGATCATCGCCGCCGAGAACAGGAGAAAGAGTCTTCGGATGGCCGACAGAGTGGTCATGGTTCTTTTCATCCCTTTCGTCTCCAACAGGAACCCCCCACCGAGGACCTCAATCGCGCACGCTTAGGCTGTATCCACGTAGCGGTGATTGCAGTGGTCATGCCCCTGCATCAGTGTCCTGTTGCGCTCCATCTTCAGGTTCGGGTTGAACGCCGTGGGCCAGTAGTAGTCCATATTGCACACCGCGGCATGCCCGATCTCTCCGCCGACACCGGCTGCGTGGAAAGTCTCGGCGATGAGACACTCGGTGACCCGCAGTCCGAAGGCCTTCTCGGTATCCTCCACGACTTCGTGTGTCAGTATCGATGAGTACCTCGGCGGCCGGAACTGGCTCACGAAGGCCTGGAGACTGGTTTCAGTCGCTCTCTGGGCCTGCATCTCTCCGATGCGTCGGCCGTAGTCGGCGGAATTCACATTCAGCAGACGGATGAGTTCAGGCTCCCCTAGCTGTTCCTGAAGCATCTTGATGAAGCGGATAAACGCTCGGTTCTGCCGCTCCGACTGCTGCCTCTCTGACAAAGTCAGCTCTTTAGGGACGTCGAACTTGTGTTGACCCTGCTGCTGTTGACCCTGCTGCGGTGAGGCGTTGTCGCAGAGCCCCACCCTCGGCAGCTTGCAGAGACCCAGCCACGCCATCGCACATGCCGGGACCGCCCGAGTCAGAAGTTCCCGACGATCGAGATTGTACCGATTGCTACTCGCCATGGTGTCCTTCCCGGTTTAAGGAAATGTAAGAGTTCGTCTCTCTCGTAAGCTCGTGTTAGGCCGCAACGCGAGTGCGGCCGATTACCAAAACTCCTCCGGGATGAATCCGGGCCAGCCATACTCGAGCGCGATGCTATTGATGATCTCGCTCGCCAGGGCCATCCCAGCGTCGGCGTTCGTCATCACCACCGCACCCTCTCCGCTCGTCAGGTACGCATACATGAGGCAGCGGTAGCCCTCATTGCCGCCGTTGTGTGTGAACCAAACGTGCTCGCCGTTGCGGCGAATGAGAAGTCCAAGAGAGAAGTTGATGAATCGTTGTGTCGTCAGCGCGGCGGCGCTCGAAGCAGACAGGAGAGCTTCTGGCGACTGGTTTGCCGCCGCGTGTACTGCCAGTGCAAAGCGGGCTAGGTCCGAGGCCGTGGTCCACAGTCCGGCAGCCGCGAGTTCAGGCTGGATACGCCAGCGGCCAGGCAGGGGCTTGCCATCGTTGCCGTGCCCGACAGCCGCACGGCTCTCGAGGTTGGCAGGCAACGGTTGCTGGAACGTGCTGTGTTCCATGCCGAGCGGCGTGAGGACGAGACTGTCCATGAGTGTCGAGAAGTCCTGGCCGGTCACATCCTGAATCACTTGCTGCAGCACAAGATACCCGCCCCCCGAGTAGGCCCAGGTCGAGCCCGGAGGCCGTACGATCCGGCCGAGGTTCGTAACCGGGGAAACCGGGCACGTTCAAACCAGCCATGTGCCCCAACAAGAGTGCGACTGTGACAGAGTCGCTGGACCCGGCCTCGCTGTCAGGAAGCCTCCAGCTACGCAGATAGCGATTGGCGGGAGCGTCGAGCGTAAGAAGCCCTTCATCAACGACGCGGAGAGTTGCGAATGCGGTGAGCGCCTTGCTGATCGAGGCGGCTTGGAACAGCGTCTGGTCAGAGATCGTCTGACTTTCCCCCGCCACGGCTCTCCCATAGCCACCAGCCCACTCGATCCTGCCATCGTGGATAACCGCGATACTGACCGCCGGGGCGCGATAGTGTGCCATGCGTTCCTCGAGCGTCCACTTCTCTGCAGGCACCGATCCCACCGATTGCCGCACGTGGAGGCCGCTGACCACACTCTCGATGCGGGCCTCCAAAGCCGGATCACTGTCGCTGGTTGTCGAGCAGGCGGCTACTGCCAGCAAACCCCAGACGAACGAATGAATGACGCGCGCCCTCACGTTCATCCAGGCATCCCCGGTGATCGCGTGATGAGATGTTTAGAGACCGTACGGCTCATAATGCGCGCAAGCAGCTCAACTGCGAGTTCGCGTATTCGCGGCAGCTGTCGGTCCTCTTACAAGAAACGTTCCATGGCAGCTGTAGCGCATGATTCGTTTCAAGGTCACCGGTTGTGCGGTAGCGCGATCCGGTTCGGGCCGGGGTCTCATGTTCGGTTTTGGGAACGCAGTGTCCGGAAACGGAACCGTGAACGACTGCATCTCGACTACTCTCTTCTCGTGTGCGACGCTGAACGAGCGGCGGCGGCCGGCGTCAGGGCTGGTCGGCGCACCCGTCTTGATCGCATCTCCGCCGGGCAGGGCTGGAATCCCTTGTTGGCACCGCAGTTGCCTCGGGACGGAGGTGGAGAGTGCGCTGAGAAGGCACTCGTCTGGGGTGCTGTTTCCCGTAGACGACGTTAGTGCGGAGCCGCCAACCAGTGGGTGGTGTTCGGGCGTCTAATATGCTGGTGGTAGTAGTTCTGCGTCACAGCGGGAAGCCACACAATCGAGGTGACATGACCGAGGATAGAGTTGCGGGGGTCCCGGGCTCCCGTGCGGGAACGACAGAGCGCCCAAGGTCGGACGTCAACGTCCCCATACCGATCGCAGATTCCCGGCCGGGCATGTCCCGGCGCGACTTCCTCAAGACCGGCCTGCTTGGCGCCATGGCGGCACCGGTGCTCTTGGGCTGCAGCGGCT
>JBDHKG010000160.1:0-4271 GCA_039586495.1 Gemmatimonadota bacterium | reverse complement strand
CTTCGCCGAGATGAACCGGATGATCTCCTCGTTCAAACCCGGTGGCGCAAACTCCTGCTCGATCTCCGTGACGAACCCGTACTTGTATTCGCGCTGCGCTAGGGCCTCTATGGTCTCCGAAGTCGTGCTCATCAGCCTTCCCTGTCTCTGGCCCGGCGAGGACGGCAGACCGCGACCCGGCTGTTGGATCAGCGGCCTGCCCCCTGCCCGCCGCAGAACGTTATCTGCCTTACACCCGAAGGCTAGAAATTCCGTTCCTTTCATCCCCGGCAGCAGCGCCGCCAATATAAGCTAGTTGAGACTGAATTTCAACCTCTACCCCCTCCTTGCCTCTCACCAGCAGCCCGCCCATAAATGTCCCGGCCCGGCCCCCGGCCGGCGCCGACACGCAACAAGGAGGCACCCCGTGATTCACCTTGAGGATCGTGGACAGGTCGCCCTGCTGCGGCTTGACCATGGCAAGGTCAGCGCGATTGACAGCGAGCTTCTGACGCTGCTGATGGATCGGCTCGACGCCGTCGACGCGTCACCCGCCCGGGCCCTCGTGCTCACCGGCACCGGCGCCAGTTTCTGCGCCGGCGTCGATCTCTGGCGTGTCCTCGAGGGCGGCCGCGCCTACCTGCAAGAGTTCTTGCCCGCGTTCCGGCAGGCCGTGGCCCGGCTCTTCAGCTTCGACCGGCCCGTCGTGGCGGCGGTCAACGGACACGCCATCGCCGGTGGCTGCCTACTCGCCCTCTGCTGTGACTACCAGGTCATGGCCAGCGGCGACGGTAGAATCGGCGTGCCGCTGCTGCGCGTGGGGGTGCCGTTTCCCGGAATCTCCATCGAGATCCTCCGCTTCGTCGCCGGCCCGCGCGCGCACCAGCTCGCCTACTTGGGCGAGACGTATCTGCCCGAGCAAGCGCGCCAGCTGGGGCTGGTCGATGAGCTCGCCGAGCCGGAAGTTCTCCTCGACCGCGCACTGGAGGCGGCCGGCCAACTCGCCGCGATCCCGGCCCGGACGTTCCAGCTCAGCAAGCGGCAGCTCCGCCAGCCCGTCCTCGGGCGTATCGGGCAACAAGAACGCGAAAACGAGGATGCCGTGACCGAGCTCTGGAACGATCCCGAGATCCACGCGTTGATTCGCGCCTATATGGAGCGTACCGTCGGCAAGAGCAACTGAACCTGACCAGTTCCGCAGGCCGAACGGCAGCGCGCTGTGCGCCTACGTTCTTGACCTCCGTTCCTCGCAGCCGTAAGTAGAGTGTGCTTCCCACAGCCCGTAGCCCCGACAACGGAACAGGAGGGCGACCGTGAAGACCATCGCTCGCTCGATCACCGTCACCGTACTGGCCCTGTTGCTGGCCGCTGCTGTCTCAACGGCCCAGGAGCCCTACCGGACACCGCCGCCCGATGTCGTCGCGATCGTTGAGGCGGCCGACACGCCTGTCGTGCGGGTGAGCCCCAGTGGCGAATGGATGGCGCTGACCGAGCGCCGGGCCTACCCGGCCATCGCCCAGCTCGCCGAGCCGGCCCTCGGACTCGCCGGGATCCGTTTCAACCCACGCACGAACGGCGACGACCAGCCCCCGCTGGGCATTGCCATCGGGTTCATTCGCCTCGAGGACGGTCGGGAGTGGAGTATCGAGCTTCCTGAAGATATCCAGCTCACCTATCCCTTCTGGTCGCCCGACAGCCGTCACATCGCGTTCACCAACACCACCGACTCCGGCGTCGAGCTCTGGGTCGCTTCCACCGACACGAAGCGGGCTCGGCGGCTCACCGGGCCCGAGCTGATGGCGGCCAGCGGTTGGCGCGGCGGTCGGCCTTGCCAGTGGATGCCCAGCTCGCAGGCGCTTCTCTGCCAGCTCATACCTGCCGACCGCGGCCCCGCCCCGGAGCCGCCTCGTGTCCCTGAGGGGCCGACGATCCAGGAGGCGGCCGGCGAGCAGGCACCCGTGTGGACGTTCCAGAACCTTCTGACGTCGCCCTTCGACGAGCTGCTGTTCGAGCACTACTTCACCGCGCAGCTCGCGCTCATCCCCCTCGACGGCGAGCGCGAGCTGATCGGCGAGCCGGCGATCTTCAACGAAGTGGATCCCGCCCCGGACGGAGAGCACATACTCGTGAGCCGGGTCCAGCGCCCCTATTCCTATCTGGTCCCCGTCCGCAGCTTCCCGCAGGAGATTGAGGTCTGGGGCGAAGGCGGCCAGCACGTCCACAAGATCGCCTCGATCCCCCTGGCTGAGAACGTGCCCACCGGCGGCGTCCGCGAGGGCCCACGCGACATCTCTTGGCAGCCGGGCGACCCCCACACGCTCGTCTGGATCGAGGCGCTGGACGGCGGCGATCCGAAGGCCGAGGTGGAGCATCGCGACCGGCTGGTCATCAAGCTGCCACCCTTCGACCGCGACCTCATCGAAGTGGCGCGCAGCGAGCTACGCATCGACCGGCTCCGCTGGAGCGAGCGTGGCAGCCTCGCCCTCGCCTATACCGAAGACCGGCCCACCCGGAAGACCAAGACGGTCGTGATCGACGCGGCCTACCCGTTCACGGAGACTCGTGTCATCTGGGACCGCAGCAGCGAGGACGCCTATGGTGACCCCGGAGACCCGCTGATGCACGTGACCGAGAACGGTGAGTCGGTTCTCATCCAGTCCTACGACGGGCGCTCCATCTACCTCAGGGGCGACGGCGCCTCACCCCAAGGCGACCACCCCTTCCTCGACCGCTACGACCTGATGACCGGGCAGACCGATCGGCTCTGGCGTTGCGAGGATCCCTACTACGAAGAGGTCGTCGCGCTGCTCGATAGCGAGGCGCGTCGAATCGTCACGCGTCGAGAGTCGAAGACCGAGCCGCCCAGCCATTTCGTCCGCGACCTGCAGAGCGGACGAATGACGCCGCTAACCCATATGGAAGATCCAGCGCCCCAACTCACCGGCCTCAAGAAGCAACGAATCAACTACACGCGCGCTGACGGCGTCGAGCTCAGTGGTATCCTCTACCTGCCGCCCGGTTACAGAGAGGGAACGCGGCTTCCTACCGTCGTCTGGGCGTATCCCTGGGAGTTCAAATCGGCAGACGCCGCGGGCCAGGTGCGCGGCTCGGAGCACCGATTCACCTTCTATCGTGGATACTCGCACCTCTTCTTCCTGACCCAGGGCTACGCCGTGCTCGACGACGCCAGCATGCCCGTGGTCGGCGAGGGAGATGAGGAGCCCAACGACTCGTTCGTCCGCCAGCTGGTGATGAACGCCCAGGCCGCGGTGGACAAGCTGGTGGAGATGGGTGTGACCGACCCCGACCGCGTCGGCGTGGGCGGCCACTCCTACGGCGCCTTCATGACCGCCAACCTGCTGGCCCACTCCGATATCTTCCGGGCCGGGATCGCGCGCAGTGGCGCGTACAACCGTACGCTCACGCCGTTCGGGTTCCAGAACGAGCGGCGTACCTTCTGGGAGGCCCCCGAGGTCTACTTCGCCATGTCGCCGTTCATGCACGCCGACTCGATCAACGAGCCGATACTCCTGCTGCACGGCGAGGCCGACACCAACTCGGGAACGTTCCCCGTGCAGTCGCAGCGACTGTACCACGCCGTCAAAGGCCTCGGCGGGACCATAAAGCTCGTGATGTATCCCCACGAGCAGCATGGCTACCGGGGCCGCGAGACCGTGCTGGACGCCCTCTGCCAGCAGTTCGAGTGGTTCGACCGCTACGTGAAGAACGCGCCGCCGCGAGAAGAGCCGACGACGCAGCGTTGAGATGCGGGAGGGAGCAGGGCACCTAGCCCTGCTCCCTCGCTGGCTCGCACAGCTCGGTGATGGTCGCCCACGCGCTGCTGCGTTACGGCCCGGCTTGAAGCGCTAGCGCACAGCCACAGGTTCAGCCTCCGCCATCCTGAGATCGATCTCCCGCCTCATCCCCGCGTGCATCTCGCGATTGATCGGATACCGCCAGCCGATGGCCATCGCAACCAGATTGCAGACGCTCGGCGTCCCCACGTACAGCAGGCGCAGCGTCCAGATGGCCGCCGGCACCTGCTCAGCGGCGCCCGGCGCGTACCCCGACAGATCGAGGATCGGAAAGGCCAGCCCCGCGCTCAGGGCTGCGGCCAGCTTCTTGATGATCGACCAGAAGCCGATGTACTCCCCCTCACGCCGCGCCCCGGTCTTCCACTCGTCGTAGTCGATCACATCCGCCTGCATCGACGGCGGTAGCGCCATCACACCGCCGAGGCCCAGCGCAGAGAACACGACGATCACGCCGAAGAGCGCCGCGTCCCCGCGCCC
>JBDHKG010000159.1:0-4345 GCA_039586495.1 Gemmatimonadota bacterium | reverse complement strand
AGGGCCGTGAGTCGGCGGAGAACGGCGAGATGATCATCGCCCTGGTGAACGGCGAGGTTGCTACGGTCAAACGCTTCTATCGCGAGCGCGACGGCCGAATCCGCCTGCAGCCATCCAACGACACCCATCCTCCCCAATACTACCGGGAGGACCAGGTCCAGGTGCGCGGGGTAGTGATCGGGGTGATCCGCAGGTACTAGAATACCGTTCCCCTCAAAGCGCTCGAGTCTCGCCGCTCACCGCCTAGAAAGCGCGGGCGCTCCGCCGCGTGCAGGTCCTCGTGTGCCGCCGGGGAGCCCACTCAGCACACAGCCGCGATGTTGCTTGACATGCCGCCTTCGGCTCCGGTATGTTGCGGCGCGTGGCGCAGTCAGGGCACCACGCGGGTCACTGGCGAGTGAAGCTCGTCTTGCACTACGAGGGCCGGGGCTTCCATGGCTGGCAGATGCAGCGAGACCGGCGCACAGTGCAGGGTGAGCTTTCAGCGTTATTGGGCCGCCTCTGCGGGAACGCTTCGCGCAAGCTCACGGCGGCCGGTCGTACCGATCGCGGGGTCCACGCCACGGGTCAGGTCGCCAGCGCCTTGATCCCGGACCGCTTTGACGCGGAGGAGCTGCGGCGGGCGCTGAACGCGCTGGCGCCTCCCGACCTCTGGATAGCCTCCGCGGAGCGGGTCGCCGAGTCATTCCACCCGCGCTACGACGCTGTCTCGCGGACCTACGCCTACAGAGTCGGGGTGGGCTCTCAAGCCCGGTCGCCCTTTCAGGCGCCGTGGTGCTGGCCCTTAGGCCGTACCCTGGACCGGGCAAGCCTGGAGGAGGCGACGCGCCCGATCCGGGGCGTCCACGACTTCGGCGCCTTCGCCAAGTCAGGCCAGCCGGACCGGGGCGTACGTTGCCACGTCTTCTCGGCGGGCTGGCGCGACGCTGCGGCCGCCGAGGGCATCCTGGAGTTCGAGATCACGGCAGACCGCTTCCTGCACCGGATGGTCCGTTATCTTGTGGGCACACTTGTGGACATCGGCCAGGGGCGCCGGCCCGTGGACGAGGTGGCCCGGCTCCTGCGAAAGGAGGCTGGCCTTCGTGCCGCGCCGCCAGCGCCGGCGCAGGGTTTGTTTTTGACGCGGGTAGACTATAGTTGAGATCAGGTGGAGCGACGGGTCAAGGGGAATAGCGAATGAAGATCTTCATCGACACAGCGGATCTCGAGGAGATTCGCCGCGCCGCACGCGCGGGGCTGATCGACGGTGTGACCACCAATCCCTCCCTGCTGGCGAAAGTCATGGGCGACGCGGACGTGCGCGACTACATGAAGCAGATCACGGATGCCGTGAACGGGCCGGTGAGCCTGGAGGTCTTGGCAACCAGCGCCGACCGCATGGTCGAGCAGGGGCGCGACCTGGCCAGCATCGCCGACAACGTCGTGATCAAGGTTCCGCTCACTGAGGACGGGCTGGTGGCCACGCGCCAGCTGCGAGCCCAGGGTATTGGCGTCAACGTGACACTCTGCTTCTCGCCTGCGCAGGCTTTGCTGGCCGCGAAGGCGGGGGCGACCTTCATCTCGCCTTTCGTGGGTCGGCTCGATGACATCTCCCACCAGGGCATGGAGCTGATCGCGCAGATCCGCGAGATCTACGACAACTACGGGTTCGACACAGAGATACTCGTCGCCTCGATTCGACACCCCCTTCACTTCGTCGAGGCCGCCATGATCGGTGCCGACATCGCCACGGTCCCACCGGCGGTGCTCTGGAAGTTCATCCAACACCCGCTCACCGACCGGGGGCTGGAAGCGTTCCTGGGCGACTGGGAGAAAGCACAGCTCCAGTTAGCCAAGACAGAGGAGGCGAAAGCATAGAGACCCCGCGACACAATCGACGACCGCGCTCCGCTTTCCTCGCCGGCTGGCTGGCGGGATTCGCCGCCGCCATCGTCGCCCTGGGCTTCGTCGTCTTCGGGCCGCCGAGTTTCCGCAAGGGCGGCGACGAACCGGCTCGCACCACAGCTATCGACTCCGGTACGCAGCCGGCAACGGCGATGGCACAGCGCGATTCCGCTCGCCCCGAGGTCAGGGGCCTGTCCGACCAATCAGGATTGCGGCAGACGCCGATCGTCGAGGCGGCAAGACGCGTCACGCCCTCCGTGGTCAGCGTCAACGTGATCCGCCGCCAACGAGTGGGCCCACGCTCGCTGTTCGAGGAGTTCTTCGTACCTCACGGCTATGAGCGCGAGGTCGCCGGCCTCGGATCCGGCTTCGCCATCGCGCCGGGCGGCTACGTCCTCACCAACGCGCATGTCGTTCAGGGGGCGACCGAGATTGTGGTCGCCGCGATCGATGGTGCGGACTACACCGCTCAACTCGTCGGCAGCGATGAGCTGTCCGACCTGGCGCTGCTCAAGGCCGATGTCGATCTCGCGGTCCCCGAGTTCGGTGACTCCGACAAGCTCATCACCGGCGAACCGGCCATCGCCATCGGTAACCCGTTCGGCTATCTGCTGTCCAACGTAGAGCCCACCGTTACGGCCGGCGTCATTTCCGGCGTCGGTCGCCACATCCTGCCCTCCGCCTTCGCTGGCGGCGAAGGCGGTCAGACGATCTACGCCGACATGATCCAGACGGACGCCTCGATCAACCCCGGCAATTCCGGGGGTCCACTGGTGAACGCGGTGGGCCACGTGATCGGGGTGAACTCAGCGATCTTCTCGCGCACCGGCGGTTCTGAAGGGCTCGGTTTCGCCATACCGATCAACCGGGCGCTCCGCATCACCGAACAGCTGCGCACGGAGGGGCAGGTGCGCCGTCCCTGGGTCGGCCTAGACGTAGGGCCTGCCGAGAGTGACCGAGCTGGCCGTCGCCGCGGCGCCACGATTGTCAGGGTCGCGCCCGATTCACCGGCCGATCGCGCCGAACTCCAGAGCGGCACGGCGCTCGTCGCGGTTCAGGGACGTCGCGTCAAGTCGCCGCTCGACTGGGAGGCCGAACTCTTCAATGTCAGGCCCGGCGAGACGCTGAGCGTGACCGTGCAGGACAAGCGAGGGCGACAGCAGGAAGTGACGCTGCGTGTCGAGGACTTGCCTTCCGTCCGAGCGACCCGCGTCGAGGTGCTGGAGGGCCTGGAACTCATCACACTTACTCCGGCGATCCAGGCGGAGCGCGGTCTGCGTAACAGCTCGGGCGCCTTGATCGTCAACGTATCAGACCAGGTGACGAGTGTCACCGGCCTGCGCCGTGGGGATCTCATCCTGGCGATCAATCGTCGCACGCTGGAGAGCGCCGACGATGTGGCCGATCTGCTCGACTACCTCGCGGGGAGAGGCGGCGTCCGAGTCTACTACGAGCGGGACGGCGTGATCTGGAGCACGAGTTTCCGCATCACGAGATAATGGGTTAACCGACGATGCTTGAGCGGTACGAGAGTCCGTTGATCACGCGTTACGCGTCGCTGGAGATGGCCGCCATCTTCGGGCCGCGCTACCGCGCACGCATCTGGCGGCAGCTCTGGATCGCCCTCGCCGAAGCCGAGCGTGAGCTTGGCCTTGCCGTCAGCGAGGAGGCGATCCGCGCGATGCAGGGGGCGATCAACGACATCGACTTGGAGCGGGTCGCCGAGATCGAGGCGGAGACGCGCCACGAAGTCACAGCGCACATCCGTCAGTTCGGCGAGGTGGCGCCAGCGGCGAGCGGGGTGATCCACCTGGGCGCTACATCGGCGTTCGTGATGGACAACGCTGACCTGATTCAGCACAGGGACGCGATGCGGCTGGTGCGGCGCAGGATCCTGGGCGTCATCGCCGCGTTCCGCGAGCAGGCGCTCAAGCACCGCGCCGTTGTCTGCACCGGCTACACCCACCTGCAGCCGGCGCAGCCGACCACCGTGGGTAAGCGCATCGCCCTCTGGATCCAGGATCTGATGCTCGACCTGGAAACCATCGACTTCCGCCTAAGTCACCTGCGCTTCCGGGGCGCCCGGGGCGCGACCGGCACCGAGGCTTCCTACCTCATCCTTTTCGAGAGTGACTCGGCCAAGGTCGACCGGCTGAACGCGATCATCGCCGAGAAGATGGGCTTCGCACAGAGCTTCGGCGTGAGCTCGCAGACCTACACCCGGAAGGTGGACGCCTCGCTGCTCAGCGCTCTGGCCGACGTTGCCCAGTCGGTCTCGAAGTTCGCCAACGACATGCGCCTGCTACAGCATTTCGGCGAGGTCGAGGAGCCGTTCGAGGAAAAGCAAGTGGGTTCGAGTGCCATGGCGCACAAGCGCAACCCGATGCGTTGTGAGCGGATCAACGCGCTGGCCCGTCATGTCATCGTCCTGGCCCTGGATCCCGCCATCACGGCGGCGGCC
>JBDHKG010000065.1:0-23794 GCA_039586495.1 Gemmatimonadota bacterium | reverse complement strand
GTGGGTTCGAGTGCCATGGCGCACAAGCGCAACCCGATGCGTTGTGAGCGGATCAACGCGCTGGCCCGTCATGTCATCGTCCTGGCCCTGGATCCCGCCATCACGGCGGCGGCCCAGTGGCTGGAACGGACCCTCGACGACTCGGCCAACAAGCGGATCGCCGTCCCCGAGGCTTATCTGGCGACGGATGCCATCTTGCGCCTGGCTCATAACGTCGCGGCGGGCATGAGGGTCTACCCTGAGGTGGCCGCTCGGCGCCTAGATGAGCAGATGCCGTACCTGGCGGCCGAACCCGTGCTGATGTACGCTGCCGGCCGGGGCGGCGACCGCCAGCAGCTGCACGAGCGGATCCGCCAGCACGCGGTCGCCGCGGCCGAACAGGTGCGACTCGGTAAGCCCAACGACTTGCCGGAGCGGCTGGCAAGGGATCCCGAGATCGGGATCGAGCGTGCACGACTCGAACGCATGCTCAGCCCCGAGGCGATGGTCGGCAGGGCGCCGGAGCAGGTGGACTGCTTTATCGCTGAGTGGGTCGATCCAACCCTCGAGCACTACAAGGACGAGATCGACACTGAAAGACCGACGCTGGGCGTGTGACCCCTAGGATGTTGCACAAGCCAGATCAGCCAGCACGAAGCCGCCTATGATACGAGCGCTACACAGCATCAAGCTCGACCTCCCGCTCTACAGGGAAGGCAAGGTCCGTGAGGTGTACAAGCTCGGCAACGACCTACTGATCGTCGCCACGGACCGGCTCAGCGCCTTCGACGTCGTGATGAACGAGCCGATACCTGACAAAGGGAACGTCCTCACCCAGCTCTCGCTCTGGTGGTTCGAGCGCACAGCCGACATCGTCGCCAACCACCTCATCGCGGCGGACGCGGACGAGATCATCGCCAGACACCCACAGCTCGCCGAGAGCCGCGACCGTTGGGCGGGCCGCGCGATGCTCGTCCGCAAGACCGAGCCCTTCCCCGTCGAGTCTGTCGTACGGGGCTACATCACGGGATCGGCCTGGAAGGAGTACCGGGTGAGCGGCACGCTGGCGGGCAAGCGCCTGCCGGAGGGGCTGGTGGAGAGCCAACGTCTCGATTCACCCATCTTCTCGCCCGCCACGAAGGCGACCGAAGGGCACGACGAGAACATCACCTTCGAGCAGGTCTGCGCGATCGTCGGCCTGGCCGTCGCCAAGACGCTTCGCGACATGAGCCTCCGGCTGTATCAACGCGCCCGTGACATCGCGCTGGAGGGCGGCGTGATCATAGCCGATACGAAGTTCGAGTTCGGCGTGGCGGAGGAAGGCGAGATACTCGTCATCGACGAGGTTCTCACGCCCGATTCATCGCGCTTTTGGCTCCGCGACCAGTACGAGCCCGGGCACAGCCAGCAGTCGTTCGACAAGCAGCCTGTGCGCGACTTCCTGGATCTGCTCGTCGCGAAGGGGGAGTGGAACATGCAGCCGCCGCCACCGCCCCTGCCGCCTGAGGTTGTCGACGGCACGTCGAAGCGCTATCTGAAGGCCTACGAGTTGATCACCGGCGAACCCCTGCGATCATCGCGGTAGCCGGGAGAAGTGGTTCATGCGAGTGCCTGTGGCCCGGGAGGGCTACCCGTTGATCGTTGCCGCGGCCGTTCCGGCCGCCGCACTCTGGTGCGCCGTCGCCCTTCGCGCCGACACGCCGCTCTGGTTCCTCGCCGCGGCGACGACGGGCCTGGCCCTCGCCCTGACCGCCTTCTTCCGCGACCCCGAGCGGCGTGGCCCGCGGGGCTTAGACCTGATCGTCTCACCCGCCGACGGCAAGGTGATCGACATCAGCGTCACGGAGGGAGACTCGCACCTGCACGGTGAGGCGCTGCGCATCTCGATCTTCCTGTCCCTCCTAGATGTCCACGTCAACCGCTACCCCGTCTCCGGCGAGGTTACACATCGCAGCTACGAGCCCGGGCGCTTCGAGCCGGCCTGGCGCAGCTCCGCCAGCCGTTCCAACGAGCGCGCCTCCACGGGGATCCGAAGTAACGGTCATGCCATCCTCGTACGGCAGATCGCCGGTTTGGCCGCGAAGCGCGTGGTGAACTATGCAAGCTTGGGTGAGACGGTCCTTCAGGGCGAGCGCATGGGGCTCATACGCTTCGGTTCCCGCGTCGACCTCTTTATGCCTAAGTGCGCGACCTTGAACGTGAGCATCGGTCAGCGGGCGAAAGGCGGTATCACCGTCATCGCCCGTCTGCCGGATGAGCCGAGGAGCACCGCATGATCAGCAGAAGCCCGGCCGAGCCGAGCAGGTGGCGGCGCGGTATTGTGATCCTCCCCAGCGCCTTCAGCCTGGGCAACCTCTTCTTCGGGTTTTGGGCGATCGTCTCAGCGCTGCGCGGGGATTACAGCCTCGCTGCCTGGCTGATCTTCCTGGCGGCAGTCGCCGATGCGCTCGACGGGCGCATCGCGCGCTTCTCCAGAACGGGCAGCGCGTTCGGTGTCGAGCTCGATTCCCTGGTCGACCTGGTGAGCTTTGGCGTCGCGCCAGCGATCCTGATCTACAAGCTGCTGCTGGAGAGCGGGGACTGGAGTTGGACACTGGCGTTCATCTACGTCGGCGCCGTGGCGATGCGCCTGGCGCGCTTCAACATCGAGCAGGGCGGTAAGGCTCACCTCCACTACCACGGCCTCCCCTCCCCCGTGGCCGGCGTCACCCTGTCCTCCTTCCACCCCTTCAGCCAGACGGCTTTCTTCGCCGGGCACCTCTCTGGCTGGCCATGGACTCAGATCATCGGTGGTGGTATGATTGTAGTGGCTGGGCTGATGCTGAGCCACGTAATCTATCCGGCAATCCCCCGACTCGGCCTCAGGAATCCCAAAGGACGCTTTGCCATCGCCGGTCTGCTGGCCGGCGTGGCGTTGCTCCTTTGGGAGCCCCAGCTGGTCGTCTTCCCCGTCGGACTGACCTATATCACTTATGGCGTCGCGCGGGCGGTGACGCTCGGGCTTCTGGATCGCCTGCCCGATCGCGACCCGCTGAGCGAGGAGCTCGCTGCCGAGGAAACAGAGGAGCGGGATCTGGAGTACGAAGACATGCAACCGCACTGGGCGAGTCGCTCCCAGTCCGGCGACCCGGCGAACAGCTCCCGAAGCGACGAGGAATCCCGAGGAAAAAGCTAAGCCGTGACCGTGAACGAGAGGGGGATCTAGAATGGGCATTAGGCGAGCGGCACGGTACACGGTCGCGCTGGCAGCCACCTTGCTCATGGCCAGCGCGGCGACGGCGCAAGAGGTACGGACCATCCGGCCGGGCATGGCCGAGGACGAGGTGAAGGGTGTGTTCGGCGAGCCCCGGGGTACCAGCGCCAGGGGAGTGTTCACCTACTACTTCTACGGCAACGGCTGCGAGCGCGACTGCGGCTTCCCCGATCTGGTCATCTTCCAGAACGGCCAGGTCGTCGATGCCGTGCTGCGCGCGCCCTGGCACGAGTACGGCGGTGATAGCTCGTCGCCGAAGGGCACGATTCCCAGGCCGACGCCCGCCGGCATGCGATTGCAGGTCCCGGGTGCGGTCGAGGGGGTCCAGGTGCGTCCGGCGCCGCCGCCCGTCGCGCCGGCGGAGCCCGTCACTGTCCCGGCCGACACGGCGCAGGCGGACACGGCCCGGGCCGACACCGCCAGCGTACGGGGCTGAGTCGCGGCCGAGTGACCCGCGTTCCGGCGATCCCCCGTCACCTCTCTCCCACGCCGCGCGGACACCCGGTTCACTTCGGCAGGCAGTCGCCGCGCCAGCCGGCGAGGCCTACGGTCGATGCCGTACTCGGGCTGGAACCGGTGATCGCTGCCTGTTATCATTTCATCTCCACAAGGATCCGCGACCCGAGACGGGGTGGGTATGCGGCGTGAGGTCCTGAGCCAGGAGGCGCGCGCCCCCATGCGTAAGCGCTTGAACGTGCTGGAGAAGTCACTGCGCGAGGAGTGCGGTGTCTTCGGCGTCTCCGGTCACGACACGGCGGCCGAGCTCACCTTCCTCGGGCTCCATGCCCTCCAGCATCGCGGGCAGGAATCGGCCGGGATCGTGACCGTCGACGACGACGGCACGGCGCGGCTGCACAAGGAGATGGGGCTCGTTGCCGAGGCGATCAAGCCGCACGATCTCCGCGAGCTGCGCGGTCGCACCGCCATCGGCCACGTCCGCTACTCCACCGCCGGTGAGTCCGAGCTACGTAACGCCCAGCCGGCCTTCGTCCACTACCGTGATGGATCCCTGGCCCTGGCCCACAACGGGAACCTGACGAATGCCGCCGAGCTGCGGGCCCGGCTCGTCGGCGAGGGTGCGATCTTCCAATCGACGATGGACTCCGAGGTCATCGTCCACCTGATCGCCCGCTCCCAGCAGCCCGACCCCGACTGGCAGGTACTAGAGGCGCTGAGCCAGATCGAAGGCGCCTTCTCCCTGGTCATCATGGTCAACGACACGATCTACGCGGCCCGCGACCCGCGCGGCTTTCGACCGCTGCTGCTCGGGCGCAAGGGGCCAGCGATCGTGCTCGCCTCGGAGACCTGCGCGCTCGACCTGATCGAGGCCGAGTATCTGCGCGATGTCGAACCCGGCGAGGTGCTGAAGGTCAAGGACGGACGGATCGAGGAGCTGCCGCGGCTCGCGCCCACAGTGCCCGCCGCCTGCATCTTCGAGCTCGTCTACTTCGCTCGGCCCGACTCCAGCATCTGGGGCTGCTCGGTCGACGCGGCGCGGCGCGCCTTCGGCCGGCAGCTGGCCAGGGAACATCCGGTCGAGGCGGACTGCGTCTTTTCCGTCCCGGATTCCTCGAACTCCGCGGCGCTCGGCTTCTCCGAGGAGTCGGGCATTCCGCTGGAGCTGGCGCTGATCCGTAACCACTACATCGGCCGCACCTTCATCCAGCCGAACCAGGCCGACCGCGACTTCAAGGTGCGGGTCAAGTACAACGCGGTCCGCGAGGTCATCGACGGCCAGCGCGTGGTGATCGTGGACGACTCGCTGGTTCGCGGGACCACGAGCCGCGGCCTGGTCTCACTCGTACGGGACGCGGGCGCCAAGGAGATCCACTTCCGCATCTCCTCGCCGCCGATCCGGCACCCCTGCTTCTACGGTATCGACATGCCGACGAAGGAGGAGCTTCTGGCCTCGCGCCTCAGCGTCGACGAGATCCGCCAGCACCTGGGCGTGGACACGATCGGCTATCTGTCGCTGGAGGGGATGATCGGCGCGGTGACGGACTTCGGCCCGTTCTGTGACGCCTGCTTTACCGGTAACTACCCGGCACCACTCACCGATCTCGCGAAGGGACTGCTCGCCAC
This sequence comes from Gemmatimonadota bacterium, assembly GCA_039586495.1. GTDB lineage: Bacteria > Gemmatimonadota > Gemmatimonadetes > Palauibacterales > KS3-K002. The sequence goes on along the minus strand of JBDHKG010000065.1, from coordinate 18,480 downwards.
GGTAAGCTGCCGCTAGGGTTCCACCAAACTGCCCCCAAGGCCGGGTTCCGGCCCGCCAGCCTCGCCAACCACCCTTGAAAAGTCAGCGCGGCCGCGGCACTCTTCCTATCCTCAACTCACTCGCCAGCCCAAACCAAGGGGAGGTCTCATGAGCGCCGCGCACGGCAGGGAGCCTGAGCAGCTCCGCGGTTCGTCGGGGCCGTCCCCATCGTCCCGTCATGCGATTCTGTCATCTGTTGTAGCAGCAGCCATTTCGCTGCTGAGCTTGACCGGATGTGGAGCCCGAGAGGATGGCCAGGCTATGCTCTCCTATCAGCAGGAAGTCTACGGCACGACCGGCGACGGAATCCCGCTCCAGCTGTACACGCTGGGCAACGCCAACGGCGTCCGGGTCGCGATCACCGACTACGGCGGCATCGTGACGCGTCTCCTGGTACCGGACCGGGACGGGGACCTCGGGGACGTCGTCCTCGGCTACGACTCACTGAGCGACTATCTCAGAGCCTCGCCCTACTTCGGTGCGATCGTCGGGCGCTATGGGAACCGCATCGCGAAGGGCCGATTCGCGCTGGATGGCGTCGAGTACCACCTCGCCACGAACAACGGCCCGAATCATCTGCACGGTGGCCTGAAGGGCTTCGACAAGGTCGTCTGGGGCGCGGAACCTTACCGAGCGGAGGATGAGGTCGGCCTGCGGCTGAGCTACGTGAGTGAGGACGGCGAGGAGGGGTACCCAGGCCGCCTGCTGGTCACCGTCACCTATGCGCTTACCAACAGCGACGAGCTGAGGGTCGAGTACCGGGCAGAGACCGAGAAGCTCACCGTCGTCAACCTGACGCATCACAGCTACTTCAACCTCGCGGGGCACGCGTCGGGCGACATCCTCGGTCACGAGTTGATGATCAACGCCGATCGGTTCACCCCGGTTGATGAAGGACTGATCCCCACAGGCGAGATCAGGGACGTCACGGGCACCCCGATGGACTTCCGCTCAGCGACGGCGATCGGCGCCGGAATCGACGACGACGATGGGCAGCTGCGCTTCGCCGGCGGCTACGACCACAACTGGATTCTCAACGACTACGACGGCTCGCTCAGGCTCGTGGCCCGCGTGCACGAGCCCACCAGCGAGCGCGTCATGGAGGTCTACACCACGGAGCCGGGGATGCAGTTCTACTCCGGCAACTTCCTGGACGGCAGCAACGTCGGAAAAGGCGGTGTGCCGTATCAGCACCGGGCTGGCTTCTGTCTCGAGACCCAGCACTTCCCCGATTCACCGAACCATCCCGAGTTCCCGTCCACAGTGCTTCGACCGGGTGACGTGTACGTGTCCACCACCGTCTACAGGTTCGCGGTACAATGAGACAGCTGCTCGGTCCAACTAGATACGTCTCGATAGTTGCGCTGGCTTCCCTGGTGGCCTGCGCAGAGGACGGTTGGGAGCCCGCCCCGGCACCGCTGATGACACGCTGGGCCGCTGAGGTGTCACCGTCCAACGCCCATTCCGAGTACCCGCGGCCGCTCATGCGCCGCGACGACTGGCTGAACCTGAACGGCCTCTGGGACTACGGCATCACCTCGCGGGACGCGGAACCCGATGTCTATGAGGGAAAGATCCTTGTGCCCTTCCCCATCGAGTCGGCGCTCTCCGGCGTCGGCGACACCGTCGGCCCGTCACGCCGTCTCTGGTACCGCCGAACCTTCTGGGTACCGCGCGCGTGGGAGGGCAAGCGTGTGCTCCTGCACTTCGAGGCCGTCGATTGGGAGGCGCAGGTCTGGGTGAACGGCCGTGACGCGGGCCTGCATCGCGGGGGTTACGACCCGTTCACGTTGGATATCACCGCGCTTCTTACGGGCGAGCGACAGCAGGAGCTGGTCGTTGCCGTTTGGGATCCCACCGATGCAGGCACCCAGCCTCGCGGCAAGCAGGTGAGGCAGCCCGGCGGCATCTTCTACACGTCGGTCACGGGTATCTGGGGTACCGTATGGCTGGAGCCGGTCCCCGAGGCGGCCATCAGCGACTTCACGGCCATACCCGACATCGATCTCGAACAGGTGATCATCACGGTCGAGGGAGATGGAACGCGCAGCGGGGACCATGCTGAAGTGATCCTCCACGTGGACGGACCGAGAGTCGCTACTGCGAGCGGCGAGATCGGCAGACCAATCGTGATCCCGGTTCCCGGCCCGCGGCTCTGGTCCCCCGACGATCCCTTCCTCTACGACATCGAGATCCGGCTCGTGCGCGACGGCGAGGTCATCGATCAGGTCCGCTCGTACGTCGGGATGCGCGAGATATCCGTGGGACAGGACGAGGATGGCGTCACCCGGCTCCTGCTCAACAACCGCTTCGTCTTCCAGAGCGGGACCCTGGACCAGGGCTACTGGCCGGACGGGCTCTACACGGCGCCCACCGAAGAGGCCATGGTCTACGATCTCGAGATGCTGGAGGCGATGGGCTTCAATATGCTGCGCAAGCACGTGAAGGTGGAGCCGCGGACGTTTTACTCGTGGTGCGACCGCCTGGGGATCCTGGTCTGGCAGGATATGCCCAACGCGAACATCCCGCTCTGTGAGCGCGGGTCCGACGTCCCCACGGATCCCGAGGCGACGGCGCAGTTCGCGACCGAGCTGGTCCGGCTCATCGAGACGCACCGCAACCACCCCAGCATCGTCACGTGGGTGCCCTTCAACGAGGGCTGGGGGCAGCACGACTCCGAGCGTATCGTCGAGCTGGTCCGCGCGACCGACCCGACGCGCCTGGTGAACCACGCCAGCGGTTGGCACGAGCGCGGACTCGGCGACGTGGTGGACCGCCATTCCTACCCCGCTCCGAACCCGCCGCAGCCCGAGGCCGGGCGCGCCGCCGTGCAGGGCGAGTTCGGCGGTCTGGGCTTCAACGTGCCGGGCCACACCTGGACCGAGGGCTGGGGCTACGACCTGTTCACCGACCGCGAGGACCTGACCCAGCGCTTCGAGGACTTCTACCAGATCATACGTACGGCCGCCGAGGAGCGCGGGCTGAGCGCCTCCGTCTACACCCAGACAACCGACATCGAGAGCGAGAACAACGGGCTCCTGACCTACGACCGCGAGGTCACGAAGATCGAGCCGCAGGCCGTCGCGCTCGCGCAACGCGGCTACCTCGCGCCGCGCGTAGAGCGCCGCGCGTTGATCTTCATCGACCGTGCCACCGTCCAGCTCCACTCACTCACGCCAGGAGCGCATATCCGTTGCACGGTCGACGCGAGCGAGCCCACACGGACCTCACCGGTGTATGCTCAGCCGTTCGCGATCGAATCGAGCACCACACTCAAGACACGGGCTTATTGGGAAGATGGCACGGCCAGCCGCGTCGCGACCTACAGGTTCGAGCAGGTGGCCCCGAGGCCGCCGGTGGCGGTCGCAGATCGACAACCAGGGCTGCTCGTTGAGTACTACGAGCAGGACGGGAGCTGGCGGAGGCTCCCTGACTTCGACAGGCTCCAACCGGCAACTCGAGGAACCGCAGAGCGCGTGCAGCACAGAATCGGTGAGCGCGAGGACTACTTCGGCCTGCGCTTCCGGGGCTACATCGAGATTCCAGAAACCGGCGTATACGGGTTACATCTGACTTCCGATGATGGTAGCAGTCTATCGATCGGCGGAGATGTCATCGTCGACAATGATGGGATCCACGGCGCCCGGGAGAAGTCGGGCTACGTGGCGCTGGAGGCCGGGCTGCACCCGATCGAGCTCGTCTTCTTCCAGAGCGCCGGCGGCGTTGCCCTGAGCCTCAGCATCGACGGTCCGGGCCTCGAGAAGCAGGAGATCTCGCCGACGATGCTCTTCCACAACGCGCGGCAGGCGCGCCTGGGATCCGAACCCTAGATGTGGATAGGACGTCCGTGCACGGCGAGCGCCGCCTCCCTCACCGCCTCGCCCATGCCCGGATGATGATGGACGGTCCGCGCGAGGTCCCCGGCCGAGGCACCGAACTCCATGGCGACCACCGCCTCCATCACCAGATCGCCTGCAATGGGGCCCAGGATATGCACACCGAGGACACGATCGGTCTGCGCGTCCGCCAGGATCTTGACCAGCCCGTCCGTATCGCCGGTGGCACGGCCGCGGCTGTTGGCCTGGAAGGGGAACACCCCGACCCGGTACTCGATCCCCTCCTCTTTCAGCTGTTCCTCCGTCTTGCCGACCCCGGCGATCTCCGGCCAGGTGTAGACCACGGTCGGGACTCGGTCGTAGTCGACGTGCCCGCTCTGGCCGGCCAGCATCTCGACGCAGACGATGCCGTCCTCTTCCGCCTTGTGCGCCAGCATCGGGCCCGGGATGCAGTCGCCGATGGCATAGACACCGGGGACGGAGGTCTGGAAGCGCCCGTCCACCTGGATGACGCCGCGCTCATCGGTCCTGACGCCCAGCTTCTCCAGGCCCAGCCCCTCGGTGTAGGGTCGCCGGCCGATCGCGACCAACACGGCATCGGCCTTCAGCTCCGAAGGCTCACCGCCCTGCGTTGGTTCGAAGGTGACGGACACGCCTGACTTCGTCCGCTTGGCGCCGGTTACCTTCGAGGACAGCTTGAACTCCAGCCCCTGCTTCTTCAACACCCGCTGCGCCTGTGCCCCGATCTCGCGGTCCATCCCGGGCAGGATGTGGTCGAAGAACTCGAGCACGGTCACCTTCGCGCCCAGCCGCGACCACACCGACCCGAGCTCGAGCCCGATCACGCCGGCTCCGACCACGATCAGGTGCCCGGGAACCTGCTTGAGCTCCAGTGCGCCGGTGGAGGTGAGGATACGCTCCTCATCGAACTCGAGGCCCGGGAGCGACATGGGCTCCGAGCCCGTGGCGATGATGGTGTTCTCGGTCCTCAGCATTGCGCTGCCGCCGTCCAGCAGCTCGACCGCCACCGCGCCGGGCTTGGGAATGCTGCCGGTACCCGGGACGTAGTCCACCTTGTTCTTCTTGAACAGGAACTCGATCCCCTTCGTCAGGCCACGCACCACCTTCTCCTTGCGCGCCATCATCTTCGCGAGATCGAGTTTCAGCTCGCCGACCTGAATCCCCTGCTCCGCGAAATGCTGTTTCGCTTCCGCGAAGCGCTCCGACGAATGCAGCAAGGCCTTCGACGGGATGCAGCCGACGTTCAGGCAGGTGCCACCCAGGGCACCGCGCTTCTCGACACATGCCACCTTCATGCCGAGCTGCGCGGCGCGGATCGCGGCTACATATCCGCCCGGACCACCGCCGATGATGACGACATCGTAACGCGCCTCGGACATCACGCATCCCTCATGATCAGACGTCCAGCATCAGGCGGTCCGGGTTCTCGATCAGCTCCTTTAGCCTGACCAGGAAGGTGACGGACTCGCGACCATCGATCAGCCGGTGATCGTACGACATCGCCAGGTACATCATCGGCCGCACAACGATCTCACCGTCAACGACAACGGCGCGTTCCTCGATCTTGTGCAGCCCCAGGATGGCCGACTGCGGCGGGTTGAGGATCGGCGTCGAGAGGAGTGAGCCGAACACGCCGCCGTTCGTGATGCTGAACGTCCCGCCCTCCATCTCCTCGAGGGTCAGGCTCCCGTCGCGCGCTCGCGTGGCGAGGTCCGCGATCTCCCGCTCGAGCCGGGCGAACGATTTTTGATCGGCGTCCCGGATCACCGGTACCTTGAGCCCTGCATCGGTACTAACGGCGATGCCGATATCGTAGTAGTACTTGTATACGATTTCATCGCCCTCGAGCGACGCGTTGACCTGCGGCATCTCCCTGAGCGCACCGACCAGCGCCTTCACGAAGAACGACATGAACCCCAGCCGCACGCCGTGCTTCTCCTCGAACAGCTCGCGATAGCGATTGCGCAGCTCGATCACCGCGCTCATATCCACTTCGTTGAACGTGGTGAGGATCGCGGCCGTGTTCTGCGCTTCCTTCAGGCGCGCCGCGATCGTGCGGCGCAGCCGGGTCATGCGCACGCGCTCCTCGCGCCGCTCCCCAATCGGGACTCTTGCAGGCACCGGCGCAGGACGCGCGGGTCGCGCCGCCGGGGCCGTGGGAGCAGCGGGTGCCGGTCCAGCCGGTGCGGCGCCGGCTGACAGGAAGCTCAGCACGTCCTCCTTGGTGACACGTCCGTCCCGACCGCTGGCCGGGATCTGCGCGGGATCGAGTCCGTGGTCCGCGATCAGCTTGCGGACTGCGGGACCCGAGCGTTCCACGGCGTCCCGGGAGGCCTTCTCGAAGAAGGCCTGCAGGTCAGTGAGCGTCACCGTGCCGCCAGGGCCGCTGCGCGGAACGGCCGCCGGGTCGAGGCCCGACGGCACGGACACAGCCGCGGGCGCCGGAGCAGATGCTGGTGTCGTGGCTGGTGCCGGGACCTCGCGCTCTCGCTTTGGGGCCGCCGACAGTCTGGGTTTCGACTCAGCCGCGGCTGCCGGCTCCGGCGCCGCAGTCGACACAGCCTCTCCCGCACGCTCCTCGATGCGGCCCAGCGTGGCGCCCACCTCGACGTCCTCGCCTTCCTGCACGAGGATCGCGCTGAGAACGCCTCCCGCGGGCGCCGGTATCTCCAGCGTCGCCTTGTCCGTCTCCAGCTCCAGGACGACCTCGTCCGCGGCCACCGCTTCGCCCGGCTTCTTCAGCCAGGTGGCTACGGTCGCCTCGGTGATCGACTCTCCCAGATTAGGCACCACGATGTCGACAGCCATGTCAATCCTCGACTCGTCTTCCAAACACCGCTCGCGCTGTCTCGTCTCTTCATGCCGAAGCTATTTTGTGCGGCCCCTCCCGGCGCCGGCCTTCTTCCCCCGGGCGACCGCCCGGCTCTTCCCCGCCTTGCCCGCGCGTGGTCCGGCAGGCCGAGCCACGGCGCGATCGCTCCGTTCTGCTTCTACGCGCAGCGCCTCATCGACCAGCTTCGCCTGCTCCTTGAGATGACGCTCGAAAACGCCCGTCGCCGTCGCCGCTGCGGCCGGACGTCCGACGTAGCGCGGCTGCGGGTGAGCAAGACCGATGCGCTCCGCCACCTCGGCGATACGCTCCGCGACCAAGCTCCAGGCGCCCATGTTGCGAGGCTCTTCCTGGCACCAGACCAGCGGGCACTGCGAGTAGGGCTCCAGCTCCGCGGCAAGCTGTTCAGCCGGGAACGGGCATAACTGCTCGAGACGCAAGATGTGGACGTCCGTCGCGCCGCGCTTCTCACGCTCCTCCAGCAGATCGTAGTAGACCTTGCCGCTGCACAGGACAACCTGCTTCGCGTCCCTGGCATCGCTCGGCAGCCTAGCGCAGGGCATGACCGTTTGAAAGCGGGTGCCCGGTCCCAACTCCTCAAGTCGGGAGACGGCGCGCCTATGACGCAGCAGCGACTTCGGCGTCATGACGATGAGCGGCTTGCGGAAACTGCGGTGCAGCTGCCGGCGCAGCACGTGGAAGTAGTTCGCCGGCGTCGTGCAGTTCACGACCTGGAGGTTGTCCTCGGCGCTAAGCTGCAGGAAGCGCTCGAGGCGCGCCGACGAGTGCTCCGGGCCCTGCCCTTCATAGCCGTGCGGCAGCAGCATGACCAGGCCGCACATGCGCAGCCACTTGGCCTCGCCGGCTGCGATGAACTGATCGATGATGACCTGCGCGCCGTTGGCGAAGTCCCCGAATTGCGCCTCCCAAAGCACAAGCGCTCGCGGATCGTCCAACGCATAGCCGTACTCGAAGCCGAGCACGCCGAATTCGCTGAGCGGGCTGTCGACGACCTCGAACCTTCCCTGACCGTCCCGGATGTGGTTGAGCGGGATGTAGTGCGCCTCGGTCTCCTGATCGACCCAGGAGGCGTGGCGCTGCGAGAACGTGCCGCGATTGCTGTCCTCGCCGGAGAGGCGCACACGGTGCCCCTCGACCAACAGCGTCCCAAAGGCAAGCGCTTCGGCGGTCGCCCAATCGATGTCCTCGCCGGTCCGGAACATTTTCTCCTTCGCCTTGAACTGGCGAACGAGCCTGCGGTTGATGTTGAAGCCGTCCGGCACCGTGGTCAGCGCTCTGCCTACCTCACGCAGCGTGTCGATGCCGACGCCCGTCTGGACATCTCGTGAGTCGTTGCCCGCCATGGGCTTCAGGCCAGCCCACGCGCCCTGCAGCCACTCGGCCTTCTTAGGTTTGTAGTCGCTCGACGCCGCGAACGCCTTCTCGAGGCGTTCCTGCCACTGAGCGACCAGCCCATCAACCTCCGCCTGGGTGACGACGCCTTCCGCGATCAGCCGCGCCGCATAGATCTCCCGCGTTGTCGGGTGGCTCTTGATCTTCCTGTACATCAGCGGCTGGGTGAACGCCGGCTCGTCGCCCTCGTTGTGACCGTGCCGCCGGTAGCAGTACATGTCGATCACGACATCCCGCTTGAAGATCTGGCGGAACTCGACGGCGCAGCCCGCAACGGCCACCACCGCCTCGGGGTCGTCGCCGTTTACATGGATGATCGGCGCCTGGATCGCCTTCGCCAGATCGGACGGGTACGGGCTGGAGCGGGCGGCCATCGGGTTGGTGGTGAAGCCGATCTGGTTGTTGATCACGAAGTGGACGATCCCGCCCGTCGTGTAGCCCTCCAGATCGCTGAACTGCAGCGTCTCCGCCACCACACCCTGCGCCGCGAAAGAGGCGTCGCCGTGGACCAACAATCCCATCACGTGGCAGCGCTGCTCGTCGCCCTGCTGATCCTGGCTCGAGCGCACCTTGCCGACGACCACCGGGTTGACGGCCTCCAGGTGCGACGGATTCGAGACGAGGCTGAGGTGCACTTTCTTGCCCATGACCTCCCGGTCGGTGGATGTCCCGAGATGGTACTTCACGTCTCCCGAGCCACCGATCTCGTCCGGGGTCGCCGCACCGCCCTGGAACTCATGGAAGATCGCCTCCAGCGGCTTCTGCATCAGGTTGGCCAGCACATTCAGCCGGCCACGGTGGGCCATGCCGATCACGACCTCCTGAACATCCATCTGGGCGCCGCGCCGCAGAATCGTCTCCAGCGCCGGCATCATGGCTTCGCCGCCCTCCAGACTGAACCGCTTGGTGCCCGTGTACTTTCGATCCAGAAACTTCTCGAAGGTCGCGGCCGCGGTGAGGCTCTCCAGGATGTCCAGCTTCTGCTCGCTCTTCAGCTTCGTCCGCTGAAGGATCCCCTCCATGCGCATCTGGATCCAAGCCTTCTGATCCGGATCCTGCAGGTGCATGAACTCGAGGCCGACCGTCCCGCAGTAGTCCCGGCGCAGAACCTCCATGATCTCCCGCAGTGTCGCAGTCTGAAGGCCGAGCACACCATGGAGGAAGATCGGCCGGTCCCAGTCCGCCTCAGTGAAGCCGTAGCTCGCCGGATCGAGCTCGGGATGTGGCTCCTTCGGTGCCAGACCCAGCGGATCGAGGTCCGCCTCTAGGTGCCCGCGCACCCGGTAGACACGGATCAGCATCAGCGCCCTCACGGAGTCGAGCGCAGCTCTCCGCATGTCCTCCGCCACCGCGGTCGGTACCGCAGGAGCCCCTAGCGCCGGCGCCCCGACGCCGTCGAGCGACTGGAGCCAGCCCCGCGCCTCCTCGTTGAGATCACGGAACACGTCCCGCCAGCCGGGATCCACCGAGCTCGGGTCCCGCAGGTAACCGCGGTAGAGCTCTGCCAGAGCACGTGCCCTCGGATACGACGGAATCGACATCGCTACCTCACCAGCTCGCCCCTCACGCCGGTGATCATCGTGCCGGCGACGGGTCATCCAACTGGAAGCGTTACTGATCCCTGCAAAATAACAGGCTCGGACAGAGAGTCACGGGCACAGGCCCTTTGGCCTGACAGACCAGGGGCCAGAGTGGCAGATCGCTGGCTGAGTTACCGAACAGAAGCCGAACAGGCACGCGCAGGCCGCTCAGCACCGCCTCGTCCAGGCGCGGGAATGGGCCAGGTGCCGGGCCGAGTCGAACCGGCTCTGCTCCAGGACCGCGTCGAGGTCGGCCACGTCCAGGAACCGCCCGTAGCTGAAGTACTCCTGCCCCCGCGGGATGACCAGGCTGCCGTCCGGGAAGATCATGACGTACAGCCGGTCGAGCGTGGCGTGCCCCAGGAAGTTGATGCGGACCCCCGTCACCCCGGCGAGCTGCCGCTCAAGGGTCGCGAACTCCTCGTCGCTCACCAGCAGCTCGTCCCACTCGACCTCCGAGATCGCGCGGGGGAAAGTCTGAAAGATGTTGTAGAAGACGCGCGCCTCGGTCGTCGCCGCGTAGCCCTCGACCAGTCGGACGATGTTGGGCACATCCGCCAGGTTGTGCCGCGTGACCGGGGTGCAGACCTTGATGTCGATCTCGGGGTACTCGCGCAGCCATTCGAGGGCCTGAAGGACGGCGGCGAGATGTCCTTCCTTCTTCGTGCGAACGTTCACCTCCTCGCTCGCCCCGTCGATCGGCAACGAGATGAGATCGATGAACGGCGCGACCCGGCGCAGGAACGCCGGCGTCAACTCATCGCCCGTCGTGGAGAGAGCGACCTCGAGCCCGACTTTGCTGGCGCGCTCGATCAGCAATGCGACGTCCGGCCGCTTCAACGGGTCGCCGCCGGTGAAAACGATCCGCCCTGCGCCCACCTCCTTCACCTTCGAGATGATGCGCAGGGCGGTCCCCGTATCCACCGGATTCTCGTAGTCCTGAGGCCCCCAGCAGTAGGGACACTCCTGGTTGCACTCGGAAGTCACGTGGAAGTCGATCGTCGCGACCTTCGCCGACATTGGGCCACTCGCGTTGGGCTGAACCACTCCGTCAGGCGGCTGATGGCTCTTGGCATTGGCAGCGGACTCGCAGCACGTTGCGGAGACGCACTCAGGGTCCTACACCGCCCGTCACCGTTGCTGGCTCCCGGGCGACCAGGCGGAATAGAACTCAACCCCCCATTGGTTGGTCAGGTTCACCGGGTTCGAGCCGTCCGCACCCATCACGTAGATCTCCACATTGCCGGTGCGGTCGCTCGTGAAAGAGATGCGATCGAAGAGCGCAGCGCGGCAGCCGACAACGAATACGGTGTGCGTCGTCACCCCGGCGCCGACGTTCAACGTGCGTGGATTCGATCCGTTCACCCCGCAGTTCACCGCCACGTCACCGAGCTCGACGCTGTGGCTCGCTGCCGACAGATCGAAAATAGTGAGTGTCTCGTCTATTCCTAGCGTCTGACTCGTAATTCCATCCACCGTCACGGTGTATCCGTCGGGGTCGAGGGTGTCACCCACGGTACTCGTCAGCACCTCAAGAGTCCCCGTCAGCGCGGCGCACGTGACCTCGAACGTCGTCTCGCTGGTCTGGCCCGCCGCCACGCTCACCGCCCGCGGATTCTCCCCGCTCACCGTGCAGTTGCGCGAGACACCGTAGAGCCAGACGCCGTGGACCCCGGCCTCGAGGTCCGAGAACGTCACGCTGCCGCCGGCCTCGATCGCCCTCGCCACCAGGCCGTCGACCGAGACCGTGCAGCCGTCCGGGTCGAGATCGTTGCCGGTCATGTTCAGCGTGACCTCAATGCTGCCCGTCCCCTCTACCCCCGTCCCATCGTCCCCACAGCTGACCAGCGCCACCGCCAGAGACGCGGCGACCAACACGACTGAAGCCAGCTTTCTCATGCCTGCCTACCTCCTAGGTAGTCGACATGCTGTGTTATCGCCCTGCCCAGCGGGGCACGCTCGCGGGTCACGGAATCGTTCTTGTGTGGAAAACAGTGTGAGGCTACCGGTGCTTCCAATATGGCCGCTGGCATGTCCGGCCGCCCCCGTTTAACCCTGTCAGCCGATGTATTGACGAAAAGTTGACTCTCAGGAAGTACGCTTCGCTGTGCGAGTGGGTGGCAATCGATTGTCGCGACCTCCGCTGACATGGGGCCACTCGCGTTGGCTGAACCACTCCGTCAGGCGGCTGCTGGCTCTTGGCATCGGCAGCGGACTCACAGCACATTGCGGAGACACCGGCGGAATGTAAAGGGCACGCGGCGCCGCCGAAGCTCAGAAGCCCTCGGCGCCTGAGCGCACCCGCCAGGACCCGTCGCGCGCCGCCTCGATCACCAGCGTCCCGTCCCGGTCGGTGCGCCGCACCAGCGGCGCCGGATGACCGTAGCGGTTCACTCGTCCCACCGAGATCACGGCGAGCTCGGGACGCACCGTCGAGAGGAAGAGCTGCGACGTCGAGGTCGCGCTGCCGTGGTGCGTCCGCGCCTAAGCCGCAAGAGCCACACGAGCCGACGTAGGCCACAACAGCAACCCGAATCGCATGACATAGCGGGCGCAAATGCCACACGAGCCGACAGGAGCCGACGGGAGGCCGTATGAGCGTTCCAACACCTGCTCCAACACCGCTTGGCACTCGAGGGCCTGTCGAAAGGCGGGGCTGCCGCAGACCTCACGGCCTATATCGAGGCGACCTACAGCGATGGCGGCGCTGGGAAGGACACCTAGCTATCAGCCATTACAGAGCAATACCCGCAATTGAAAGCCCCGAACGCCGCTCGGACGCCCGGGGCTTCCGTGAGAAGCTTCATCTCACCACGTAACGGACCGGCCTCTCAGACTGCACCCTGGGCAGCACTCAGGGTCCTACACCCCCCGTCAGCGTTGATGGCTCCCGGGCGACCAGGCGGGAGACCAATCATGCGCCGGGTTGTCGGTCAGGTTCACCGGGTTCGAGCCGTCAGCGTCCATCACGTAGATCTCATGGTTGCTGTCGCGGTAGCTCTCGAAGGCGATCCGCGTGCCGTCGGGCGACCAGGCGGGATAGTAATCCCACGCCGGGTTGTCGGTCAGTCTCACCGGGTTCGAGCCGTCGGCGTCCATCACGTAGATCTCCCGGTTGCCGTCGCGGTCGCTCCAGAAGGCGATCCGCGTGCCGTCAGGCGACCAGGCGAGCCACCGGTCATCACCCGGGTAATTGGTCAGGTTGGTGGGGTTCGAGCCGTCTGCGTTCATGACGTAGGCTTCCCAGTTCCCATCCCGATCGCTCCTGAAGGCGATCGACCCGCTTGTCGGCGCGGGACCGGCGATATCGTCCCCGTCGCAGCCCCCGGACAGGGCGGCGAGCGACAGGGCGCAGACTGGGATGAAAGCCACCTTCTTCATGGAATCCTCCGTGAGGTCAGGGGCACCCAAGCTGCTGCGTGGGTGACAAACCGGCGCTCGTCTTACGAAGTGTGAGCGGAGTCGAGCCTTCAGGTTCAAGCGGTGCGAAGCTACGGAGGCTGGATGCGACTGCGGTCCAGCTTAACGCATGGTTGGATATGTGAGGTACTGCCACTGCTGAGGTCCCCGATACTGGCCGGACAGAGTTCACAACCTGCTCAGCTCAACTCCCGATGCTCTCACTATGTGGCCGCAGCCGCTGCAAGGCAAATCAAACCGAGACTGACTATCCGTATCTCCGAACGTGAGGGTGAGGGCACACGCGGACTCGGAGTCCGTTGCCTCTGCAACAAGATGCAGACACAGCGCTCGTTTCCGCGAGTAACTTGAGCCATGTCTCGCGCGTGGCAGGACACCGCGCCACCCCGCTGCGCCACACCGTGGGACTCTCCCGGCTTCACGTCTTTGCCTGCCGTCACGCCGGAAGGGGAACGTCAAAACGAACGGCGCACCGGCGTATCGCAGTGTTGGCGCAGGTTGGCAATCCGCGCCCTGCGCCCCAGCCTCGCACTCCTCACTGGGCGATCAACGCCAGCGCCTGGTCCCGGATGGCGCGGAAGCCCGCCGCCGAGTCTTCGGAGCGGGCGTCGTTCCGTGTATTGAACACCGCGACGACGCCGGCCCCGGTCGCAGGGTCGATGTAGAAGAACGAGCGGAAGCCCGCCTGGCTTCCAGTGTGACCGACGAACCGAGTGCCGTTACGCCAGAGGACGAAGAAGGAAAGGCCGATGGAGTCGGCGGGCGCCGCGGTGGGGGCCGGGTACACGGGCTCGACGGCCAGGTAACGCGCTCGCCACATCTCTTCCAGGGACGAGCGCTCGAGCACCGTGTCGAAGAGCCGCGCGGTCGGCGTGTCGCCGCCGGTCGCACCCGTGAGGAACGAGAGCCAGCACACTAGATCGCCCAGCGGCGCGTTCCAGCCGCTGTTCGGGATGGTGATCCCCGGGTCGAAGTCGCGGCCGTTGGGCTCTGCCGTCTCGCGGCCCGCGCTATCGCGCGTCACCGTGTAGTTGTTCGACCGGAACGGGGCGAGATGATAGGGCGTGGTCCCGAAGTAGCTCCGGGACATCCCCAGCGGCGTGAGCAGGTTCTTCTGGACGTACGTCTGCCAGGCGTCGCCGGTGATCTGCTCGATGATGCGCGCGAGGTGGATGAACGCCGGGTTGCTGTACCCGTAGCGGGAGCCCGGTGCGAAACGAAGCTCCTGGTAGGGCAGCATGGCGACCAGCTGCTCCCAGCGCGTGGGTTCGAACGGTTCCCACGGCCGGCCGCGGCCGTACGGCCAGGTCGGGGCCTGGAACCCCGCCGAGTGGGATAGGAGCATCTCGATCGTGATGTCGTCCATCGAGCCAAAGGGGTTGTGGACCCGCCGGAGCTCGGGGATGTATCGCGTGACCGGGTCATCGAGCGCCAGCCGGCCCCGCTCGCGGAGCTGCATGATCGCCACCGCGGTAAGCGTCTTCGTGATGGAGGCCCAGTGGTAGATGCTGCTGGTGTCGGCCCGTTGCCTGAGGTCGCGGTCGGCCCAGCCGTAGTCGTGACGGGCGATCACGCCGCCGTCCCGGAGGACGAGCGCGCTCGCGCCGACGATCCCGTCCTCCGCGGCGTACGCGTCGACAGCGCGGGTGAAGGCAAGCCAGTCGGCTGGAGCGCTCTGTTGTGCGCGGGCGGGTAGCACCGCGACGTGGCACGCGAAGAGCACGAAAAGGGCGGTACGTTGCATGTGCGGCACTTTTCTCTGCCGGGTTGTCGCTGGGGCCGTCGCCACGCGGGAATCGAGTCGCCAGCCGAGAGTTTGTCAACGACGCGTTGGGTCGCCGTCGGCCGGCACAACCAGCGGCGTGGTCACCGCGGCGACCCAGGTGACCCCGAGTTTCCGAGGGGTTTCAACGTCATGGTTTCCAACTCTTAGACCAACGTTGAATCATCCGAGGTACACTCCCGAGCCACTCCCGGTGAAGCCGAAGATCCAGGATATTCCATCCAGCATTACCTCGGCATCTGCGTGAACGGTGAAACTCACAGCGATTCTCAGACAGTCCTTTCCCTGTGCGGTGGTGCGATCCACCAGGGTATACGCGTAGTTCACGGTCACCGGAACCCATACTTCTCCGACGACAAGCTCCCTGCGCGTAGATCGGTGCGTCCAGCTCCCGCCCATCTCGACCGTCCTCCCCGGCAGGAACGGCAGGAGACTCCGAACCTCCAAGAGCTAGTGATCTTCGCCCCAGGGAACCTTTTCGCCGGGGAGGGTGGTCACCGGCAGCTGGTCGAGCCCGCGGAAGTCCGACCATTCGCCCGTTGTCGACAACCGTGCTCGGATCTTATGCCCGGTCAACTCCGAGAAATCAGCCGGTTCCTTTGGTTCGGGAAGATCCATCCGATAACTGTGGTCATGGTAGACCAGTTCGAGCTCGATACCGCCAGGTTCTCGAGCGACAACCCGAGCACCATAAGTCACGCCGCTCTCCGAACCGAGCAGCAGCTCGTTCCCTCCCTCGACCAGCAGCTTGCTCCTGCTCCTCTTGACCATGCGGATCGAATACTCCGAATCCTCGTCCAGCCGATGGCCGAGCTCAAAGCTTTCTCCGGGCCTGGCGCTTGCGGAGGGTACAAACGGCGGAGGCTCCGGCAGGACCATGTCCGAGCCCCGATCCTCGCCGGGGACACCGCCAGTTGCCCGCTCTTCGGCCGGCAACGCCGCTTTGATCGTCATGAATAGAGGGCCGAAAAAATCGCAATCGTCGGACCGATTCCAGCAGGTGAAGATGACGAGTAGATCGAGCTCGGGCACATAGGAGATCGTCTGCCCCCCATATCCGGCGCCATAGAAGTAACGGAGGCGGCGCCCATCGATCTCGTAGCGGCCCATCCACCAGAGGTAGCCGATCTCCCTCCCAGGCCCGGCATCCGCCTTGGGCGTGGTCGCCAGCTCTACCCAAGGCTCGGGCACGACCTGTCGGCCCTGCCAGCGTCCCCCGTTCAGGAAGAGGTAGGCGAACTTGGCAAGGTCCCGGGACCGCATCCACAGACCGCCCTGGGTACCACCGGTGCAGGGGTATCCCTGCGCATCACGGTTCCACTCGAAGTGCTCGATGCCGAGCGGTTCCAGTCAGTGTTTGCGGAGATATCCATCTGCGAAGAGGCCCGTCCGGCTGTGCAGGATCGCCGAGATCAGATGGACGCTGCCCGTGTTGTACACGTAACGGGTGCCGGGCTCGTCACGCATCGGCAGACCCATGAAGAACTTGACCCAGTGGGGGGAACTCACCATCTGGCGTTCCGAGTTCCGCTCGTCGCGGTACGAGTATGTCCTCTCGTCCCAGTCGAAGCCGGAGCGCAGTGTGAGCAGGTGCTCGAGAGTGACCGTGCGCGCACGCGGATCGGCGATATCATCGGCGTACTCGGGCAGGAGCTCGGGCAGGGTGGCCTCGACACCCGGGATCTCACCCCGTTCGATGGCGATGCCCACCAGGGTCGAGGTAACACTCTTCGTGATAGACTGGATCAACCTGCAGGCTATCCCGCCCCCAATCACCGAAGTAGGTCTCGTGGACGAGAGCGCCGTTCTTGATAACGAGATAGCTGTGGATGCCCTGGAAGCGGCCGCTCTCGATCTCGGCGGAAATACTCTTGATTCGGGACTCGTCCATGCCCTCAGCGGCGGGTGTGGAGACCCGCCAGCCGTCATTGAGCTGCACCGGTGGGAGTAGCCCAGGACTTTCCTCCTTGGAAGGAAGGCAGCGCACAGGGAGCGAGACAACAAGATACGTGAAGAAAAGAATCCGAATGGTCCTTTTCATCACTCCCCCCTTGAACGCCGGGGAAGGAAACGGCCAATGCCCAACAGCCCCCCTCAATTCATCGGCGCGGATCTTTGCTCAAAGATCAACAGGAGTGAGCCGCCTCGTATGGCTTGGAACCTTTACACAGAACCGGCCGGCAGACAGAGGTAAACACAGAGCATAGTACGCAATTGGAGCGCACCAGGTTTCAACAAGACCCGCGCCGTCTTCGACCGCTACTCGATCGTCAACGAGGCGATGCTCAGGGAAGGCGTCGAGAAGCTCGCCCAGCTGCACCAGAGCGGCGAGAGCAAGGTCATTCCGCTCGACGAGCGCGGCTAACAGATGTTACGGCACTGTAGTGGCACAGCCTCGGGCTCTGAGCCGAGAACTGCAGTAGGAAGCGGATCGTGAAAGTCCTTCCAAGGAGAGCAGTTGGAGGAAGTGGCAGGGGCGAGACTCGAACTCGCAACCCACGGATTATGATAACGCGTCGGGGCTAGAACCATTGGGGTCCATCGGGCTCAAACCTAGACAAAGAGGCAGCTTTCCACCCCCGACAGTTCCCCTCAATACCGATCAATCACAATGGTCCGGGCACAGTTGACTACTCGTACTTTTCCAGCAGTGCCTGGAAGCGCGGGTGGTCACGGAGGGGAGAGCTATGGTAATCGGGAGTTGCGGTGCTCTACGGCTCGGCCTGCTTACGGCTTTGCCAACAGTCCCCCAACGGTCAGCATCGTGGCCGAAATCCTAGCCAGTGATCGCCGCCAGCGCTTCAGCTGCTGCCTGGCGGACGCTTGGCGACCTGTCTTCAAGGGCCTTCCTGAGCGCTGGTACGGCCTCCTGTGCCGCCGGTCCTATGGCCCCCAGCGCTTTCGCCGCGGCTGCCCGTGTCCGCTGGTGGCGGTCTTCCGCCAGCGCTCTGATGAGGTACGGCACGGCCTCGCTAGCCTCGGGCCCGATGGCTTCCAGTGCCCTCGCAGCACCCAATTCCCCGTCCTCCAGGAGCCGGAGAAGAGCTGGTACCGCCTGTGCCCCCGGCCCGATGGCTCCGAGTGCTCCTATAGCCCATACCCGCACCAACCGCTCCTCGTCCTCAAGGGCCTTCGTGAGCGCTGGTACCGCCTCCTGTGCCGCCGGCCGCCCTATGACCCCCAGCGCCGCTGCTGCTGCTGCTCGGAGTGATCCCGCCTCGTCCTCAAGGGCCTGGATCAGCGCTGGTACCGCCTCACGACCCGCGTCCTCGAGCCGGTCCCTCGCCAGACTACGGACGTCGATGTATTGGGAAACGCAAGCTGCGGCAAGGGATTGGACTCCCCAGACCTGTACGAGGCCGTCTAGCAGGGCGGCAGCCCAAGCGTTCTCGAAAGGCGCTGCCTTAGCGGTAGAACGCAGGTCTTCCACCCGCTCCATTGGATCAACCGGATCTATGCCACGGATATGAAACAGCAACTCATCACCCGTCGGCAGCGTTAGCGCCATGTGACCTTCATACACTGCACCCGCATACGCGTAGCCCCGGTTCCAGTAT
>JBDHKG010000158.1:0-4427 GCA_039586495.1 Gemmatimonadota bacterium | reverse complement strand
CCGCCGAGGGTGATACCTTTGCGGCCGAACATCTGGTAGATCCCCAACTCGCCCATGTCCGTCGCGTCGGTCTTGTCCCAGCCGAACAGCGCGTGGTAGAACTCGAAGGCGGCCTCGTGGTCCGTGGTCGCCAGCTCGTGCCACGAGAACTCGCCCTGCTGCGGCGGGCCTTCGTGGCCGGGCACCTCGCCGGCGGGCGTGAGCGCGGCGAAGACCGCGCCTTGCGGGTCGGCCAGCACCGCGAAGCGTCCTTCGTTCGGGATATCCATCGGCGGATGGTGGATCACACCGCCGAGTTCGGCCACCTGTTTCGCAGTCGCATCGGCATCCGGTGTGGCGATGTAGGCCAGCCAGTGGGGTGGCGCGCCTGCGGCTTTGACTTCCTCGGGTAGCTCCATGAGGCCGCCGATGGGGGTCTCGCGGTTCAGCCATACCGTGTAGGGAGTGGTGCCTCCTTCCCAGGATGCAGTACCCCAGCCGATGACCCTGGAGTAGAAGTCGGCAGCGGCAGCGGGGTCGGTGGTCAGCAGTTCGTACCAGACGAAGCGTCCACGGGCTTCAGCGGCGGACATGGGGGGCCTCCTTTGTCGAACAGCAGTAGCGCGAAAATATGGGGACTGTGTGCTCTGGAGTCCAGGACGATCCGACAGCACGCGAACAGTCGCTGTGATCTCCGGTGAGCGCAGTCCGTTGTGTCTTCTGAGCGCGGATCAGCAAAGAGCAGGCGAACAGCTTTTGACGATGGACGATACGACTGTAGCTTGTGTGCGTCGCCACCGGCTGCCAGAGAATCTGTGGCAGCTGGCGCACGGTGAGGCCCGGGCGTTCTGAAGGTGAGAGGTATGGCGAAATCGCGTAGGCGCATCTTCGTAGCTTCACCCGGATCGGATTCTCCCTTCGCATTGGACGCCGTTGTGCTTGAGGAGGACACCTATCTCGTCTTGGGTGCCGAGCCGGTGGCCAGAGAGACACATGAGAAAGCGGAGCGCCTGCTGGAGCGGGCGGCTGCGAGCGAACCGCAGATTCCCGGTACAGTGGTGGTGAAGGAAGGATCGCCGCTCAAGTTCCTGGCGGTCGTGCACGACCTGGAGGAAGAGCCCTCCTGGCGTGAGGAGTGGGTGGAGGGCGCGCTCGCCGCCGTGTTGCAGCAGGCCGAGGCGAGGGGCATCCGATCTCTGTCGCTGCCGATGCTGGGCACGCTCCACGGAACGTTCGAAGCCGAACGTTTCGTTGAGTTGCTGCGAAAGGCGCTGGAGTCCGTCTGGCTGGGGCGACTTGAGAACGTGTGGCTCGTCGTGCCCACAGATGTCCCGAGGCACATCTTCGAGAGGCTGAGGGGCCTCGACGTCGACCTGGAATACTGAGCGCGCCCCTGTGACTCCGGCTACGGAGTCGGCGAGCTGGCGAGCGCCGCAGCAGCACACGAGGACGAATCACTCAGACGACCGAGGATCATGAGCAGATTGAAGGAAGCTGTCGAGAGCTTTCTCGCACAGAAGCGGATCGCTGTGGCCGGTGTGTCCCGCAGCAAGAACGAGGCTGCCAACATCGTCTTTCGTAGGCTGCGCGATTCGGGATACGAGGTGTTCCCCATCAACCCGAACGCGGGGGAGCTGGAGGGCGACACCTGCTATCCGGACCTCAAGTCGGTGCCGGGAGGCGTGGATGCCGTCGTCATCGCGACACATCCGAAGGTGGCCGGGCAGATCGTACGCGATTGTGCGGAGCTCGGCATCTCACATGTCTGGATGCACCGGTCGTTCGGTCGGGGCAGCGTATCCGATGAGGCGCTGGAGTACTGCCGCGGGCACGGGATCCACGTGATTCCGGGCGGCTGCCCGATGATGTTCTGCGAGCCGGTGGACTTCGGTCACAAATGCATGCGCTGGATCTTGAAGCTGACCGGAGGCCTGCCCGAGGCAGAGTGAGCCCGGCCGGCTGCCAGTCACGATCGCCGTTGAGATGTTGAGAGTGCCGCCGCCCGATGCCGCCTGGTGATCCTCGACCCGTTAGCCGGATCCGGCTTGGCTACAATGGGGACACGGGATGCGAGGTTCCTCGATCCCAGCTCAGTTCCGGATGCTTGCTTGGAAAGTAGATCGCCACCGCCTTGAGGATCTTCCCGCTCGGCACAGGTCCCAACTCGCGGTAGGCTTCCACAATGGTCGTTCGAATCTCCTCTATTATGAGCGCATCCGCGCCCAATTCGGCGGCTCGCGCCCTCGCCCGTTCGATCAGCACCCTATTCTCGATGTCCGGTGCGGCCCGCTCCTCGATCCGCTTAATCACCTTGTATTCCTCCGATGGAGCCTCGCTCGCCATGTAGACCTCCACCTGGTCCGGCTCCACCGGAGTCAGTGACACCGAGGCGCGGGGGCTGCAGGCGGCTGCCACGACCGCCGGCACAGGCACACAAAGAAAGAGTGGCAGCCATCGCATTCGCTTCCTCCTTGCCCCGACTTTGGTCTCCCAACGACTCCTCACCCTCTACCTCACGCTTGCGCGCTTCACGGTCCCCCGAAAGTGTCTTCCTTCTCCTAGCTACTCTACGAACCGATCACCTGAAAGGCGCGCTCTCTAACGACGGTGTTTCCGCTCAGTTGGTCGGTCACCTCAATCCGCAACCGGTACTCGCCGGGTTCGTCGTCCGCAAGTTGGAGCGACAGGTACTCCGGGACCCGGTCGTCCGTGAACTCGACGATCCGTTCGTAGGTCAGCTGGGGCCCCTCTTGCTCGGAAAGCCCAAGCAACTGACCGATCACTCCCACGACCGTGGCCAGAACGCTGCGGCCTCGTGTATCAGTCACGCTAAGGGTGACCTGATAATTCGCTAAGCCTTCGTCGTCCGTTGTTAATCCGTAGACTTCCCAGTACACGGCGAGAGGATCGTCGGGCTCGAACTCCAGTCTGCGGTTAACCTTGATCGCAAAGTCCCCGCGGTCGGTGGGCTTCTCAACCCTGGGCACCACCGTGCTAGCCAGAACCAGGTCGCTGAGGGCAAGCTCAGAGTCCAGGTACGGCTTCAACTCCACGCCCTCACGCCGAAGTGCAGCCTTGCCGCTGGGGCCCCGCGCTTCCAGGCTGTAGCTGTACCGTCCGCCCAGCAAGGAAACCGAATACGTCAGCGGCTGGGGCTCGGGCGCTGAGGTGATACGAAGCTTGCGGTCGTAGATCTGGACGTGCTCGACGCCCGTGAACACGAAGAGGCCCACATCAACGTCGTCAGGGCCCGCGAGCAGCTCGTCCGCCGGCACTTCGGAGTACAGGTCCAGCTCTATGATAGAGTCGGCTACGCCTCTGAACCGCGCGAGCTGGGCCGGGTAGCCGAGGATGTCGAAGCTCGTGCTGTAGACCGCCGGCACGGCCCGCCTCGCTTCCTCTTCCAATGTCTTGGAGTACGAGCTGAAGAGATGGCTCGCGTGGCGCGCGCGGAGCTGTTTCTGGAAGATGAAGTTCGGCAGACCCCAGCCGTAGTTCCAAAAAACCCAGCGGCCCCCACCCTGCGAACTCATTTGCCGGGTGGTATACCAGAGAGGATCGCTCGGCTGGTTGAATACGGCCGCTTCCACGGCATTCATGGCCTCCTCACCAGACTCTTCTCTGGTGGCGTCACGGTGGAGCTGCCAGATCCGCTGGGGCGGACCGTAGCGCACGTAGACGACGCCTTGCTCGGTCTCCGCGCCCCAGACGCCTTCCGACGGGTCCTCGAACATGAGATCGGCATACGCCACCCGGGCGAGATGAGCGACCCGCACCTCGTTGCCAGGAGTGAGGTATAACGGGTCCGACTTGCGCCAGAGCACCTCTTCCATGTTCCGGCGCCCGGCGTCGGCCTCCTGCAAGTAGTCCTCGGCCAGCGATGCGCGCAGCAGCGGCGAGATATCTCGGTAGTGGGCGACAATCCCGGGCGGCGCGAGCTCGAGACCCCGGTCGAACTCGATACCTGCCAGTGAGTCGCGGCCGCTGCGCTGGTAAACGAGTCCGAGGGTGATGTAGCCCCAGGGGCTATCTGGCACGTTCGCTCGGTAGCGGCGCGCCAGGCGTTCGGCCTCCGCCAGGTCACCCCGATCGATCAAGTGGATACTCAACCGACGGAGCGCGCCGTCATGAGTCGGATCTGCCTCCAGCGCCCGTCGAAAAGCATCGACCATTCCCTCGAAGTCGTCTTCCCCGTACTCCGACAGATCGGTCGCGCTCTTGAAATACGCGTTGAAGTCCCTCGGTTGCGTGAAGTTGAGGCAGAACGTGCCGGCGATACCACACTCAGGCGACTGGACGGGTACGTCGGGGGCCCAGACCAGGTGCCGCGTGTCCAGGTATCCGTCCTCGTAGAAGAGGCCTTGCTGGAACCACAGTTGGGCGCGCTCCTCGGCCGGTACCCGCTCAGGAGACTCCTCGGCGAGCTCGGCGGCCCGCTTCAACAGACG
>JBDHKG010000157.1:0-7324 GCA_039586495.1 Gemmatimonadota bacterium | reverse complement strand
CGTCAGAGACAGCAGAAGGACGGCTAGAGGCGCTTGAAAAGGGAAGTCGACAAGCCCGACGAAGAGGTAGGGCAAAGGCAGCACGACGGACAGAAGAAGCGCCCGCCGCGCCGCACGAGATTCGTTCTCCAACAGCGAGACGAGCGCCACGAAGATGAGCAGAACAAAGATGACGGCCCCGACCGCAAGCGCCGCCAGCTCGAGAGTCGTGATACCCCTCGCCGTCAAGTCATCCCTCCACCCAATGCTCCATGAACTTCCGGCCCGCACCGCGCTCGTCCTCATCCACGAGAGCCTGGAAGATCGCCCTCAACTGCTCGTACGGGAATGTCCCGATGATCATCCGGTTGTTCACGATCATCGTTGGCGTCGACCTGATCCCGTGCGCGTACTGCTCCGACGTCTTCTCGTATTCCGCTCCCGTGTTGATGATTCGATGCACCAGCTCTATGGTGGCCGAGTCGGTCAGCGCCGCCTCGACTCCGTATCTTCGCGCCAGCTCCATCCTCCACTCGGGATCCCGGGCAGCTCGTAAGTTCTCGAAGATCTCATCATGGATCTGCATGAACTTGCTCGGATCGTAGGCCGATATATAGGAGAGATCGCAGGCCCCCGGATGCCTGTCCTTCTCGCGCGTCGAGCGGGAAGAACTGGAAAGCGACGTTGATCTTTCCCTCGAACTCCTGCTTGAGCTGCACGAGTTGGTCGTAGAGATAGACGCAGTCGGGGCAGAGGAAATCACCGTACTCGATGACCCGGATGGGCGCGTCCTCGAACCGCTCGGTCGAGCGCACGGCCCAGTAGGGAGAGATGACGCTCGGGGTCGGAACCTCGGGCAGACCGTAGTATTGCTCGACTATGCGGGCGGCCGTGCCACCGGTCAGAGCATCTTTCTTCGCATCATGGTACCGGGCGAAGCCGTACGCGCCGGCCAACATCACAACCCCGTACGTCGCTAGATGCTTGGGCGATGGATTGAACCACTTCGAGATGAATCCCTGCTTCCCGTTGTCGATTCCGTACCTCCAGAACAGCCCGAAGCTCGCCAGCGCGAACACGTAGTAACCCGCACACAGCAGGCAAAGGCTCTTGATATACAGCACCGAATAGAGGAACAGGCCCACGACACCGAGCCCGTTGAACAACGCGATCGTCTTGTTCGTCCGCTCGAAGCTCGCGGACGAAAACACGGCGCCCAGCGAGACCAGCGCGCCCACGAACAGGCCGAAGTATCCCAGCGGCACTCCGTGGATTTCGGAGATCAGCGCGAACGCCGAGCTGTCACAGTTGAAGAACGCGCTGATGTCGCAGAACGATCCCTCCCAGATCGAGGCCGGGTAGTTGGCATCGAAGAAGTGCTTGATGGTCAGGATCGACGCGGCGATCATCCCCAGCCCCGAGATGAAACTCAGAGTTCGAGGCCAGGAAGTACCGCCCATGGTCAATGAATCGCGCATACGACCTCTCACAACCGCTTTGACAACTGAAATCGATGAGATCTGCGAACGCCGCAAGATGGCTAGCGCCATCGCCCGCGACAAGGCTCACAGAAACTGGATGAACTCGATCGGCGCGCCGTCTTCAACGATGAACGCGACACGCACGCCCTCCGAAGGACTGTTCGGCTCGATCAGCACCTCTTTCCCGGCCAGCTCGGCCTCCAGATCATCGACCTCGAACGCGACGTGTGGGACTGTCTTCACCAGCTCGGGCAACGGGCTGTCCGGCTCGAAGCGCATCCACTCGACACCGTACGGATTGGTCTCGTAGCCCGAGACGTAGACTTTGAACTGCTCCAGATAAGTCTCGTCAGGGCGTTGAACATCTGTTGGAATACCGATGTGATGGTACTTACGCATTCGCAACACCTCGCACACAAACGAACCGCCGTCTCACCCGCCCAACGCAAAGCCGCCAAGATAGGCCCCGCCAGTCCTCACTGGCCAGCAGCGCCTGGCATCCCGGTCCGGCTCTTTTGCGAACGCCCCATCCCCGCTAGGTTCGGGTACCGCTAGCCCTGACCAAGAAGCGAGTCCGAACGCCTGCCCGCCGGCTCCTGCCGGAACGCCGCCGGTGCGTAGCGACAGGTTACGCGAACAAGGCCCCGGTCATCGCGCTGACAGAACGGAGAGAACGCAGACACGTTCCCGAGAGAGGACCATGGTGAGTCACGAGCCACATAAGATCAAGACCGTCAGACTGCTGTCCTTCCCGAACCTCGACGAGCGCAAGAAGTACCTGGCCGATGCCCGTTTCAACGTCTGGCACCTGACACCTACGCAGGTCACCTTCGACATGTGCTCGCTGGGCACCAGCGCGGTGAGCCAGGAACAGCTCGCCGGGCAGCTGATCGGTGACGAGGCCTACGCCGGTTCGCGCAACTTCGAGGCACTGGAGACCGCGGTCCGCGAGGTGCTGGGCCATACCTACGTCTGCCCGACCCACAACAACCTCGGGTCGGTCAACCTTGTGGTCTCGACCATGGTGCCGCGCGGCTCCGTACTCCCCAGCAACGCCCGCACGAAGCTCGATATTCTGGAGCCCCGGGGCATCGAGTACCCGGACGTGCGCAACCACGAGGAGCCGGTCTTCACCGGCAACACGGACCTCGGGAAGCTCAAGGCGACGCTCAAGGCCGGTAACGTCGCCCTCGTCGGACTTCAGGCCTTCGCCGACGGCCAGCACCCGTTCAGCCT
Source organism: Gemmatimonadota bacterium (assembly GCA_039586495.1). Classification (GTDB taxonomy): domain Bacteria; phylum Gemmatimonadota; class Gemmatimonadetes; order Palauibacterales; family KS3-K002. The sequence goes on along the minus strand of JBDHKG010000157.1, from coordinate 4,628 downwards.
GGAGAACCTGCGCGCGGTTCGCGCTCTGGCCGACAAGTACGGGAAGCGGCTGATCTGCGACGGCTCACGGGTGATCGAGAACGCCTGGTACATCCAGAAGCACGAGCCGGGTCAGGTCGACCGCTCGGTCGCCGACATCGTGAAGCAGATCGTCAAGACCTGCCACATCTTCCAGATCGACGGCGCCCAGGACCCTAAGTGCAACACCGGCGGCATCCTCACCACCGACAATCCCGACGACCATGAGAAGTTCATGAACGAGGTGGTCGTCTACGAGGGGCTGCACACCTACGGCGGCATGGCCGGCCGCACCATGGAGGTCCTCGCCCGCGGCATCATGGAGATGTGTGACGAGGCGGAGGTCCACTGGGTCATGCACCAGACCGAGCGTTTTACCCAGCGGCTGCGCGACGGCGGCGTGCCGCTCGAGCGCGGCTGCGACGGCGCCTACATCGAGGCCGACAACTTCTTGCCGCACATCACAGAACACCAGCAGGACACGCTGTCTGCCGCCCTCTATCTCATGTCCGGTGCGCGCGCCACTGCCCATGGTCTGGTCGGCCGTGACAACCTGCTGCCCGTCCAGATTCCGCGACTCGCCATGACCAATAAGCAGCTCGACCAGGTGGCCGACGCCATCATCGGCCTGCACCAGCAGCGCGATAGGGTGACGGCGCTACAGGCGACCGATACCGGGACATGGCGCGATGAGATGGCCTACCGCTGGGTCTATCCGGACCTCGAACCCTACGAGTTCGACACCTTCCCTTACGAGATCCACACGATCGAGAAAGTCGGCGTGCTGACCCGCGAAGAACGGGAAAAGGCGATCCGCGCCGCCGGCTACAACACGTTCCTGCTCCGCTCCGCCGACGTCACCATCGACTTGCTGACCGACTCCGGCACCTCCGCGATGAGCTCCGATCAGTGGGCCGCCTACGAAGGCGTCAGGGCGAGCGCCACGGCCAGCGACGAATACCTCCGGCTGGTCGAAGTGCTGCAAGACATCACCGGGTACCAGTACATCATCCCGACTCACCAGGGGCGCGCCGCCGAGCACATCATCAGCCAGATCTGCATCAAGGACGGTCAGCTCGTGCCCGGCAACATGTACTTCACCACGACGAAGCTGCACCAGGAGCTGGCCGGCGGCGTGTTCGTCGACGTCATCGTCGACGAGGCCCACGACCCCGAGAGCGACTTCCCCTGGAAGGGGAACATCGACCTGGGCAAGCTCAAGGCGCTGGTCGACGAGCACGGCGCCGATAAGATCGCCTACATCTCGTTCGAGCACTCCGTGAACATGGCGGGCGGCCAGCCGTGCAGCATGGACAACATGAAGGAGGTCTACGAGTACTGTAGCTCGGTCGGCATCCCCGTCTACTTCGACTCGACCCGCTTCGCCGAGAACGCCTACATGATCCAAACGCGCGATCCCCGCTATCGCAACACGAGGATCATAGACATCATCCGCGAGATGATGCTCTACGGGGACGGCTGCACGGTGAGCGGCAAGAAGGACTTCCTCATCAACATCGGCGGCGTCCTCTGCTTCCGCGAGAACGCCGACCTGGCACACAAGGCCCAGGAGATGCTCCGCATCTACGAGGGCAACGTCACCGACGGCGGGCTCGCCACCGCCGATCTCGCGGCAATAGCCCGCGGCATCGAGGAGATGGTCGACGACCGCTACATCCGCTCACGCGTCGAGCAAACCCAGTATCTCGGGAAGTTGCTTCTGGAGATGGGCATCCCGATCGTCACGCCCCCGGGCAGCCACGCCATCTTCCTCGACGCCAAGCGCTTCCTGCCCCACATCGACCAGGACGAGTTCCCGGCCCAGCGGCTGGCGGCCGAGATCTTCGTCGAGACCGGCGTGCGCTCGATGGAGCGCGGCAACGTCTCCAAGGGCCGCGATCCCGAGACCGGCGCGAACTACCGGCCAGCGCTGGAGCTGGTGCGGCTCACGATCCCGCGTCGCGTCTACACCAACGACCACATGAAAGCGGTGGCAGAGGGGATCAAGCGGGTCCACGACCGCAGGGATGAGATCAAGGGGCTCAAGTTCGTCTACGAACCTGCCAAGCTACGCTTCTTCCAGGGCCGCTTCGAGTCACTGTAGGCCAAGCGCTACCGTCGGGGCAGCCACCTCCTCGCGGCTGCCCCCGTCAGCCGCATCAAACCTCGAATTCCTCCCATTCTTCCTTCAACCTTTCCAGCAGCTTCTTAAACCGCTCCTCGCCGCGGATGTTCTCCAGGTACTCTCACACCTTCCTCGACCCATCAACACGATCGCTTTCACCACCTCCACATCCTCGCCCGCCTCCACAGCCACCAGCTGCTCAACATCACGCAGGTGGATTTGCCACGGGCTGAGGCGTCAGCGGCGCTTAGCGCCCTCCAGCGCACCTTCGGTCAGTCTGTATGCCGCATCCCGCGCGGTGCCCTGCGGATCCCGCTCCCAGGCGGGAGTCGAAGCGATCCCGAGCGCCGCCACCTTCCCGTACCTGAACATCTCCGTGAGCGCGGCCGCCAATTCCACACTGGTCGGCCCGCCGGCCACGGTCAGCGCGTGCCCAGCGACTTCACTCGGATCCAGCACATCCATGTCGACGTGGATATAGATGACATCCGTCAGTCGTGAGAGCCGCTCCATCTGGCGATGGATGTTCTCGGACCGGGTCCGTATGTCCTCGACGGTCAGCATCTCGATGTCGGAGCGATCGATCAGTTCCTGCTCCAACGGGTCGGTGTCGCGCACCCCGGCCATGACGATGTGCCGGGTAGGCAAGGCAGGATCGAGGCCCGACTTGAGCCGCAGGTTCCTCAGCGCCAGCCCGGCGGATACGGCGACGGGCATCCCGCCTAGCATCCCGCTCAACGTCGTCTCCGGCGTGTTGAAGTCACCGTGCGCGTCGATGTACACCAGCCCCACCTTGAGGGGCCGGCCGGTCTCACCCGAGTACTGCAATCCGGCTAGCATCCCCATCAGCGAGCTGCAGTTCGCCAGTAAACCCACCGACAGGTAGCCGTCACGCCGATTCTGCGCGACGATCTCTTTGAGATGACCGTTCGCGAGGCCGAGCCGGTGCCACTCGCCATACTCTCGCTGCTCTTCCGCCGTCAGCGTGACCGTGCTCATCGGTTTCAGTGCCACGCCCGTCCCTGTCAGCCGGTCCTCGATCCCTCCCTGCGCGAGGTAGTCCGGCACGTCCGACAGCTCCGGAACGTTGCGTGCGCCCGTGTACGGCATCTTCACCAGAGCGACCTTCAATTTGTCGTCCTCCGACACATAGCTCTGCGCCGCCGAGTTCGCCAGCGTGAGGGTGCACATCACCGCGACCAACGCCGTTGCTCTCATCCGCTCACCCACTCGCTCTCTTTCTGAGCCCCGTGACTTCTTAGTGACTCAGAGACCGGTCTCTCTCTGCACCCCCGAGAGCCATCGTGCGTCTGCAACTGACCCCACGCCAGACCGTGGCCTACCGAGGAGAGCCCAGCGACGCCTCGGTGAACCCCCTCAGCGCCCTCAGCCACTCCCTCGTCATGATCGCCAGCGCCGCCTTCCCCTTCTCGGCGCTGGCCAGGCTCGGATCCCCGAAGTAGCCGGTCTCCGAATACGCGGGATCGTTCGGGTCCCGCGAGAAGAGGCCCGGCTCGTAGCCCGGATAGTCCTTCCGCCGCCCTTCCCCGTAGTCGGCAGCTGGCAACTCGGTCCGGACCAGCTCCGGTTGCAGGAACAGGTTGATCGAGGTCTCGAGCTCGTCGGCATGCCCACCCGCACGCTGCTCCGACAACGCCTCGATCTCCGCGGTCTCCAGATCGTCCCACGAGATCACCAGCGTGGGTGTGCCGGTCTGTACGCGTATCTCGCGGGCGGCGATCGCGATCGGCAGGCCGGTGGCTCGTCCGATTCCCGTGTTGAGAAAGACGATGCGCTCGGCGCCGTGCGCCACCAGAGACCGCGCGACCTCGAAGACGTACTCTCTGAACACGTCCGGGTCGCGTTCATCGGCACATGCGGGCCGTGCTCCTTCGCGCCGGCACCGAAGGGCAAGATGACAAGCGGCGACTCCTGGAGTCGCTGCTCCGCCTCCGGCCACGTCAGATGGCCGAGATATGCGCCGGGCGTCTGCGCGAACGCTCCCTCAACAGCCGAGAGAACACAGGCTGCCGCCAAACCCAGTGCTCGAACCCTGCACAACATAGGGCCTCCTGATAGCGACGCAGGCATGTTCGCCCGCTGCGCCGATCCCTACTACGCTTTGAATTGGCTGGAGGTCTCGTCGAGCCGCGCCAGGTGTTCCTGGCTCAGAGTGAAGTGGAGCGCCCCGAGGTTATCCTCCATCTGCGACACCCGACTGGCGCCAGGAATCACCACGACCCTATCGCCGTGGAAATGGATGAGCCAGTTCAGGGCGACCTGTGACGGTGTGGCGTCGTATTCCTTCGCGATCTCGCGCAGCGCCTCGACGAGCGGCCTAGCCCGCTCCAGGCCCCTTCGACTGAAAGCAGCCAGGCGCTTGCGTGGCCCCGGCAGCCGCGCCACCTGGGACGGATCGTCGTGGAACCTCCCGGAAAGGATACCCTGGGCGAGAGGCGAATAGGCGATGATCGTCAGCCCCAGG
>JBDHKG010000064.1:0-18295 GCA_039586495.1 Gemmatimonadota bacterium | reverse complement strand
GGTACGGTCCCAGTGGGGGTGACGCGATGAACAATGGGCTGGGTGTTCGCTGGGACGACCTCCCTCAGCTCCGGGAGCGGGCGGTCTCGCTGTTGCTGTCGGGCCCGGCCCGCGTGCCGGCGCTGGCGGAGCGGATCTTCGGATGGCGGCAGGGCCCGCCACGCCTCGCCGCATCACTGGTGCGCGAGGTGCTGGGCGCCGACCCGCGCTTCCAGCTGAGCCGCGGGCGTTGGCTGCTGAGCGAGGAGCAGGCTGGCTACGGGTCGACCTCGCTGCATGACCTGGACTTCGTCGTCGTGGATGTGGAATCGACCGGCGGCTCCCCGGCCCGGGGGGACCGGGTGACGGAGGTCGCGGCCAGGTCGTGGACAGCTTCGAGTCGCTCATCAATCCCGAGCGGCCGATTCCGCCGTCGGTAACGGCGCTGACGAACATCACCGATGAGATGGTCGCAGGGGCGCCGCGCTTCGCCGATCTGGCGGAGCCGTTGCAGCGAGCGCTGGAGGGCGCAGTGTTCGTCGCCCACAACGCGGGCTTCGATTGGCGGTTCTTGCAGGCCGAGTTCGCACGCTGCCGCAGGGGCCGGTTGGGCGGGGAACGGGTTTGCACGCTGCGCCTGGCCCGGCGTCTTCACCCTGAACTCTCGCGCCGCAGCCTGGACGTGCTGGCCGACTACTACGCCATTGCCGTGGATTCCTGGCACCGAGCCGGCTCCGACGCGCGGACGACCGCCGAACTGTTCATCCGCTTCCTCGGTCAGCTGGCGGACCGGGGAGTGGGGGATTGGGAACGCTTGCAGGCCTACCTGAGGGGGGAACACCCGCCGGGCGCCGCGAAAGCGAGGGGAAGGAAGGGCAAAGGAGGAAGGAAGAGCCGTAGGGAGTTGCCTCATTGAGCCTAGGCGAATCGCTGACGCGCCAGCTTGGCCGATTCCGACTGCATGCGCTCGCAGCCGGCGGACAGCGTCTGGACGGCGGTGCCATGTTCGGCGTCGTACCCAAGCCGCTATGGGAGAAGATGATGCCCACCGACGAGCGGAATCGGATTCGCCTGGCCTTGCGCCCCCTGCTCGTCGAGGCTGACGACGAGCTCGTCTTGATCGACACCGGCGCCGGCAACAAAGAGGACGCCAAGTTCCGCGACATCTATGGGCTCGAGAACGAGGGGGATCCGACGGCGCTCGAGGACGCTATACGCGACACCGGCTTCCAGCCCTCAGATGTGACGGTGGTGATCAACACGCACCTGCACTTCGACCACGCCGGCGGCAATACGGTCAGGCTACCGGACGGTAGTATCGTCCCGGCCTTCCCCGGCGTTCGCCACGTGGTCCAGCGGGGGGAGTGGGAGTTCGCGCACCTGCAGAACGAACGCGTCCGGGCAAGCTACCTCCTGCACAATCTCGACCCGATCGAGGGTGCCGGAACCCTCGATCTCGTGGATGGGCCGGCGGAGGTCGTGCCCGGAATCCAGGTGCTGCCTACGCCCGGGCACACCCCGCACCACCAGTCGGTGCTCATCACGTCTGACGGTGAAGTCGCCATGTACCTGGGCGACCTCGTGCCGACGACCGCCCATCTTCCGCTGCCCTGGATCATGGGTTACGACGTGGAGCCCCTCGTCACCCTGGAGACGAAGCGAACCGTGTTGGAGTGGGTCAAGCGGGAACGAACCTTGCTACTGTTCGAGCATGACCCTGAGATCCCCTGGGGCTATCTTGCGCCCCACGAAGAGAAACCGACCCTGGTCCCCGACCGGCCAGACTGAAAGCGTGTGGCGATATGGCAGATCCAAGAACAACTCCGGTTATCGTAAGCGGCGCCCGCACCGCGATCGGCAGGTTCCTGGGCGGCTTCGTCAGCCTCAAAGGCCCCGAGCTGGGAGCCGTGGCCATCCGCGAGGCGGTCTCTCGGGCGGGTATTGAGCCCGGCCAGGTTCAGGACGTCATCATGGGCAACGTTCTGCAGGCCGGTGTAGGCCAGGCCCCGGCGCGCCAGGCGGCGATCAAGGCCGGGATTCCGCCGGAGGTGCCGGCCCTGACCGTCAACAAGGTCTGCGGCTCCGGGCTGAAGGCCGTGGCGCTGGCCGCCCAGTCGATTCGCGCCGCTGAGGACGAGGTCGTCGTCGCCGGTGGCATGGAGTCGATGTCGAACGCGCCGTACTACCTGTTCGGCTATCGGGACGGCGTGAAGTTCGGCACCCGCGAGGTCGTGGACGGCATGGTCTACGATGGTCTCTGGTGCGGCTTCTACAATCGTCACATGGCCGGGCACGCCGAGTACACGGCGAAGAAGGCGGGCGTCTCCCGAGCCGACCAGGACGAGTTCGCCTATAACAGCCAGATGAAGGCGGTCGCGGCGATCGAGGGAGGCAAGTTCAACAAGGAGATCGTCGCGGTGGAGATCCCCGGGCGCAAGGGCGAGACGACCGTCGTCGACGCCGACGAGGGGCCGCGCAAGGACACGACGCTTGAGCGGCTGGCGAAGCTGAAGCCGGCGTTCGCCGACAGCGCTCCGGCGGATGTGAAGGAGTGCACGGTCACCGCGGGCAACGCCTCGACGCTCAACGACGGCGCGGCGGCCCTGGTCGTCACCTCCGAGCGATTCGCCAAGGACAATGGTCTCGACATCGTGGCCCGCATCAAGAATTACACGGTCGGCTCCACAGAACCGCAGGAGCTCTTCTTCGCACCGATTGTGGCGGTGCGCAAGCTGATGGAGAAGGACGGCACCTCGATCGGCGACTATGACCTGTTTGAGATCAATGAGGCGTTCGCTGTGCAGACGCTGGCCGACGGACGCGAGCTGGGCTGGGATTGGGATAAGGTCAACGTGCACGGCGGCGGCATCGCGCTGGGCCACCCGATTGGTGCGTCGGGCGCCCGCATCCTGGTCACGCTGCTGCACGCGATGGAGGACCGGGACGCGAAGCTGGGCCTGGCGACCCTCTGTCTGGGTGGCGGAAGTGCGGTCGCCCTCAGCGTCGAGCGCGTCTGATTCAACTGTCAACCGCAAACCAGGAACGATAGAGCTGTGACCGTGAGACTGCAGAGTCAGGCGTTGAGCTGGGCGCGGGAGGACGTGATACGGAGCCGGACGCTGCGGCGGTTGATCGGCGTCTCGGTCTTCGCCGTGGCGACCACCTTCGCCGCGCGGCTGGCGATCCCCCTGCCGGGTACGCCGGTGCCCTTCACCTTGCAGGTGCTGTGCGTGATCCTGGCGGGCGCGACGCTCGGCTCGAGGCTCGGCGCGGCGTCGCAGCTCGCCTACCTCGCGGCGGGTGCGCTGGGCGCACCCATCTTCGCGGCGGGCGGCGGCCTGGCCTACCTGCTGGGCCCCACGGGGGGCTATCTGCTGGCCTTTCCGGTTGCGGCTTATGCGGTCGGCGCCGTCGCCGGCCGCTCAGGGAACGTCGTACGACTCGCGGTCGGCCTCGCCGCTGGCGTCGCGATCATCCACGCCGGCGGCATGGGCTGGCTGCTGCTCATGACCGGGAGTCTAGGGCAGGCGCTGAGGTTCGGCGTGCTGCCGTTCCTGGCTCTAGATATCGTCAAGGTCGTCCTTGCGCTGTTCATTAGCGTCAGAGTCCGTACCCGAGCCCTCGAGATCTTCTAGCTTCGAGGGCTTTTTGTTGCAGCGTGGGAGATCGCGTGAGAGCTCGAGACGTCTTCTTCGGTCCCGAGAAGCTGCGGGCCCTATGGCGCGTGCTGATCTTCCTCGTGCTGGTGTTCGCCAGCTTTTGGCTGCTCCTGACGGTGACGTCGCCGCTGGTACCAAGCGAGCAGAGATACTTCTGGGGTCTGGCCTTTCCCAGCGCGTTGCTGGTCGCCGCGATCTTGCTCCCATCATTCGTGATGATGCGCTGGGTCGAGCGGCGTCCCTTCGCGGCCATGGGCCTGCCGCTGGGCAGAGAAGCGCCACGAGGGTTTCTGCGCGGCGCCGTCATCGGCGGCGGGTTCATCGCGCTGATCGTCGTCTTGGAGACCGTCGTCGGCTGGCTCAGACCCGCGCCCGACGCGGGAACGCTGCTCGGCTGGCTGGAGGAGATGCTCGGCCTGGCACTGCTGCTGGCTGTGGCTGCGGCCGCCGAGGAGTTGCTCTTTCGGGGCTACGCGTTCCAGGTGCTCGTCGAAGGGGCCGGCGTGACGCTGGCGCTCATCTTGTCCGCCGGAACCTTCACGTTGGTGCACCTGAGGAATCCGGAAGTGACATCTCTCGGGCTGCTGAACATCGCCTTCGCCGGCGTGCTAATGGCGCTGGCCTACTTGCGCACGCGATCGCTCTGGGCCGCACTGGGCCTGCACTGGGCCTGGAACTACGTGATGGCGGCCGTCTTCGATCTGCCGGTGAGCGGCATCCACTTCGACGTGCCGGGCTACGATACCCTGCTGAGCGGCCCGGAGCTGGCGACCGGCGGAGCGTTCGGGCCGGAAGGTGGACTGTTAACAACCGTGCTTTCGCTGCCGCTGATCGTGTGGGTCTTCCGCACCCGCTGGCTCGCGGAATCGGCCCGCATGGCGGCGTTGAAGCCGCTGGTCGACGCGCGCGATCTGCCGTGACCGCGCCGCCGCGTTGGCCGCGATAGGAGAAACGCTCGGAAGGTGGGAGAGACATGGCTACAGGAAAGACGATGAAGGTCGGTGTGCTCGGGGCTGGAACCATGGGCAACGGCATCGCCCACGTCTTCGCCCAGAGCGGTTTCGGTGTGACGCTCATCGACGTGAGCGCCGATATCCTCCAGAAGGCGCTCGCGACGATCGAGAAGAACCTGAACCGCCAGGTCAAGAAGGGCGCGCTTGACGAGGCTGGCCGCGATGCGGCGCTCAAGCGGATCGAGACCGCCACCGATCTCAAGGCCGTGTCCGGCGCTGAGATCGTGATCGAGGCCGTACCGGAGGACGAGACGCTCAAGGCGGACATCTTCCGCAAGCTCGACGAGCTCGCCCCGAAGTCGGCCATCCTCGCCAGCAACACCAGCTCCATCCCGATCACCCGTCTGGCAGCGCATACCAGCCGGCCCGAGAACGTCATCGGCATGCACTTCATGAACCCGGTGCCCATGATGCAGTTGATCGAGGTGGTCCGCGGGCTGGCGACCTCCGACCAGACCGCCGACACGGTGGTCAAGCTGTCCGGCGATCTCGGCAAGACCCCGGTCGTCGTCAACGATTCGCCGGGGTTCGTGAGCAACCGCGTGCTCATGCCGATGATCAACGAGGCGATCTACTGCCTGCACGAGAGTGTGGGCAGCGCCGAGGCGATCGATCAGGTCATGAAGCTCGGAATGAACCACCCGCTGGGACCGCTGGCGCTCGCCGACCTGATCGGACTCGACACCTGCCTGTTCATCCTGGAGGTGTTGCACAACGACCTCGGCGAGGACAAATATCGTCCCTGCCCGCTGCTGCGGAAGCACGTGGACGCCGGCTGGCTGGGTCGCAAGACCGGCCGCGGATTCTACAGCTACGAAAGCTAGGTTCGACGGCTATCGAGCATGAATCGCGATTTCACGCTGACTGAAGAACAGGAGCAGATCCGCGAGCTCGCGCGCGCATTCGCCGAGAACGAGATCCGCCCGCGTGCCGCCGAATGGGACGAGAAGCACGCGTTCCATTCCGAGGTGATGCCGATGCTGGCCGAGCTCGGTTTCCTCGGCATGCGGCTGCCGGAGGAGTACGGCGGCCTCGAGCTCGGCATGCTCACCTACCTGGTGGCGCTGGAGCAGATCTCCTGGGGCGACGCGTCGGTGGCGATCACCCTGTCGGTACACAACTCGCTGCCGACCCAAATGATCCTCAAGTACGGGTCGGAGGGGCAGAAGGCCAAGTGGCTTCCGCCGATGGCCCGGGGTGAGATCCTCGGCGCGTTCTCGCTCTCCGAGGCTGGGGCCGGTAGCGACGCCGCGAGCCTGAAGGCGCGAGCCGAGCGGGACGGCGACGGCTGGGTCGTGAACGGCGAGAAGATGTGGGTGACCAACGGCAGCGCCGCCGATCTGTTGCTGGTGATGGTGCGGACCGATGCTCCTGGCGCGCGGCGCGGCGCGCGCGGCATCGGCGCCTTCATCGTACCCACCGACACGCCCGGCTATGAGGTGGGGAAGAAGGAGGACAAGACGGGGCTGCGCAGCTCGGAGACCGTCTCCGTCGCCTTCAACAACATGCGGCTGGGGCCGGAGGCGCTGCTCGGCGAGCCCGACAGAGGGCTGATCTACGCGCTCTCCAGCCTGGAGGGTGGCCGCATGGGCGTGGGTGCTCAGGCGCTGGGCATCGCCCGGGCCGCTCTCGAGCACGCGGTGGCCTATGCCGGCGAACGCGAGCAGTTCGGTCAACCGATCAAGGACTTCGAGGGCCTGGCCTTCAAGCTGGCGGACATGGCCACGCGGGTCGAGGCGTCGCGCGGCCTGCTCCACCAGGCGGCGCGGGTCTGGGATGCGGGGCAACCGGACATGAAGCTTTCCAGTATGGCCAAGCTGTTCTGCAGCGAGACCGCCGTCTGGGTCACGTCGCAGGCCATCAACATCTTCGGTGGCTACGGGTTCATGCGCGACTATCCAGTGGAGAAGCTGTTCAGGGACGCGAAGGTGACTGAGATCTACGAGGGAACCAGTGAGATTCAGCGCCTGGTCATCGCCAGGTCGCTCTATGAGGAACGGGCGGCGAAGGGGTAACTGAGGGAGCGCTAGAGCCTAAAGAGACGAGGTGCGCAGATGGAAGTCTTCAAGGCGATGGGGGAGTTCGAGCACGAGCAGGTGCTGTTCACCCGCGAGCCTGCCGCCAACTACTACGGCATCATCGCGATCCACGACACGACGCTGGGGCCGGCGCTCGGAGGCACCCGCTTCTGGAACTACGAATCCGAGGAGCAGGCGCTGATCGACGTGCTGCGCCTCGCGATGGGGATGACCTACAAGGCGGCCGTGGCCGGCCTCAACCTGGGTGGCGGCAAGTCGGTCATCATCGGCGATCCCGGGACACCGCGCCGCGAGATGATCTTCCGGGCGCACGGCCGCGCCGTAGAGACGCTGAAGGGGCGCTACATCACGGCTGAGGACGTAGGCACCGGGGTGGAGGACATGGACTACGTCCACATGGAGACCGAGTATGTGGTCGGCATCGCCGGTCGCTCCGGCGATCCGTCCCCGGTGACGGCCTACGGTACCTACCGCGGGATGAAGGCGTGCGCGTTCGAGGTGTACGGCGACGATTCGCTGAAAGGGAAGGCCGTCGCCGTGCAGGGCGTCGGCCACGTCGGCTACTACCTGTGTGAAAACCTGGCAGCGGAAGGGGCCAAGCTGATCGTCACCGACATCCATCAGGACCGGGTGGACCGCGCGATAGACGACTTCGGCGCCGAGGCCGTCAAACCGGACGCGATCTACGGCGTCGACGCCGATATCTTCGCGCCCTGCGCGCTGGGAGCGATCATCAACTCCAAGACCATCCCGCAGCTCAAGGTCAAGATCATCGCCGGGGCGGCGAACAACCAGCTGGAAACACACGAGGACGCCAAGGCGGTCCAGGAACGCGGGATCCTCTACGCGCCCGACTACGTGATCAATGCCGGCGGCCTGATCAACGTCTGCTCGGAGCTCGCGGATTGGTCGACGGATCGCTCGAAGCGGAAGGCCGGCGAGATCTATCAGACGCTGCTCGAGGTCTTCGAGCTGGCGCGCGAGGAGAAGCTGACGACAGCCGACGCGGCTGACCGGATCGCCGAGCGCCGGATCGAGACCGTCGGCCAGCTGCACCGATCGCGGATCAGCTGAGCCGGGGCCGCGTTAGCCATGTTTCGCCTGTGCTCGGCACCAGAGCTACCCGACCGGTGTAGTCTGGGCGCTGGCAAGTTGGGTGGAGGTAGCCGGAATTGAAAGACCTGGAGTCTGTCGACCGCGAGATCCATCAGGCGATTCTCGATGAGATCCGCCGGCAGGGAGAAGGGCTGGAGCTCATCGCCAGCGAGAACTTCGTCTCCGCGGCGGTGCTCGAGGCGATGGGCTCGGTCTTCACCAACAAGTACGCCGAGGGATATCCCGCTAAGCGCTACTATGGCGGCTGCGAGTACGCGGACGTCGTCGAGGACCTGGCACGCTCACGAGCCTGCGAGTTGTTCGAGGCCGACTACGCCAACGTCCAGCCCCATAGCGGGGCCCAGGCCAACATGGCCGTGTATTTCAGCCTGCTCCAGCCCGGCGACACCATCCTCGGCATGGACCTCTCCCACGGTGGCCATCTGACACACGGCTCGCCGGTCAATTTCAGCGGCCGGCTCTTCAACGTCGTCGCCTATGGCGTGCGTAAGGACGACCAGCGCATCGACTACGATCAGCTCCGCGATCTCGCCTTCAGGCACAAGCCCAAGCTCATCGTCGCGGGCGCCAGCGCCTACCCGCGCACCATCGATTTCCAGAAGTTCAGCGAGATCGCCCGCGAGGTCGGTGCCCGGCTGATGGTGGACATGGCCCACATCGCCGGCCTCATCGCCGCCAAGTCCCACCCGTCCCCCGTGCCCCACGCCGACGCGGTGACCACAACCACCCACAAGACGCTGCGCGGTCCGCGCGGCGGCCTCATCCTCTGCAGCGAGGAGCTGGCCAAGCCCATCGACAAGAGCGTCTTCCCAGGCACGCAGGGCGGACCGCTGGTGCACGTGATCGCCGCCAAGGCCGTCGCCCTCAATGAGGCGATGAGCGACGAGTTCCGGAAGTACTCGGAGCAGGTGATCGCCAACGCGCGTGCCCTCGCCGCTGCGCTGGCGGAGCGGGGATACAAGCTGGTCGCGGGCGGCACGGACACCCACCTGCTGCTGGTCGACCTCAGCGATAGCGAGCTCACCGGCAAGGCCGCCGAGGAGGCGTTGGGCCGCGCCGGGATTACTGTGAATAAAAATACAGTTCCCTTCGAAACCCGCTCACCCTTCGTGACCTCGGGGATCCGGATCGGCACGCCGGCGCTCACGACCCGCGGGATGGGCCTGGCCGAGATGGAGCAGATCGGGGCCTGGATCGACGAGGTCCTGCGGGCGCCGGAGGACGAGGCCGTGGCGGCGCGGGTGCGGGAGGAGGTGCGAGCGCTCTGTCGCGCCTTCCCGCTGTACGAGCGGTGGCTGGAGGGGAACTCCACGCGGCCCCTGGGGTTGGGGCGCAACCAGGTTGCCTGACCGTTCGTCCCGGCCAGGGGGCCTGGGCCGGGCTGCCCTTGACGGAGGGGGCGACCCGCGTGAGGTTGTGAGGGAGTATGACGCGGACTGTGAGGTAGCGGGCGATGAGAGGAGCTGCCGCTCTGAGCGTGGAAAGTGAAGCACCGGTTGGGGCTGTATGGTAGGGCAGAACCTGCTGGCCAAGCTCCGGGAGAAGAATCCGCGTTATTCCGACGCTGCCTACCTTTTTGTCCTTTCCGCACTTCAATACGCGATTGGTCAGCTGGACGAGGCGCGGCATATCACGGGCCAGGAGCTGGCTCAGGGCTGCCGGGACCTGGCGATTGAGCGCTTCGGGCCCATGGCCCGGACGGTCCTGGAGCACTGGGGCATCCACAGGACCGACGATATGGGCGCGATCGTCTATGCCCTGATCGATTGCCACGTGCTCATCAAGCAGGACAGCGACAGCCGGGAGGATTTCCGAGACGTCTTCGACTTCGACGAAGCCTTCGATCGCGACTATCCCTGGGGAAGAGTCGAGCCACGCCGCTAGTCGGCGTTACCGGCAGCCAGCACTTGGCTGAGCACCTTGGCGAGGGAGGGGGGTGAGCCGGTTGGAGCGAGAGCGAGAGTTCCCGGTATGCAGGAAGTGCAACGATGGGTCTCTAGTCCCACTGTCGGATTACGGACGCGAGGGCGCGCCCATCATGTACAAGGCTTGGGTGTGCAGCAATCCGGAGTGCGGTTTCAACATCCGCATCGATAACGGCGAGATCAGCTTCGGCCGCAACGTACAGCAATCCTACAAATAGCCCGCACCATGACTCCTAGCCGGGAGGTGTCCTGGGTGGGCGCAGAGCGGTGCCCCACTCGAGGATTCCCCGCGCAGTTGCGGGGCGTTGCGCCTACCACCGTGCCCAGTCCAGTGGTGAATCGATGAGCGACCTGTACGGCGTGGAACGGCTGCCTGTACCGCGCGCGTCCGAGATGGCGGAGATCGATCGCCGGGCTCGCGAGGAGCACGGGATTCCCGAGCGGCTCTTGATGGAGAACGCCGGCCGCGCGATCGCCGAGGTCGTCCAGCATCTTCTCCCGGAAGGCCGCGTCGTCGGCGCAGTGGGGAGCGGTCAGGTCGGGGGCGACGCCTATATCGCGCTGCGCACGCTGCGTAGCTGGGGCCGCGAGGTCCTCGCCGTTCAGGCCGCCGAGCAGCAGCCGCAGGCCGCGCTCGCCCACCGCTGGGATGTCCCCGTAGCGGCCGCGGACCGGGCTGAGGCCGCTTTCGCGGGCGCCGCCGTGATCCTGGACGGCATCCTGGGCACCGGCACGGCAGGCGCCCCTGAGGAGCGTGAGGCGCGCTTGATCGAGGCCATGAACCGAACCCCCGGCGTCCGGGTCGCCGTGGACGGCCCGTCCGGGATCGACTTCAGCACGGGCGCCGTGCCCGGCGCCTGCACGCGCGCCCATATCACGGTGTCGCTCGGCTACCCCAAGCTCGGTCTGCTCTTCCAGCCGGCGCGCGCCCTGTGCGGGCGGATCCTCGCGGTCGAGATCGGCTTCCCTCCGGTGGCCGAGGACGAGGTCTCCGCCTTCGTTATTACACCGGACTGGGCGAAGGCGCTGCTGCCACGGCGGGCACCCGATGCGCACAAGGGCGACGCCGGCTACCTGCTCATCGCCGCGGGCCGCAAAGGCATGGCCGGCGCCGCCGTGCTGGCGGCGCGCGCCGCGCTGGCCATGGGCGCCGGCATCGTGCGCATCGCCTCCGACGCCGCCAATCGCGAGATCTGTCAGACCCGAGTGCCCGAGTCGATCTTCGTCGACATCGATGACGACGCGGCGCTGGCCGAGGCGGGGGAGTGGGCGCACGCCGTCGTCGTCGGCCCCGGCTTCGGGCAGGACAAGCTGGCGGGAAAGCGGCTGGGCCGCGTGCTGGAAGTCACGGGCGCGCTGCCCGTGCTCATCGATGCCGACGGCCTCAACATCCTGGCCGGGCGTAAGGGTGAGCTGGCCCAGATGAGCAAGACGCGGCCCGTCGCCGTCACGCCGCATCCCGGTGAGATGGCGCGTCTGCTGGGGATCACGGCCAAGGAGACGCGCATCGATCCGGTGGCAGTGGCCGCGGCGGCGGCACGCCATCTGCGCACCGCTGTGCTCCTCAAGGGCGCCCCTTCCGTGGTTGCCTTGAGTCACGAGCCGGTGCTCGTCACCTCAGCCATGTCCTCCGCCGCCGCCTCCGGCGGCTCGGGTGACGTCCTCTCCGGCGCATCCGGCGCCATGCTCGCCGCCCGCATGCCGCGGCGCGAGGCGCTGGGCGTCGCCCTCTTCTACTGTAGCCGCGCCGCCCAGCTGGGCCCCGTGCTGGGCCGCAGCTCGCTTCAGGTGCTGGAGACCCTGCCGGCCGCGCTCGAGAACCCGGGCGCGGCCGCGCCGCCGCTCCCCTTCATCCTCTTCGACCAGCCGCTGCCCCGGTGAGCCTGACGCCGCTGGGCCCCGGCCCCGAGTTCGATCTCATCCGCCGCGTCCTGGAGGGCGCCAGGGCGGCGGGCCCGCAGGTCGCCCTCAGCGCGGGCGACGACTGCGCCCTGATCCGGGCCGGCGACCGCTACTTCGCGCTCACCGTCGACCTCTCCGTGGAGGGTGCCCACTTCCTGCTGGACTGGGGCACCCCGGAGCTCACCGGGCGCCGCGCCGTCCTGGCCACGCTCTCCGACCTCGCGGCGATGGCGGCCGAGCCCTTTGCCGTGCTCGTATCCCTCAACGTGCCGGCCGGCTCGGGGCCCGGGCTGGCCGAACAGGTTGGCCTCGGCTGCCGTAGTGCCGCCGAGGAGAACGGTGCCGCCTTGATCGGCGGTGACCTGTCGCGCGGCGGCGCACAGCTGGCGCTGGACGTAACGGCCGTCGGCGAGGTCGAGCGGCCGCTCCTCAGGAGCGCTGTCCGGCCCGGCGATGAGCTCTGGGTTACGGGGGATCTGGGCTCTGCCGCGGCCGCCGTGATCGCCTGGAAGGCGGGCGGCACGGTCAGAGACGAGTGGCGCGAGCGCTTCTGGGCACCTGAGCCGCGGGTGCGCGAGGCCCGCTGGCTGGTCGAGCGCGGCGCCTCGGCGGGCATCGATCTCTCCGACGGCCTGGTCGGCGATGCCGGTCACCTCGCCGCCGCCTCGGGAGTGGGCGTCGAGCTCGACTGGGCCGCGACACCCGCCGCGCAAGGCGTGGACGTGCAGCTCGCCCTGACCGGCGGCGAGGACTACGAATTGCTCGTCGCGGTTCCCGGTGGCATATTAGGGCCGGAGGCGATCTCCGAGTTTCGACACGCTTTCGGTCTCCCCCTGACCCGCGTTGGCCGTGCCGTCGTAGGCAGCGGCGTGCGGGTTTTTCGTGATGGGGCGGAGGTGGAGCTTGCCGCCTCAGCGTTCGATCATTTCAGCCCCGGATAGAGCGCGGCCGTGATCCGTTCCCTCTGGGTGACCATCGTCGCCCTCTCGATCCTGATCACGCTGGGCAGCGTCGCCGTCGTGGGCGCCTATCTCGGCCTCCCCAGGCGCTACTACCTCTGGACGGGCCGGGTCTTCAGCCGCGCGATGCTCTGGGCCGGCGGCACGCCGGTGCGCGTCATCGGGTTCGAGCACATCGATCAGGAGCTGCCGCAGGTCATCGCCTCCACCCACCAGTCGATGTACGACGTCTGGGCGCTGGCCTCGCGTATGCCGGCGCGCTACCACTTCGTCGCGAAAAAAGAGATCCGCAGCATCCCCATCTTCGGCCGCGCCTCCGAGGCTGCCGGACACGTGTTCGTCGATCGCGGCAATCGCGTCGCCGCCGTCGAGTCGCTCAAGCTGGCGGGCCGCAGGATCACGGAGGAGAACAGCACGGCCGTCGTCTTCCCCGAGGGCACGCGCTCGCTGACCGGCGACCTGCAGCGCTTCAAGAAGGGGCCGTTCATCATGGCCATCGAGTCGGGCGTGCCCATCGTGCCGACCGTCGTCGACGGGACCTTTCAGATACTGCCTAAACGCGGATTTCGCCTGCGGCCGCAGCCCATCACCGTGTGGTTCGGGAAACCCGTCGATAGCCGGCTCTACGGCCATGACGATCGCGACGCGCTGATCGCGCGCGTCCACGCTCAGATGGCCGAGATGATGGGCGAGCTGCGGGCGCCCGAAGGCTACAGCGGACCACGCAGACTGGCCGCACAACCGACAGCCTAATCGAGTCAGCCATGTCCGAGATCGCTCAGGTACGCGCGCGCGAGATCCTCGATTCCAGGGGTAACCCGACCGTCGAGGCGGACGTCATCCTCAAGAACGGCATCCGCGGCCGGGCGGCCGTGCCCAGCGGCGCCTCCACCGGCGAGCACGAGGCGGTGGAGCTCCGCGATGGCGACGAGCGCCGCTATCGCGGCAAGGGGGTGCTGAAGGCCGTCGAGAATGTCGAGAAGGTCATCGGGCCGGCGATCAAAGGGCTCGATCCCCTGGACCAGGTCGGCCTCGACCGCACGCTCATCGAGCTCGACGGCACGCCCAACAAGGCGAAGCTCGGCGCCAACGCGATACTCGCCGTCTCGCTGGCCAGCGCCCGCGCCGCCGCCGAGCGCCTGCGCTTGCCGTTGTACCGCTATCTGGGCGGCCCCTTGTCCCGCGTGCTGCCGGTCCCGCTCATGAACATCCTCAACGGCGGTGCCCACGCGGACAACAACGTCGACGTCCAGGAGTTCATGGTCATGCCCATCGGCGCCAACTCGTTCCGCACAGGGTTGCGCTGGGGGGCCGAGGTCTTCCACGCGCTCAAGGAACTGCTCAAGGAGCGAAAGCTCTCGACGTCGGTCGGCGACGAGGGCGGCTTCGCGCCCGACCTCGATTCCAACGAGCAGGCGCTGGAGTGCGTGATCGAGGCGATCCAGCGGGCCGGCTACGTGCCGGGCAGCCAGATCGTGCTGGCCCTCGACGTAGCCGCCTCCGAGCTGGGCAAGGACGGCGTCTACACCATCGGCGGCAACGAGGGCCTGAGCGCCGCCGACCTCACCCAGATGTACAAGAACTGGTGCGAGCGCTATCCGATCCGCTCGTTGGAGGACGGACTGGGCGAAGACGATTGGGATGGCTGGAAAGAGCTGACCGGCTGGCTGGGCAACCAGATCCAGCTGGTCGGCGACGATATCTTCGTGACCAACACCGACCGGCTGCTGCGCGGGATCGCCGCCGATGTGGCGAACTCGATCCTCATCAAGGTGAACCAGATCGGCACGCTCACCGAGACGCTCAAGGCGATCGAGCTGGCGCGTACCGCCGGCTATACCGCGGTCATCTCCCACCGCTCCGGCGAGACCGAGGACACCTTCATCGCCGACCTGGCCGTGGCGACCGCGGCCGGCCAGATCAAGACCGGCAGCCTCTCGCGCTCGGAGCGGACCGCGAAGTATAATCGGTTGCTGCGGATCGAGGAGGAGCTGGGCGAGCGGGCTGAGTACGGGTCGAAGCAGCTTCTCGTGAAAGGGTGGATGAGGTAGAGGAGGGTAGTGTGGCGAGGAAGAAGCGGGGTGGCAGGGCAAAGAGTCGTGGGGCGAAGGGTCGTGGGGCAAAGGCTCGGCGCGCGGGGAAGCGGAAGCGCGGTGGGGCGCGGACGAACAAGTCCGGGTCGCGCTTCCTGGACGTTGCTATCGTGGCGATGCTGTTCCTGGCCATCTACTTCGCCATCTTCGGCGGCGAGTACACGCTGTTCGAGATCAAGAAGCTGGAGGCGCTGGAACAGGAACGGGCCGCGGAACTGGCCAGCACCGAGGCCGAGATCGACTCGCTGGAGGCCGTGGCGCAGATGCTGGAGCACGACCCCGCCGCCATCGAGCGGGTGGCCCGGGAGCGCTACGGGATGATCCGCGAAGGCGAGATCCTGTACCGGTTCCGGGAAGGCGCCGCGGCGGATTCCACGACGAAGCACACGACCAATTGACTTGCCACCATGGTGGCACTATTATACCACCATGGTGCGTACCCAGATACAGCTTACCGAAGAGCAGCACCGGCAGCTCAAGCGCTGGGCGAGCCGGCTGGGGATCTCCCTGTCTGAGGCCGTTCGCCGCTGCGTCGCCGATCGCCTGGCGGCGGACCGCGTCGAGCTCGGGCGCGAGGAGCTGGTTCGCGAGGCGTTGGCGGTGGTGGGCAAGTACGCCGATTCCCAGGGACCTTCCCGCATGGCCAGGGACCACGACGAGCATCTTGCCGAGGCCTACCGCCGGTGAGCCTGTTCGTGGACACCTCAGCGCTCTACGCTCTTCTGGTCCGTAGCGAGGAGGATCATTCCGAGGCCGCCGAGGCCTTTCGCCGCTTGTTGGAGGGCGGCCGCAGCCTGGTCACCACCAACTACGTCTTGCTCGAGACCACGGCCCTGCTTCAACACCGCATTGGCCTCGCCGCCGTGCGGGACCTGGACGCACGGATCGTCCCCCTGCTGCGGATCCACTGGATCGGCGAAGATCTCCACCGGCAGGCGGTCGAGCGGCTTCTCCACTCCGACCGGCGCGAGCTCAGCCTCGTCGACTGGGTCAGCTTCACGGTGATGGACGGGGAGGGGATTCGGGAGGCGTTCGCTCTGGACCCGGATTTCGAGGCGCAGGGGTATCGCCTCGTCCCGGGCGGTTAGTGCCGGTGTGAGGCTGCGCTCTCGGCCGCGGGAGTCAAGATTGACGGCCCGGACCGGGCTGGCTAGCTTAGGTACCCTTGCAGAAACTGGCAGGGTAGCTCAATCGGCAGAGCAGCGGAATCATAATCCGTGGGTTGCGAGTTCGAGTCTCGCCCCTGCCACTCACCCAATCGATTGCGGCGTCTAGTGATAGACGCCTTTTCTTTGATGGGTTCTAACCGGGGGTGTGCACACTTTGTGTCAACTTTGCGCGACTTCGCGAAGCTTTCGCTGACAGCATCATGAATCCGTCCATGAACCGGCCGCTAGGACGCTGCTGCACATCGTACGCCAACGCCAATTCGACCGGCCACGGCAAGCGGAATTCTCTTGTAAGATCGTTACGGTACATCCTATGTCGATCTGCCAATCCCATATGGATGGCACGAATAGAGTCAAGGAAGGTCTCAGCAGCCTGTACCCAGCCTACGATCCTGCCGACACGGGGATGATGGTCTTGTTCCGCTCCAATTCGATGGGAATCACAGCGAGGACGTCGTTCTGGACCATGAGGGGGGAGTGAATCAGCGTCAAGACGAGCGCGGTTCCGAGAGAACCTCTGGCTCTTTGTATCAACCCCGCATCGGAGTCTTTCTGGGTCCGATTCCGCCACCACCATCTCACCACGTATCCAACCTGACCATTTGCGTTGGGTGCTCGGGCATTGCCTGGTCAGGAAGGATGGCCGGCGCAGGTGGCCCTACTGCTTCCCGATCGGCCGCGAAGACATGGTCGAACAACACCGTACGTATCTCCGACTGTCCGTTGTATTCCTCCGCCGTCGAGACCGCGACCATGTCTCGCTCGGGAATCACGAAGATGTACTGGCCACCCCATCCGGCCGCGTATGGCGCCATAGGGTCCGAACCGCCCTCACCCAGCGCCAATAGCCACCACTGGAAGCCGTAACCGCCGCCGTTGGCGAAACGGATATGCGGCTGACTGGACTGGTCGACCCACTCTTGGCTCACGACTTGCCTCTCCTTCCAGACCCCGTTCCTCAGGTAGAGGTAGCCGAGCTTTGCCATGTCACGCGACCGCAGGCTCAAGCCCCAACCGGTATTCGCGATGTTGTTCGGGCCCATCTCCCATGTGTAGGCGCTGATGCCCAGAGGGTTGAATAGAACCCGCTCGGCGTACGATCTCGCGCTCATTCCGGTTGCGTTCTTCAACACGCCGGAGAGCAGCATTGTGCAGCCACTGTTGTAGGTGAATGTCACGCCAGGTATGCCGGCCACAGGCAGATCGAGAACGAACTCGATCCAGTCGGAGCTTTGAACCAGTTGCGTCGTCGGATTGTTCGGCGAGCCATAAGCGGTCGACCACTCGTCCCACGCGAAGCCGGCCTTCATCTGGAGTACGTGGCGCAGCGTTATCTGCCCCTTCGCCACGGTCATGTTTGCGAGGCTCTGATACTCGGGAAATGAATCCAGTAGCTTGAGGTCTATGCTGGCGATCTTGCCCTGCTCGAGGGCGATCCCGATCAGCGCTGACGCCACGCTCTTCGTCACCGAATAGACAGGATGAAGCCGCTCTCTATCATGTCCGCGGAAGTACTCCTCGTAGACCAGGTAGCCGTGCCGCACGATCAGTAGACTGCTGATCCGGCCGAAGCGACCCTCCCGAAGCTGGATCGTAAGTGTGTCGAGGATATCGGGATCGAGTCCCTGCGATTCCGCGGAGGCGACGGGCCACTCGTTGGCTGCGGGCGAATCGGTCGGGCTGTCATCGCACGAGACTACGGCGCTGACGATACAGGCCGCGAGTAGGTACCGTGCGAGTTTCGACATAAGCGCCTGCTTAGCTCTTGCGATTCTGAAAGGCCAGCCGGTCTTGCCCCTCCCTCTCTTTTGATGATCGAAGTATCGGCAAGGTTGCAGGAATCTGGCGCGAGTTCGGCCGTAAGTCACGGCCGGTAGTACAGCGTCCGCTACGAGTCAGGCCCGGCCCCCGACGGCGACCGGGCCTATAGAGAATGAAGAAGGAGCGTCCGCCCACTGTAGACAAACTGTAGACAGACCATTCGTCTCGATCGCGACTATCGGGACCCTCAACAGGCTGGAAGGCCGCTTCCTGTCTTGTTTCGAGTCCGATGGATCCCAATGGTCCTAGGGTATTCTCGTACTTTTAATCCGCAGGCCGTGGGTTCGAGCCCCACCCCGGTCATTTCTCAAGCTCAGGTAATCCGCGCAGATTGGCTGTTCATCTCTTCCTCTGTGCTCCTCACATGAGGCGCGGTGACGAAGGTGGTGACAGATACTGTCACCACCGTTGGCACTGTGACTAACAGAGTCCCCAGATAAGTTTGAATAACGGCGGCTTGGCACGCCGCTGGTGAAGCTTGCCCAGATCCCTTGGTGTGGCGAACCACGGACTGAGTGTCCGTTGCGCTCCAAAGACGGGCGATTCTTGGCCGAAGTTCGCACACTTCTTTGCACACCCTCGCGACCTCCTGAACCCTATTCAGGGCCAACGTTGCGGAA
>JBDHKG010000063.1:0-18209 GCA_039586495.1 Gemmatimonadota bacterium | reverse complement strand
AGGCTCATCACGACGCGACCGGGGATGACGTTGGGTGCGCCGGGCTCGGCCCGTATGCGGCCGACGGTGCCGACCTGCCGGCCGGGGACTTCAGTGACGATCCTATTCACCGCAATGATCAGGTGGGCGGCGGCGAGCAGCGCATCCTTGCGCTGGTCCATGGGTGTTGTACCCGCATGGTTGGCATCACCTTCGATGGTGACGTCCCACCAGTTGATGCCGACAATGCCCTCGACGACCCCAATGTCGATCCCTCTTGAGTCCAGGATGCCGCCCTGCTCGATGTGGAGTTCGATGAATGCCTTGATATCATCTGGTCGCCGTCTGGCCTCGTCCAGCCGATCCGGGTCGCCGCCGATGAAGCGGATGCCGTCCCGAACGCTCTTGCCGCTGTGGCTGACGACGTCGAGCGCTTCGGGTGTCAGTGTCCCAATGATGGCCCGGCTGCCCACCAGACCACCCTCCTCGTCGGAGAAGACGATGACCTCGAGAGGATGTCGGGTGGCGACCTCGTTTTCGTGCAGGACCTGCACGCATTCGATGGCGGCGATCACCCCCAGGGCGCCGTCGTACTTGCCCCCGTGGGGCACGGCGTCAATGTGCGAGCCGAAGAGGATGCTGGGCCGGTCCGCATCCCGACCTTCGCGCCGGCCGATGATGTTGCCGGCTGCATCGATGCGGACAGCGAGGCCCGCTTCACGCATGAGAGACATGATGTACTCTCTCCCCTGGACGTCGGCATCGCTGAACGCCACCCGGTCCACCCCGCCGTCCGAGGTTCCGCCAAACTGGGACAACTCTTGGATTCGCAGCTCGATCCGCTCGGGGTTGACACGCAGGTCCTCTAGCGCGCCCTGCGCGCAGAGAGTCCGCGGAGCAGGCCCAAGACTCAGGAAGAGCAGGACGAAGATCCACATCGTGCGGTCGTTCATGGTATGACTCCCGGTTTCCGACGTTTAGCTAGTCGATGAATTGTACTTGGTGGCCGGGATGCGGGCAAAACGCTCTGGCCCGCGCTCCGCAGCCGAGGTCCCTCAGCCGGTCAGGATCCCCCTGGACCCGACGAGTGGCAGCGGGAGGCCGCGCTCAGTAGCTTGTCGTTAAATCTGCACTTCCGCCTTGGAGGTAGGTGATCATGAGAACGCGCGCATTCTGCAACTCGCTCGTGGCGACCACCCTGCTGCTCCTTGCCGGCAGCGGGGCCTGCGGGCAGGCCGGCTTCGAGGAGGACGTCATCCCGACCGCTGCGGGTGATCTCACCATCAGCTTCATCGGCCACGGCACCCTGATGTTCCGCTACGACGGGAAGGTGATTCACGTGGATCCGGTCGGACGCGAAGCGGACTACAGCACGATGCCCAAGGCGGACCTCATCCTCGTCACCCACGAGCACGGCGATCACGTCGATCCCGACGCGATCGCGGCGATCAGGACGGAACGAACGGTCCTGATCTACTCGCGGTCCTGCGCGGGCAGGGTGGACGGCGCGCACGTGATGGAGAACGGTGAGACCCGGACGGAGGCCGGGCTTGGGATCGAAGCGGTCCCCGCCTACAACCTCGTGCACATGCGGGAGGGCGGGCAGCCGTATCACCCGAAGGGCAGCGGGAACGGATACGTCATCACGTTCGGGGATAAGCGCGTCTACGTGGCTGGCGATACGGAGAACACGCCGGAGATGAAGGCGCTCGAGGACATCGACATCGCCTTCCTGCCGATGAACGTGCCCTACACGATGACGCCGGAGATGGTGGCGGATGCGGCGCAGGCGTTCCGGCCGAGGGTCCTCTATCCCTACCATTACGGGAGGACGGACCCCGGCGAGCTCGTGGAGCTGCTGGAAGGGGTCGAAGGGATCGAGATCCGGATCAGAGAGATGAGCTAGCAGGCCTGCGCGCCCGCTGACGTCTCTGCTCAGCTGTCCATCCACCTCGGCATCCGCCTGCCACACCCCAGGCCCAGTAGGTGCTTGCTCGCGGCCGGCGCGGACGTGCAGGCCCTCAGGGTAGCCGCACGTAGGTGAACCCGTGTGGAGTGAGTCGGCCGACCGTCTTGATCTCCCGGCGCGAGGTGGTCACACCACGACTCAACCACCAATCGGCCAGGCGGCGGAGAAGGCCACGCACGCCGGCGTCTTCGCTGTCACTGGTCCGATCGAGAGGCCCCAGGTGGACGACCTCGAAGTGGTCCGCGTGCTCCTCTCGGTCGATGAGAAAGCGCTCGTCTTCGGGGTAGAAGACGGCGCGCTCCGGGTGCTCGCCGGCAAAGCGCCGGATGGCTTGCTGTGAGTCCCACAGGCTTATCAACAGGAACTCGGCGCGCTCGCCCGAGACTCGACGGAGCCCGAGGACCGCCAGGTTGCCGGGCGTGGACCCGCAGTCGGCGACGCCCGTCTGCCGCAAGTAATCGACATAGCTCTCGGCGTCGCGGGCGCGCACGCTGCCTCGCCAGGTTCTCGCTATCACGGTGCTCCTCCTTGAAGTTCGCGTCTGAAGTGGCTCAGAGCCTGATGCTCAGGGGAGCCGAAACGGGCATCCTCGGCTCATAACCGGTGTATGCATGTACGGTGGTTAATATAGTGGGGGGTGCACTAACCTGTCAAGTGTGTTATACTGGTTATGGCACGACCCGCTGGCCTCGGGCCAGCCAAGTACCCGGAACGGAGACGATGGAGACTCACTGGACCTGTCTGGAGTTCACCCAGACCGTCGGCTGGGCCGAGCGAGACCGCCCGGACGACGAGCTGACGTCCTACGAGGCGCTCGTCGGATGGGCGGAGCGCCGGGGCGTTCTGGATCCGGCCCACGGGGAACGGCTTCGCCGGGCGGCCGCGGCCCGACCGAAGGAGGCGGCGCGGATCCTCAGACGGGCCACCGCCCTGCGGGCGCTCATCTACCGGATCTTCTCCGCGGTCGGCAGAGACCTGCCGCCGGCAGAACCAGGCATCCAGGAGCTGAATTCCGTTCTGCCGGATGCGAATAGACGGCTCCGCGTAGTACGAACCGGCGCCGGCTTCGGGTGGGACTGGTTGGAGGACCCAGATCAGCCGCTCGACCGGGTTCTCTGGCCGATCATCCGCTCAGCGGCCCACCTTCTGACCTCGAGCGAACTGGAGCGAGTCAGGCTGTGCGATGCCGGCGACTGCGGCTGGCTGTTCGTGGACGCGAGCAGGAACCGCAGCCGGCGCTGGTGCGACATGTCCGAGTGCGGTAACCGTGCGAAGGCGAGACGATACCGCGAGCGGCGGAGGGAGGACGGGTAACCTGGCCGCTTGAGGTGGCGGGCCACCCGGGTCTACCGGGTCGCCGGTATCGCCTGACAAATCGCACGCGGCGATGGCCAGGATCGCGAAGAGCAGGCGAACCCTGCCGCAACGGAAGGTCATCTTCATCCCCGGTTCACATCACTCACGACCCAGAACTCGTCGGCGATGTGCCCGTGGATGTCCTTGAAGTAGAAGTAGGCCAGGTCGCCCCGCCCATCGAAGTTGAAGACGCCGAACAGTGCGCCGTAGTTCGCGTTCTGATCGGAGGTGTAGACCGCCGCCCACCAATCGCCGTCGAGCTCCTGGTCGCGGATGCTTTTTCCCGCGAGCCCGGAGACGAAGACGAAGCTTGCTCCGTTGGTGATGTGGAGCGTATCCGATGTCGAGGCGACGGTCTGGCTCTCCGTGCTCGAGAGCAGATCGGTGCGGCTGTAGCTGTGCTCGTGGGCCGTGGCGATGATGGCGCCGCCAACACGACAGGTCTCGTAGACCTCCCAGCCCGCCTCGTCGCTCTTGCCGCCCACCTGCATGAGCCGCTGGTTCTTGTGCCACGAGCAGATCCGCCAGGTCGAGGTGTCAGCAGCCAGAACGCTGGCGAAGAAGTCAGCGTAGACCGTCGGGTCGGAGCCCAGCGTGCCGGGTGCGCCGAACAGCAGGTGGATGGTCTGAAAGTGGAGCGCCGCCATCTCGCCCAGCTCGCCGTCCCAGGCGATGCCGAGGCGCTGCGCCCGCTGTTGCATGTGCTCCTTGTAGCCGCCAACGCCCTCCCACTCGCCCGTGTCGTGGTTACCGACGCTGACGAAGTAGGGGAAGTCGGGGCCCAGTATGTCGTCGATCTGCTGCTCCCAGGCCGCCGGGTCGTCCAGGTAGTCGAAGTCGCCCTGGTGCATGACGGCGTCGGCGCCCTCGTCCTTCACGAGCTGGAGGACCGCCCGGGGGCCATCGGCCTGACCGGCGGGCTCCCAGCCCTGGTCGCCGATGAAGGCGATGACGACGGACTCGCCGGGCCGGCCGTCGCCGGCGCCGCTGATCTCGTTCGCCGCATCGTCGCAGCCCAGCGAGATAGCGGCCGCGAGCAGCAACGGGCAGAGCTGGACGCGTGACAAGTGAGTCGGTACGCTCATGGCGAAGCGCTGCAAGGCCTGACGGGGTCCGGGCTCTCGAGCGTTGTTGCAACAAGTGGGCCTGTGAGGGCAGCGTCGCTATCCACGTGCCACGTCAGCGACTTAGGATCAGGCCCCGGGGCTCAGTGCCCGCGGGATGAGGACAATATGTCTACAGCTGTGACGCATGGTGCACACCCAACCGTCTGCGAGCGGGCGGCTGTCGGCAGAACGATGCGGTGGCCAATCGGCCCGCCGATAGCCGCTGCCAGCGCTGCCAGGGGCAACACTTCGGCTGGGCCGAGCATCCAACGTGATGATTGGCCCTTGCTCACAGCCGAGCCCTGTAATCCCGTCGTGGGAGCACTCCAGACGGCCCCTGCTCTCGTGATGTGCCCATGAGTGCCCTAGTCTCGCGCGCCTCCGCCATTTCCCTGGCTGCCGTTGTCGCCGCCCCATTCACGCTGCCGCCGATCGCGTTCTGCCAGGAACTGATCGATGAGATCTCCTGGGGTGACTTTGGCAGGGTCAAGGAAATACTGGAGAGAGACCGGGGACAACTGAATCAGACACGCCTCGGTTTTACGCCGCTCCACTTCGCGGCCTACTACGGCCACGCCGCTCTCGCCGAGCTATTGATGGCCCACGGCGCCGACATCAATGCAAAAGGCGGCAATCAGACGCCGCTATCGAGGGCAGTGGTCAGGCGGCACTTCCAAGTTGCCTCACTTCTGATCGAAAAGGGAGCTGAGATTACTGACTACGAAATAGGCGCATGCGGCCTGACCCGGCTTGTCAGACAGAAAGTCACTCGAGGCGGGGACCTTGAGCAAGAAGATCACCTCGGCAGGACACTGTTGCACGGAGCCGCGTATGGCGGTCACAGAGAAATAGCCGAACTGCTCGTGGAGGTCGGTGTCGACGTGAACGCGGCGACCACGTACGGTGAGACGCCGCTGGACGTTGCGGTCGCCTACGGTCACGCAGA
Source organism: Gemmatimonadota bacterium (assembly GCA_039586495.1). Lineage (GTDB taxonomy): Bacteria > Gemmatimonadota > Gemmatimonadetes > Palauibacterales > KS3-K002. Next base: position 12,853 of record JBDHKG010000063.1, on the reverse strand, counting down.
GATCGCCCGATTGCTGCGGTCAGGAGGCGCGGTGGAGACTCCGGTACCTGAGCCGGAGCATGTCATGCTGTCAGCGAACTTTCACAGACTCACCTTTCCGTATCGGGGGCGGTCCAATATCGGCGTTTTCACTGGTCCTGGCGGGGTGGTCCTGATTGACAGCGGCTTTCGGCGCACCATGAACAAGCTCGCCACGGAGTTGCGGCGCCTTGGCGGTGGGGAAGTCAGGTACGTGATCAATACGCACCCGCATAGCGACCACGACGGTGGGAACGCTAGATTCGCGAGCGCGACGATCGTAGACCTAAGCCATCTCGACAGTCTTACTTCCGTCGGTGTTCTCTCGAGGTTGGGGGCGCCGCAGCCTCACGACTCGGCAGGCGAGCGTGAGAAGATCTACTCGCTTCGGTTTGGCGACGAAGAGATACAGCTCATTCCAGTTCCCGGTACGCATTCGGCATTTGACCTGATCGTCTACTTCACACGTTCTCGAATCGGATTCGCGGGCGACGTTCTGTTCGCTTCCGATTTCCCACGCGACCAGGAGAGCCGGGCCGACTACTTGGCCAGGATCGAGAGGACGGTACGGTCCAAAGGGGAAAGACATCTGAACCTGCTGGAAAGAATCACGTCGCTACTTCCCTCGAAAGCTATCCTCGTCGCAGGCCACGGTCCGGAGTACTCGATGGCCGATGTGAGAGAGTACCTGACGACGGCGCGTGGTTTGTTGGGCACTCCGACCCCTTGACGCTGGCTGACGCTCATGGGCGCGGAATCGCCGAGAACCCGCGAAAAGTGACTGACGGACGCCGAGGATCCGCGGCGAAGCCTGGCGAGGTATGCCGCAGGCGTCGAACCTCTCCCGCAACCCCTCCTCGTCGTTGTATAGTACCTGACTCCCCGGGTGGGGATGACCGTTCCGGGCCTCATCCCGATCTGGCCGGTCTTGACAAGTGGGGCTATCACCACCCCTTGGACGCTGCAAACCGGAGGACGAGCTAACTATGATCGAGGAACTCTACACGCCCCAGCAGATGGAACTCAGGGAACGCGCACGGGAGCTGGCGGAGACGGTCATGCGCCCCGTTGCGGCCAAGTACGATGTCGAGCAGGCCTATCCCTGGGAGGTCCAGAAGGCCATCAAGCAAGCGGGACTGTTCGGCGTCTGGATTCCGCAGGAGTATGGCGGGATGGGCGGCGGTGTGCTCGACCTGTGCATCGTGGTCGAGGAGTTCTCGCGCGCTTGCGGCGGCATGGGAGTCGCCTTCGCCGTGAACGCCCTGGGGTCGTTCCCCATCCTCGTCGGGGGGACCGACGAGCAGAAGGAGCGCTGGCTCCCCGGCATCGCGGCGGGAGAGAAGCTCGTCGCGTTCGGGCTCTCGGAGAAGGAGGCCGGATCGGACGCGGGATCGATGACCACCCGCGCCGAGCGTGACGGGGACATCTACATCCTCAACGGCGAGAAGAAGTGGAACACCAACGGCGCTGTCGCGACACTGAACACCATCTTCGCGGTCACCCAGCCCGGTCGCGGGGCACGCGGCGTATCGGCGTTCGTCGTCGAGGAGGGGACCCCGGGCTACCGGGTGGGCAAGCACGAGGACAAGATGGGCATCCGTTGCGCGCCCGTGGTCGAGATCCACCTGGAAGACTGCCGGGTGCCGGTGGAGAACCTGCTGGGCGGCAGCGAGGGGCGCGGCTTCAAGCATGCCATGATCACCCTCGACCGGGCACGCCCCGGCGTCGCGGCGCAGGCGGTGGGTCTCGCCCAGGGCGCCCTCGACCTGGCCACCGAGTATACCCACGAGCGTCAGCAGTTCGGCCAGTCCGTGAGCTCGTTCCAGGGAATCCAGTGGATGCTGGCGGACATGGCCACGCAGATCGAGGCTGCCCGCCAGCTCGTCCACCACGCTGCCCGGGTTATCGATTCGGGGCACAAGAGCATCACCAAGGTCTCGGCCATGTGCAAGCTGTTCGCCACCGACGTCGCCATGAAGGTGACGACCGACTGCGTCCAGCTGTTCGGGGGCTACGGCTACTGCAAGGACTACCCCATCGAGAAGTACATGCGCGACGCGAAAATCACGCAGATCTACGAGGGCACGAACCAGATCCAGCGCCTCGTGATCGCGCGCAGCCTGTTGCGCGAAGCGGCAGGCGGGGACAGCTGAGGAGCGAAGGGCGGAGTGGGCCTGGTCTGTGCGGAAGAGCCCGCCCCGCTCTCGATGTTTCGTCTCGGAATCCTAGTGATAGTGCCGGCTACTCATGCGCGGGTTCACGATATTCGCGAACTTCGAGCCGAAGCGGTAGCTGAGACCAACGCTCAATTCGAATCGGAAGTCGGTTTCCCTCTCTCGCCGTTCCCGCAGAATCTCATCGAGCTCAAGCCCTACCTTCGATAGGTAGAACTGGTCTTTGATCCGGGAGAACTCGGCCTCAACGTCGAGATTGAATCCGCGGAACAACCGGTATTCGATGTTCAGAAAGGTGTTGATGCGGTGCGTGGACAGATTATGCAGATACTGGATTCCTTCAAGAGATCCGTCGATCTCGCCCCAGGGCTGCTGGACCGCAGCTCCGATGACCAGGCTATGGCGCGGGCGTATCTCCTTCGTCTTGTCCTCGACGGTCTCCTGTTCATACCAGAAGGCCGCCACTTCGATCATATAGCGGAAGGTGAGCTGGCGTCGAGTGGACTCGTGGTACGGGAATATGTTGTACTCGAGAGCGGGGCCTAGTGAGGCTGCCAGGTCTCTGTTTAGGTATGTCGATCGGTTGGCGTTTGCCCTGCCGCCGGCTGACCAGTGATCGGTCAGGCTCCAGACCACGAGCAGGTCTGCGGTATAGTCCTCCGAGGTATAGACCTCCACTTCGTCGTCGTCGAACTCGAACCGGTCGCGACTATAGCGGCCGGACAGACCGAAGTTGACCTTGATGTCCTCGGCGACGCGGTCGGCCTCTGCCTCACCCCTGATGGAGTAGCTGCTCTCCCGTTTCTCGCCTTCGAGCGACCCGTCGAAGCTGATCTCGAACACCCAGAGATTCCAGGGGTCGTGCTCCTCGCGCTGAACCACAGCGGCTTCGGGTGCCTGGTAAACGACGCGCAGCCGGGGAGCCAGCGGAGTGGTCTCGACGAACTGTACGAGTCCGAGGGCCATGGTCTGCGTGAGTCCGTCGCGGACCTCTGTGTCGGTGTCGTCGGGGTCGGAGACGTACGAGAGCGACTTGTCCAGGCCGTCGAAGGCACCGCGGCCGATGAAGTCGAGGGTGTAGTGCCACCCTCCACCGCCCGTTTGCTCCGCCGTTATGAGCAGGTGCACGTCCGCGTCCTGTCGGTCCCGGACCCAGTTCACCCAGCTGATCTCGCGCCGAAAGTGATCGAAGTCGCAGTTGGGTGCGTTACAGTCGAGGAAAACGAAGAGGGCCTGGGCGGTTGTGTCGGCTGCGGGCTCCTGAGCAGCCGCGTTGGCCCATGGGGAAACAGCGCACAATGCGAGTAGGATGGGCAGTCTCGGTACCTGAGGCTTCATGCTGAGTCTCTCCAAGGCCGGGTTGGCCGCAGGTTGTGTTCTGGACCCGGGTGCTGACGAGGGGTGACCCCCCAAGGGTGGTGCTGACCGGCGGGGTGAACGCACACCCCAACCGGCTCTTCAACACCTGACCCGGCGGGAGCGTTGCGTTCAGGTGTGGGTCTAACTCGTGGCTTCCGCGTGAACGGAGGCGGAACTCCCGCGTGCCCGTGCGACATCAGGCGGGACTCTCTCTTTCACCACCTGCGGTCTGCGTGCCCTTCGATCGCTGTTTGAGCTGGAGGATCGCCTGTACCAAGCGCCGGTCACCGGCCTTGGGGCAGGGACGATCGCAGACCGCGAGATCCTTGAGGTTCCGGCAGAGCCGCTTGCATTCCTCGTAGCTGACCACCGCCTGCGGGTTCGCTTCTTCCTCGGGATCCGGCACGAGGTGGTGCAAATGCTTCGCGAACACGGAGATCGAGGTGCCGCAGCGGTGGCCGAACATTAGCAGATTCCCCTGGGACTTTTTCGGCACCATCTGCAGTCCGAGCAGGCGAATCTCGGCATCGACTACGAAATCGTAGGGGCTGGCCCATTGCTTCTGACAAGAGCCGCAGACGCGGAAGGGCGCCGTCGCTGAGTGCAAAGGCTCACCTCTCAGTGGTGAATTAGCTCGATCCACGCGGGGCGTTGGGGCCAGCGTCGAAGCCGCAGCGGGCTTCGGCGCGCCTATTCTAATTGATAGGTGGCCCCCAAGACCAGCCCGGGAGGGACGCCGGCTGGCGGGCTTCTCCTTTGATTGGTCTCGGTTTGGTGGAGGTGTCGATTCGTCAGCGGTTCACCGCTGCCGCAAGGGGCTCGCTGGCAGCGAGCAGGCGGCGACGCCCCGTCACCGCAAGTCTCACGGTGCCCAGCGACAGGGCGCTTCAGTCTTTCGCCGTGACCAGCAACGACTTCAAGGCGACGATGAGTACGGCGGGCGCGATGAAGACCACCAGGTACGCCACGATACGCGTCAGCACGACGCCGACAAACGGGATCGCCTGAATGGCGGTTGCCGAGAGGATCAAGCCGATCGCCGCCATCAGGAAGCCCTGCGTTTCCTTCTCGCCCACGTTCAGGAACCCGACGATCAAGCCCAGCAGAGCGAGAATCCAGGCCACCTAGCTCTGGTCGAGTCCCAGCCCGGCCAATACGGCGATGATGAGGCCAACGATAAAGGCGTATTTGCCGACCTTTTCCATGGTGGCTCCTCTTTCGGGTTAACGGGCCTTTCTTGGAAGGGCGACGGGGCGTCCGCCGACGACAATCTACACCCTCGGCGCTGGCCGGCTAGTGAGGCCCGCGGCCTCGACCCATCCCGGAATCGGCCTGCCCAGCGACGTTCGGGCTCGGAACGAGGCAGGCGCTTTCGGGTACATCCCCCACTGGAGCCGTGTGGGACCCCGCTCCAACGGGGTCCCTCCACGGCAAGCCCTTGGCGGGCCTGAGTTTGTGTCGCCCTCCCTACATGTCTTGGGGCTCCTTGGGCCCCAACAGCAACGGGAGGGCGTATCCCCCCGGACCTTCTGATTCCCGTGATCCTGCCGGCTGGCGGCGCGGCGCTTCTGCGCTTGGAGAATCGACAGCGCGAAGCGGCGCACGACGACATCCAGAATCGCCGCTGGGAGAGTAGGCGAGGAGGTTGATCAATGGCTAAGGATGGAAAGCGCCTGGAGTGCCCGATCTGCACCGGCGTTCGGATGCAGAAGCTCCGCCCGTCGGAGGAGCTGGAGCTGACGCTCGACTACTGTGATGAGTGTGGCGGCATGTGGTTCGAGTCCGGGGAAGTGCGCCAGTTGCGTTACTGTCCTCCGGAGATCCTGAGCAGCCTCATCACGGTGAAGAAGCAGCTCTTCACTGTGGTGTGCCCCTCGTGCGGCCACCAGGTGACCCGCAACGCCGCCGCGTGCAAGAGCTGTGGCCGCGAGAACATCGTCAATTGCCCTATCTGCAGCTCGGGGCTCGAGCGGGTTCAGAGCGAGCGGTTCACGCTCGACGTCTGCCGTGCGTGCAGGGGCGTGTGGTTCGACAACATAGATCTCTCGGCGGTCTGGAACCTTCAGTTTGAGAACTCGGCGGACTCTCGGGAAGCGGAGCCGAGCCAGCCATCCGACGGTCGCGTGACGGAGGATACGGTCATCGTCGTCCTGCGGCAGGGCGGGAAAGCCGGCGTCGGAGCGAGGGGAGGCTCCGCCGCTGGAGAGGACTCCGACCAGGTGTTTGCAGCGATCGCCGATCTCATCGGGGAGATACTCACAGCGCCCGAGTAGCCCGTCAGGCAACGCGCTTGCGATCGCCGCTAGTCTGTTCGGCCCCGCGGTCGTCAAGCTGAACACAGCTTAGTCAACGGCTTGAGTCCACTCACGCGCACCGTCTTCTTACAGCGGTAGCTTGGAGTTGACTTTCCGGCAGCGGCACGCTACGAGCCACGCAAGTAGTTCCTCGCCTGGTTGTCCGCAGTCTGCTGGCAGGGTGTTGTCGTATGTCTCCCAATAGTACCCATCCGGTCCCGGCTCAGCAGCCGTTCGTGAGCTGCTGCGCGGCGATCGCGCTTCTCTGTTTCGCTGTGTTGCTGTCGACGCTCGTCGCGTGCGGAGACGACCCCATGGCGCCGGTCCCCGTCGCTCACGTCACGATCTCACCGGCCAACGCGACGGTCTTTGTCGATTCGACGGTGCAGTACTCAGTCTCGGTAAGAGACTCGGCGGGGAGTGAGTTGCTGGGCCGCGGGGTGGATTGGTCGACTTCGGACCCCGGCGTGGCTGGAGTGGACGAGACGGGCCTGGTGCTCGGCATGGCGCCGGGCCAGGCGCTGATCAGGGCGGAGGTGGATGGCGTCAGCGATTCGGCGGAGGTGACAGTCATGGCGTCGGTGGCCAGGGTTACGGTGTCGCCCGGCAGCTGGACGATGCTCAAGGACCTGACAGTGCAGCTCACGGCGACGCTGACCGATGAGACGGGAGATACGCTACAGGACCGCGCGGTGACATGGACGAGTTCGGATGAGACGATTGCCACGGTCGACAGCGCCGGCCTGGTACTGGGGGTCCGGGCCGGGTCAGCGATGATCACGGTGACCAGCGAGGGCGAGAGCGGAACGGCGGAGGTCACGGTGGGGGTCGTCACGTTCACGTCGCTGGGCGCTGGCTCGTTTCACACCTGTGGCCTCAGCACTACCGGCGCCGTGTACTGTTGGGGAGGCGTGCCGGCCCCGGTAGGCGGCGGCCTCACCTTCGCACAGCTGAGCGTTGGCTCCTCACACAACTGCGCCTTGACGGCAGGTGGTCTGGCGTACTGCTGGGGGCTCAACGACCGCGGTGAGCTGGGCGACGGCAGCACTGACGACGCCGTCGAACCGGTTGCAGTCGAAGGGGGACACAGCTTTGCCTGGGTGAGCGCCGGGATCGAGCACACCTGTGGGGTCACGGCGAGTGGTGAAGCGTATTGCTGGGGCCATAACTCGAACGGACAGCTCGGCGATAGCTCGACGGTGGGCAGCACCACGGCCGTACCCGTCTACGGTGGGCTGGACTTCGCCTACGTCAGCGGTCGCGGCTTCGATCACTCCTGTGGAATGACGACCAGCGACGACCCGTACTGCTGGGGTAACAACAACCACGGGCAGCTTGGGGATGGGACGAGCAGCGGCCGCAGCAGCATCCCCCTGCGAGTCTCGTACGCCCTCGAATACAAGTCGATTGTCGCCGGTCGCCACTCCTACAGCTGCGCGATCGCGAGCGACGACGTGGCCTACTGTTGGGGCCACAACGACTACGGGCAGCTGGGCAGAGGCTGGGCTTCCGTGGAGGAGGTCGATGTGACGCCGGTGTCAGGGGGCCTGAGATTTGTTTCGATAAGCGGCTCGCTCTTTCATGTCTGCGGGGTCACGACGGATGGCGACGCATACTGCTGGGGCAACGGCGGGCGCGGCGAGCTTGGCGATGGCATGGGCGCGACGAGCTACGCGCCAGTGCCCGTCGCTGGTAATCTCGAGTTCACCTCGGTGACGACCGGCGACTACCACAGCTGCGGACTCACGACAGCTGGCGTCGCCTACTGTTGGGGGTGGAACTGGGCCCGGCAGCTTGGCACGGGCGACGAGACCGACAGTCCCATACCCGTACGTGTCGTGGGCCAGCCGTAGATGCCCCCTACCGGGGCTCTCGCTCTAGCCCTTTCGGCTCAGCCTGCCGGTGCGCCAGCGTATCTCCCAGCTTTGCAGTGCTCGTGATCGCCTCGATGCCGGCCAGCCTCCTGAACTTCTTGACCCCCTGGACGAGGCTCGCCACGAGTGCCTCTGAGTCGGTCACGCGGACACCTCCGAGCATATCCGCTCCTTGCTGGAAAAGCACGTCGTTCATAGGAGTGCTGGGGCCGAGAACAACGGCCGTCGCCCGCGAGCTGAGTTCCAGTAGACGCGAGAGGGTCTTGTTGATGAGCGCGGTGGCCGTGATCACCACCACGTCCGATTCAGGTATGACCTCCTCGCTGGCGTACGGAGGAAGCTCTCCCTCCTGAGGCTCCATCTCCAGAAAGAAGGCTCGTCGCGCAACCCGTGCGACAGCTTCGTTGTTCGGAAACCTGCCGACGACGGTGACGGTTCGTCCCTCGCAGCTGTGCAGAACGTAATCGAAAACGTTGCCCGGGCGGCCGACCGGGTCGATGAGAGAGTTCAAGGCCGCCAGGCCGAGACTCGCTTCCAGGGGCTCCCAGCTCCTGAGGCGCGCGGCGAGCTCGAGCGCGCTCTTACCCACCAGCTCGCCGGAGTCGGCGAGTTCCACCTTCCTGCCGGTCTTGTAGGTGTGGGCCATGCCCACGTGTCTGCTCTCGACCACAGTCCAGTGGAGACCCACGCATACCCGCTTCACCGGGCAATCAAAGTCTCGCACGCTGTCTAGGAGATCTTCGACCAGCTTCACCGGTTCTCCTCTGGGATGCTATGGCACGGGCACCGCGGCTGCGGGGCCGGCCAGGTGACAGAGCTGTTCCGGCTGTAGCGTGCGGGGGAATGCCCTGCACTCTGACGGAGGGAGTCAACGCTATCGGCTGCTGGACAAGCGTACGGCCGCGCCGCTCTCAGCGTCTCCCGTCGCTCCCGGCCAGTGAGCGCGCGCCCCAGTACGCGAGCGGCGCTCCCAGCACCCGCCTGACGCTGAGACGGCTGTAGACGCTGGCTACCGCATCCCTGAGCTTGCTGCGAAGGACGCGCCAGAAGGACTGCGTTCTACAGGCCGCGTAGGTCAAGAGTCCGGCAGCAGAGAGCGCGCAAAGGCGAGTGACGCAAGTGGTGAGTGCCTGGAAGTCAGTGTAACCGCACATCCCTACTCCCTCTGCTGAAGTGCCAATCTCCGCGAAAGAGGTCCAGCTATCGCGAAGGCAATATACCCCCACACGGCTCCACACCCAAGACAGAGGCCCATCACTAGCGGGACGTCCCCCCACTTCACCCATTCTGCCGTGGATGGGAAGATGAGGATCCAGTAGAGCGTTAGCAATGTAGCGTTTGAGGCTGCCCCGGTCAGCACGCTCCGCCACGGCAGCTTCAACGCTCTCGCGAATATCATGGACGCTTCCGCCACAAGGCCGGCGAGCGCGAGGACGGCAATAAAAGGCAGGCTGCCGAAGGCGCCCTTCGGGTTGGTGGGGATCTGGAAGAGCAAGAGAACAATGCCGCAGGTGATACCGAACCCCAGCGAGGCGATCAGAGCGCCCCCATCTCCACGAGTCACGAGAATCGAGACGACGGCTGCGAGTATGACGACAGGGCCGAGAATTAGGGCGATGCCTGCCCCGGGGCCGGGAAGCCCCAACACGTCGTGCATGAGCGTGCTGATCGAGCCCATCGGGAAGAGGAAGAGAAACAGCAGCGCGCCGGCACAGCCGATCGCCGCACAAACAGCGGCCTCAGTTCCGCGCAGTCGCTTGAGCTCCACAGCGAGACTCCCTGGCTGCCCTGACCGCGCCAACGTTAGTTGTCAGCCGTAGATTCCGCCAGCGCCGGCAAGGGTGTCTCGTTCACTCCTGGCGCAGCACCTTTACCGGATTGGCCCGCGTGGCGCGGCGCGATGGGCACGGGCGGATGTCAAAGAGGGAGCGAGCAAGTGCTCGAGTTGGGGGGGTGTACGATGGCCGAGGGCAGTTGTGAGCTGTTGCAGCGTCGCCCGGTTGTACGAGGGGATGCGGAACAGGAACGCGGCCTCTATATATGATATGAAAACACGCGCTCACTTCAGCCGTCGCTTTGAGCTGGACGACCATGCGAGGAGACCGCACGCTCAGGCGTCTCGGCTCAATGGCCGTTGTCGCTGCCGTCACGGTTGTGCCTCTTGTCATCGGGCCACCTAACGGCGCGAAGCGAGACGGTCCTGCAGCCGGCCCCCAGATCGCAGGCTTCTCTTCCCAATGCCTCGACTTCGCTGTCCAGCCAGACTCGCAAGCGACTCTGAGGCGGGCGAGGTCGGCGCAGCAGGAGTTTGAGAGGCTGCGACGTCAAGAGTTCCTGTGGCGATCGTTGTGGTCCTATCCCTGTCACGAGCGGGTGGGGAGGCACTGCCTCAGTTTTCCCGACTATCGGGAGGTCGTTGCGGAGACCGACACCCTTCGCCAGGCACGTGAGGGGCTGATCGCGACGCTGGCGGCTGCCGCCGACTCGCTGCCCGGCGACGAGTGGATACTCGGCCAGCGGGTCCGATACCTGCTCGAAGGCGCTCGACCCGAGGAGGCTGTGGCAGTCGCGAAGGGGTGTCAGGTCCGTCGGCGCTGGTGGTGTAGCGCCCTGGCCGGGTACGCATGGCACGTCATGGCGGACTTCGAGCGCGCCGGCTCCGCCTTCGCGGCTGCGCTGCGTGCGATGCCCGAAGCAATCAGGCGGCGGTGGACGGATATCTCCGTCTTCCTCGACGACCCGCTGAGGGGAAGGTACTTAGAGTCCTCGCCGCAGCAGAGGGATTCGCTGGAGCGGAGATTCTGGTGGTTGGCGGATCCGCTGCACATGACCCCCGGGAACGACCGCAGGACGGAGCACTTCGCCAGGAACGTCCTGGTCCATTTGCTGGATAACGCCGAGTCCGGGTACCCTGACATCGCGGAATCCCGTCTCGGAGAGATCATCCTGCGTCACGGCTGGCCGACCGGTTGGGTCAGGGTGGTGCAACGTGGAGATCCACGTACCACGAGCGTGTACACGCCACCGCGGCGTCGGTTTGTGCCGTATCCGCACTTCATCCTCGATCCCACAGGCATCCAGTCAAGTGAGTGGCACGCGTGGGATACCTATCAGTATCCGCCTCGCGCTACTGCTGCGCCTCTGGAGACATACCGACCCCGGCACCTGTCGTCTATCAGCCGGATCGAGCACCAGGTGGCCGTTTTCCAGCGTGGCGATTCCGTGGTGGTCGTTGCGGCCTATGACCAGAGCCCCGACTGGACCTGGCTGTACAACGACTGGGTGGACGTGGCACTGATCCTCGCGCGTGATGAGCTGTCGACTCCGATAGTCAGAAGGGAGACACGACGCGGGGCCCGGGGCGTCCTGATCGCGAAGGTGGAAGCGATCCCCTGGCTGCTCAGCCTGGAGGTCCGTTCGCGCGTGCTGCGCCGCGCCGCCCGTGCGCGCTACGGGCTTCGCCTGCGCAAGAGCGACCCGCTGCTGCTCGCCGTCTCGGATCTGCTGCTGCTGTCACAGGGTGATTCACTGCCGGCATCGTTGTGGCGGGCCATTCCATCCGCTCGCGGCTCGCTGCGGGTGAGGCCGGGAGAGCGACTCGGGCTGTACTGGGAGGTGTATGCCCTCAGCCGGCAGACCCAACGGCTCTTCGTGTCCGTTGCCACGTACAAGGTCGCTGAGGGCTCACTGGAACGCCTGGAGGAGGTCGAGCTTGAGGAGAATCCGCCGATCGATCTGAGTTGGCAGGAAGTCGTTCCGCCCCACACGGACATCTGGGTTCGCGCGATCGCCTTGGACCTTCCCCGCGACCTATCACAGGGATTGTACGTCATATACGTGACCGTCTTGAGCTTTGGCCGGGAGCCCGTGCAAGCAGTGCGCGGGTTGTACGTGGAGCGCTGACGACCGAGCATGTCGCCGTGCCCCGTTGCGGCAGTGCCGCTGCCTGCTTAATTGGGGCGGGCCGATCCGTCTTGGCGGGCCCTGAGCATGGTGGAAGGGGAGGTTGAGTAGATGCTGAAGCGGGCACTGGCGGCGGTTTTGATGGCTGGCGGTCTCACGGCGTGCTCGGCCGGGAGGACGGAGGTGGCGGCTCCCGAGCCGGTTAGGCGGGGCCTGGACATCCCGGTGGTAGTGGAGCCCGACGTCAGCGCGATGCTCGTCATACAGGCTTCCGGGCCGTTCGCCGTCGGTGACACCGTTCGCGTGGACCTCGCCAACGTCGCGGAGGAACGCTGGGTCGCCTACTACGAGAGGAGCGAGCGTACTGGCCGGGTCTCCCTGGAGCACCTCGGGCCGGCAGGCGTGGGCGCGATGGTGGTCACGGCCAGGACCCTCAACGTCCGGTCCTGTCCATCGGCGAGATGTCAGGTCGTCGCTCAGCTGAGCCGCGGCCAAGAGGTTTCGGTGGATGGTTTCAGGCCTGGGTGGTATCGGGTGCGGAGCGACGGCAGGCGGATCGGCTTTGCGTCCGCGGAGTACCTACGCTTGCCGGTCGTCTACCCGCGCACCGTGCTCGACGAGATCGAAGCGGCGACCCGCTTCTATTATAGGACAGACCTCATAGACCTCACCCTGGACGGCTATGGCGCTCTCTTCAACGGCTATCGTGTCGACTTCGACGGGCAGCTGTTGAGCTTGAAGTTCTACACTCGCTTCAGCGAAGGCGACCCGGTCCTTGCCGTCTGCAACGCGATGCGGGGTATCGCCCGGTTCGTCGAGTCGATGATGGTGGAGGTCCCCGGCTCGGTTTTCCCGGCCTATTCAGCCGGCGTGTACCTCGACTCGGCTGACTCGCAGGGGCGAGAGCAGGTTATGGTGGCAGGCCTGGCGGCCGGCGGCAGCGTCTACTGCGCCGAATCCCACTGACGGTTCTCACCAGATCCCCGGCAGCAGGCGATAGCGCACGCGTTGCGTGTAATCCGCGTATCCGTTGAGTTCCTGTTGAAGAGTCCTGTCCTCGAGCGTTGTGCGGAGCACGAAAAGGCAGAGTAGTAGCGCGGCCGGGATGAACGCCCACAGCGAACCGAGGATGAGTGGTGTGGCGAGGTTGAAGGTGATCCCGCCCAGGTAAGCCGGGTGGCGCACGTACCGGTAGGGCCCGCTCGTGACCACGGTGTGGCCTCGCTCCCTC
>JBDHKG010000062.1:0-33830 GCA_039586495.1 Gemmatimonadota bacterium | reverse complement strand
GCCGCCATCGAAGCGGTGGCCAAGCTGCTTTCCGCGGGCGACCACGTCATCTGTGGCGCCAATGTGTACGGTGGAACAGACCGATTGTTCCGTCAGGTCCTTGCGCGCCTGGGTCTCGAATTCTCGTTCGTGGACACGCGGGCACGGGAGCAGATCGAGGCTGCTCTGCGCAATACGACGCGGCTGATCCTCATCGAGACGCCGACGAATCCGCTGATGCATATCACCGACATCGCGGCCACGGCCGAGATCGCTCGCCGGCATGGCGCCTGGCTGGTCGTGGACAACACGTTCGCCACGCCCTACTTCCAGCGACCGCTCGAACTGGGTGCGGACGCGGTCGTGCACTCCAGCACGAAGTACCTGAACGGACACAGCGACGTCGTCGGTGGCCTCGTGCTCACCTCGAACGCGCAGATCATCGAGGGCCTGCGTTTTCTGCAGAAAGCGGCCGGAGCGGTGCCCGGGCCGATGGACTGCTGGCTCGTTCTGCGTGGCACGAAGACGCTGCACGTTCGCATGGAGGCGCACGATCGCAACGGGCGGCGCATCGCCGAGTGGCTCGCCGAGGACCCGCGCGTCCGGAAGGTGTTTTACCCCGGGCTGCCATCACACCCGCAACACGAACTGGCGAAGAAACAAATGACGGGTTTCGGTGGAATGATCGCCATCGAGCTGGGCGATCGCGGCCGGGCCGACCGCTTCTGCTGCGCGACCCGCGTCTTCACCCTCGCCGAGAGCCTCGGCGGTGTGGAGAGCCTCGTCAGTCACCCGGCCGTCATGACTCACGCTGCGGTGCCCCGGCAGCAACGGGAGAGCATGGGGATCACGGAAGGGTTGGTGCGACTCTCGGTGGGGATCGAGGATGTGGAAGACCTCATTGAGGACCTCGATCAGGCCCTACCTGCCGCGTAGGGTAGGCCCAGTCAGCCGCTCGATCATGTTGCCACGGCAATCCGGATGAGTCCCATGAGGATACTGGTCGTCGGTTCAGGAGGGCGCGAGCACGCGCTCATCTGGAAGTTGAAAGCGGAGCAGCCCGAGGCGCAGATCTACGCCGCTCCCGGTAGCGGTGGCACCAAAGCGCTGGCGGAGTCCGTGCCGCTCAAGCCGGAGGAGATCGACGCCCTCGCCGATTTCGCGGACTCCCGCGAGATCGACCTCACGGTCGTCGGTCCGGAAGCGCCCCTCGTCGCCGGTATCACGGACGTGTTTCAGCAGCGAGGGCTCAAAGTCTTCGGACCCTCACAAGGCGCGGCAGAGATCGAGGGTTCCAAGGCCCTCGCCAAAGCGCTCATGGAGAAGGCGGGCGTGCCCACGGCCGCTCACCAGACCTTCGATAGCTTCGAGGAGGCCGAGCGCCACATTCGCGAGCACCGCGCCCCCGTCGTCGTGAAGGCCTCCGGTCTGGCGGCGGGCAAGGGCTCCATCGTCTGCGGGACGGTGGACGAGGCCGTCGACGCGGCCCGCGCGATGCTCGTCGACAAGCGCTTCGGCGAGTCCGGGGCCACCGTCGTCGTGGAGGACTGCCTCAGTGGCGAAGAGCTGTCGGTGCTTTTCCTCACAGACGGCGAGAACGCGATCCCCCTCATCCCGTCACAGGATCACAAGCCGATCGGTGAAGGTGACACCGGTCCCAACACTGGTGGGATGGGCGCTTATGCCCCCGTCTCCATCGCCGACGAGACGCTCGTCGGCCGCGTCCTGGACCGGGTCGTCATGCCGACCCTCGCTGCGCTGAAGAAAGAGAAGCGGCCGTTCCGCGGCGTTCTCTACTGCGGCCTGATGATTGTCGAGGGCGATCCCTACGTCATCGAGTTCAATTGTCGTTTCGGCGACCCCGAGATTCAGGCGATCCTGCCACTGATGGAGAGCTCATTACTCGAACTCGCCGAGCGAGTCGCCCGGGGCGACTCACTAGCGGGCGTGAGCTTGCGCTGGAGCCGCCGGGCCGCGGTCTGCACGGTCCTAGCCTCGGAGGGCTATCCGGGCTCCTACACCAAGGGGAAGGCGATCGATATCCCCGAACGGCTCGACGGCGACCCGGACCTCATCCTGCTCCACGCCGGCACCCGCCGCGATCCCGAGGGTAAGCTGGTCACCAGCGGTGGCCGGGTTCTGAACGTCGTCGGCCTCGGCGCTAGCGTGACCGACGCGGCAGAGAAGTCCCGGCAGGCCGCTGACGCGATCCAGTTCGCAGGCAAGTACTTCCGCCGGGACATAGGGTACCGGGAGATCGAGCGAGAACGCTCCCGATAGCGCATGCCGGAGCTTCCAGAGGCCGAGACCATCGCACGCGGGCTCCACACGGCTATCGCAGGCCAGCGTGTCCAGCGCGTGCGCGTCCATCGCGAAGAGGTCGTGGAACCGATGACGCCTGCCGCATTCCGACGAGCGCTGACGGGGCGGCGTGTGCAGAGCGTCGCGCGTCGGGCGAAATGGATCGTCGCCAGCCTCGACGACGGAGCACGCTGGGTCACCCAGCTCCGCATGACCGGACGTTTCACCTGGAACGCGCCATCCGCCCTGCGAACCGAGCCACACCTGTCAATCAGCCTGCTGCTCGACGGCCCGCAGGGCGGCGGTGTGCTCCGCTTCTACGACATCCGCCGCTTTGGCCGCGTGTGGGTCCTCGATCCAGCCGGCTGGTCTGCGCTCGACGCGCGCCTGGGGATCGAACCCCTCTCCAGGGAGTTCAGCCGCCGCTCGCTCGCCGGAACGCTCGACGGCTCCCGGGCGCCGCTGAGGAACGTGCTGCTTGACCAGAAGCGTGTTGCGGGACTGGGAAACGTCTACGCCAACGAGGCGTGCTACCTCGCGCAGCTCGATCCGCGCCGGCCCGCCCAGGGCCTGGACGAGAGCGAAATCGAGCGCCTGCACCGCGCCATCAGGACCGTCCTGCGCAGCGCCGTCGAGCGCCACGGGACATCCTTCAGCGACTACCGCGACATACTGGGCGGTGAGGGCCAGTTCCAGAACGACCTAGAGGTATACGGTCGCTCCGGCGAGCCGTGCCGACGTTGCGGCGGCGCGATCGCGCGGATCGTGCTGGCCGGCCGCTCGGCGTTCTTCTGTCCCGGCTGCCAGCACTGAGAGAGCGACGAGCCGATACCGCCACCAACCACTCCCAGAGCGCTAGCCGCACTGCTCAACGCATGAGATCGACCAAGCGCACGCTGGGTGAGCGACCGCGCTCTAGCGTCAGGAGCGCTGCCGACGCGGGCTTCCCGAAGCGGCGCTGGCCGGCACTCCCGGGATTCACAACCAGTACGCCCGCAGTTTCGCGAACGAGCGGCTGATGCGTATGGCCGTATACGACCACCGAGAAGCCCACGTAACTCGCCGCGATATTCTCGACATCGGGTGAGCCCCATTGATGCCCGTGAACGAGCGCGACCCTGTGACCGGCACGCTCCACTTCCAGCGTCTCCGGGAGCCGCTGGCGCAATTCCCAGCCATCAGTGTTTCCGTAGACCGCCAGAGTCGGCGCGATGACCTCCAACGCAAGCAGGATAGACAGGTCCCCCACATCACCGGCGTGCAGGATCTCATGCACGCCATCGAACGCCGCGAAGATCTCGTTGCGCAGAAGCCCGTGGGTGTCGGCGATGAGCCCGATTCGCCGCCGCTCGCCTGGTCGCTTCAACTTCATTCCGCCGTGCCGCCGAGACGGCGCGCAGGGTAAACCGCGGTTAGCGAACCGGATCCCGTCACCGACCCGCTCACGTCTTGAGCTTGCGGACAGAACCGCCCCGGTAGGCCAGCGCCGCCGCTGCGCCCATGAGCAGACCCTCCAACGCCCAGAGCCAGTACTTCAGCGCGGTCGCTCCCCCCGTTGCCAGCGAGATCTGGCGTGCCAGATCGACGCTCTGGAAGAACGGCGTGGCTGTGGCGGAAGGCGCGGAGCGTAGGAAGCTGGGGAACGACTCCGAAGGCATGAAGCCCAAGCTGGCAAGCCAGAAGATGACGTGCACCAGGAAGTAGGCAAAGCAAGCCAGCCCGAAGACGTAACCGTAGCTCCAACCTGGGGGACGGCGCTGGCGCACGGAGGAAGGTACGGCCGCTGCCTCACCGATGACGACGCCTAGGGCGATCGGCTCCAAGGCGAGAATCCAGATCCACATCCGCAGGAAACCTGTCAGGACAGAGCCGACCAGGGCTACCACCGTTCCCCAGGCAAGCGCCCGAGCGTAAGGCGGCCGGGCAGACGCCTGGCGGCGGCGGCGAGTGTACTCCCGCCACGCCTCATCCGTGTCGCTCGCCGTGGTGTCAGTCGGCGGCGGCTTGGACGGTTTCCGGCCCTCGCGCTTTCGCGACCGTGTCGTCCTCTTCGGCATCCAGCCTCGTCGAAAGGTCCACGGTGAAGACGTCAGCCAAGCCAGCGAGCTCCCAGGCCGAAGTGTTGAGTGCGTTCACCGCGGCTGCGATCTCCTCTGTCGACGCGTTTTGCTCTTCCATGCCCGCCGCCAGCTCCTCCATCGCGGCAGCGAAGTCGGTGTAGCCTGAGGCTACCGCGTTCAGCCGCTCGGCCGTGCTCCGAACGCTGGTATCCACTTCGGCACTCACTTCTGCCACACGGTCCGCCCAGCCTTCGGCCTCGCCCATGGCACGTGTGACCCGATCGAAGCTTTCGTCCATCGATTGTACGACCGAGCCGATCGCCTGCGTCGCTTCGCGAGTCTCCTCGATCGCCTGCCGAGCCCCCTCGAGTTGCCCCAGGACCGCGTCGGTGGTCTGCTGAGCACGATCCGCCGCCTCGCCGGCCTGATTCGCCAGCTTGCGGATCTCATCGGCGAGCACGGCGAAGCCTCGCGCTTCCCCGCCGGCTCGCGCCGCCTCGATTGCCGCGTTGAGCGCCAGCAGGTTGGTGCGTCGCGCGAAGCCCTTGATGAGGTCAACGAATTCTCCGAACAGACGCGACGCGTCCATGAACTCGATGAGCCGTGAGGTGGCGAGGTCGGAGCGACTCGCCATCTGCTCCACCTGTGCGTGGCCGTCCCGGAGCAGCTCGCGACTCTTCTCGGCGACGCCGCGCAGCTGCCCGCTGCGTTCCGTCGCCGTCTCGGCGCCCCGAGCCAGATCGCGGGCAGCAGCACGCAACGCCTCCATTCGGGCGTCGATCTCCTGTATGGTATCGGAGTGGTGCGAGGCCTCACCTGTCAGTCGCGCCAGCGTGCTGGTCATCTCTTCGGCACCGGAGGACAGCTGGTTGACCGCACCCGCGATCTCCTGACTCCGCGACTGGGTGTGGAAGCTCGCCTCACGGATCGAGCCCACCAGCTCTCTGAGTCGGTCGATCATCTGCTGAACGGCGACGCAGAGCTTGACGACTTCACCTTTCCCAACCTTCTCCACCATGACTCGCAGGTCGCCGCTCCCGACTCGGTCGGCCGCGGCAGCGACCATCTTGACCGGCCGGCCGATTACCCGGGAAACCCAGCTGCCCGCTACGACGATGCCGACGAAGGCAGCCAGCACCGCGATGAGCACACCCCAGGCAATCGCCCGGCGTGCCGCACGCAGCATATCATAGGCCTGGTCCTCCGCCACCCAGTAGACGACCGTCCATCTGCCACTCAGGGCTGGCCGGGCCATGCCGACCTGCGGCTGCCCGTCGGGGGCTGTCGAGCTGATCAGCCGCCCAGGCACAAGCGCAGAAAGATCCGGGTGAGGGGCGATCAGATGCTCCACGTGCCGGTCGACGATGACGAAGCCGCGCTCATCAACGACTTGCACGTAACCCCACCCACCGGCTAGCTCGGCGATAGCCGGTCGAAGACGTCGAAGATCCAGTACCGCCTTCAGCACACCCTCTATCGTCCCCTCAGCAGCCCGCACCGGCAGCGCGACCGACAACGCGATGAAGCCAGTCGATTCGCCGATATCCACCTCGGAAACACTCGTTCGGCCAGCGAACGAGTCTTGCCACCACCTTTCGTCGCGACGCACGAAATTCGTGCTCGGTCCACTGGTCGCGACCACGAACCCATTGCCGTCGGTGACCAGCACCTCAGCGAACAGCGAGCGTTCGACGACTCGCTCGAGGAAGCGGTCCGCCTCCGGACTCACCTGTAGAGCACCGACCCCAGTCGTGCGCCGCTCCGCCTCCTCAATCGAGATCCTGTCGAGCCCGAGCTGGCGCGCCCGCACGGCGCCCCGAACGGCCACGTCCACGACCGCAGGTGAGAACGCGAGCAGCTCCACGTCAGTGACCGCACTCCCGACCACGCTTTCGATCACCGAGACGGCCGAACTACTCCTCTCGCTGAGCTGCCGCTCCAGCGCGGGCCCGGTCACGACCTCCGCCGAGTTCCAGGCGAGCAGAGCGAATGCGACGATAGTGACCAACAGGACACCGCCGACAACAGCGAATAACAGGCGATGCAGGTCGACGGCCTTCCGACTCGAAGACTCGGCCACTGCTACCTCCAGATATGACCGGATCGTTATCAGGCCGGGGGTACGAGGGGGGAGTGCGTAAGAACCGCGCAGTCAACAGTTTGGCGCGATAGCCGCCTCACGTCAAGTCGGGCCGATGTCTGCGCGCTTCAGCCCGTGTACCCCACCACAGGGAGGCGATCCCACCACTCAGGTCCACCCAGCCCACATCAGCGTATCCCACCGCCTCCAGACGCGATCCCAGCTCGCGGGGCCCAGAGAAAGCCTGGACGGACTCTGGTAGGTAAGTGTATGCGTAGCTATGTTTTGAGATCAGCCGCCCGACGAACGGCAGCACACGGGTGAAGTAAACCCGGTAGATCCAGCGCAGCGACCGACGCGTCGGCATGGCGAAGTCGAGGATCACGAGCCGCGCGCCGGGCCGGAGTACCCGCTTGAGTTCGCGGAGACCGGCAGCGATGTCCGCCAGGTTGCGGACGCCGAAAGCGACCATCGCGCCCTCCAGGCTACCTGAAGCGAGCGGGATCCTGAGGGCGTCCCCACACAGGGGTGCCACCGGGTGCCGAGTGATCTTGGGGGTTCCCTCGCGCAGCATCGCCAGCGAGAAATCGAGGGCGATAACGCCGCCGCTGAAACCCGGGCGACTGCAGAGCTCGATCGCCAGATCGAACGTCCCGGCGCAGACGTCCAAGTAGAGGCCATGCGGCCGGGCTTCCCAGCCCAGGCGGTCGACGGCGCGACGGCGCCAGGAGCGGTCGGCATTGAGGCTGAGGAGATGATTGAGCAGGTCATAGCGCGGCGCGAGCGCCGAGAACATGTCGCGAACCGCTTGGGCGTGCTCCTCGGGCGCGTCAATCTCCAACGGGGTGAGCCTGTCCCTCGGGTAGGAGGTCATTGTGCGCGGCGAACCTACGGGAGGGGATCCTCCCTGGCAAGCCGGTGAAGCGGGAGAGCGTACCTGATCCCCAGGCGAACGTGCCCGCGAGCTCCTCGCAGCCGGCAGGCACCGAGCCAGTCGACGACAGAGAGCTGGTCGAGCGCGCCCTGAAGGGTGATGAGTCGGCGTACGGGGAGCTGCTCGAGCGCTTCCGGCGACCGGTGTTCTCGCTGATCTACAGAATGATCGGCGACCGGGAGCAGGCGGAGGACCTGGCCCAGGAGTCGTTCGTCAAGGCCTTTAACAACCTCGACAGCTATAACCCCCGTTACCGGTTCTCTTCCTGGCTCTTCAAGATCGCCAACAACCACGCCATCGACCACCTGCGCCGGGCGCGACTCGCCACCGTCTCGATCCACGGGTCGCCGCACGCCGTTGACGTCGAGCGTGAGGAGGAGACGCGTATCGTGCTGGAGGCTCGGGATGAGTCGCCGGAGCAGGAGATCATGGCACTGGAACTGGGAGCCGAGATCGAGAGGGCGATCACGCAGCTGCGCCCGGAGTACCGTACGGCGGTGATCCTGCGCCACGTAGAGAGCCGGCCGTACGAGGAGATCGCCGAGATCATGGATATCCCCATCGGCACGGTGAAGACCTTCCTCCACCGGGCCCGGGCCGAGTTGCGGGAGGCGCTGGCCCACCTGCGGGAGGGGCGACAGGGGCCCCCGGCAGAGGGCTGAAACCTGGCAGGGGGGCTCTTCGTAGTGGAGAACAGCGGGCAGGTAGCTATGACAAATTGGACATCCGAGGGACATCTCTCTGAGCTGGCCCTGGAGCTCCGGGCGGCAGGCGAGGCTGAAGCCCAAGAGCTCCAGGCGATGGACGGCCACGTCCGGGCTTGCCCGGCCTGCCAGGCGCGGGAGGCCGAGTGGCGGCGGCTGTGCCAGGCCCTCGCGTCGCTGCAGGTCGCGGAGCCGTCCCCGGCCTTCGACGGCCGCGTCATGGCGCGGGTGCGCTTGCCGGTCGGGGCCAGGGCGGCGGCGCCGGGCTGGCTGCCGCGGCTGGCCCGCAGCCTGCGCCCCGTCGTGGTGGGCGCGGCCGCCGCGTGGGCGGTGGCAGTCGGCGGCGGCGCCGTGTGGCTGCACGGCCAGGTCAACGTCCCGGCAGGTATCCTGTTCGCCCGCTTCCTGAACCAGTCTAAAGAGCTGCTACTCGCAGCGTTGATCAAGCTCGGGGCGATCCTGCAGCTGAGCGGGGTCGCCGACTTGTGGGCAACAGTCGTCGAGACGGTTCCCGGGCCCGGCGTGGTCGTCGCTGCGGCCCTGGTCGCGCTTCTGTCCGGGCTCGCGATCTGGACGCTATACCGCGTGACCGGCTACCAACCACCGAGGGTTAACGCACATGCTTAAGCACCTGCGCCTTGCCGTCGCGCTTCTCGTCGCCGGGCTTATCCCCAGTCCGCTCGCCGGCCAGGCGACTCAGGCCGCAGACGAGATCCTTCAGACGTCGATCGTGCTGAGCGGGGACGTGACGAGCCTCCAACTCGAGCTCGCCAACGGTCGAGCCCTGCGCATCCAGCTGTCGGACGGGGAGGTCTTGATCGACGGCAAAGAGGTGGGTCGCTACGTCCCCGGCGGCTTGCTCGAGTCGGCGTGGCGCGACCTGCTGCGTGAGGCCGGGAAGAGCGAGCTCACCTTGGCCTGGCCGGGGTTCGTCAGCACCGAGATCTCGACGCCTGAAGCGGGCGCGACGGCCGCCATCCGTGGAGCCGTGGGACCGTTCCTGGCCGCCGCCTCCGCCGGGCCCGCGGCTGCAGCGGCTGAGGTCGCGAGCGAGATCGCGGAGGCAGCAGCTGAAGCGGCGGCCGCGAGTGCAACAGCGGCGGCGGTCGAGATCGCCACGCAGCAGGTTTCCGAGACATCGCTGAGTGAGCTTGTCTCCGGCGGTCTCGTGGTCGAGCTGAGCGAAGTCGAGGGCCTGGCGCGTGGCCTGAGTCGCGTTGGTCTCGCGCCTGAGCTGACTCGAGTGCTGAACGGCGATCTCGAGGGTCCGGTCCGCATCGTGATCGACGCCGACAGCTACGTGTTGCCGGAGGGCGTCCTCCTTGACCATCGGCTGGTCCTAGTGCAGTCGGACGGCGTGATCGCCGGCACGGTGCTAGGCAATGTCGTGGTCGCCGAAGGCTCACTGATCATCAAGCCGACGGCCCGGATCGAGGGGGACGTCGTTGCCGTCAATGCCAGCGTGCAGAATCAGGGCGGTACGATCGTCGGCCGCCTGCGGGACGTATCCCACTTCAGACCCATCCTCGTGGTTCCGTCGGCCAGCCAGCGTATTCGGATCCAGCGAATCGTACCCTCGGCCTTCAGCCGTGTTCTCGGCGGCCTGGGATCTCTGGCCCGAACGATCGCGATGTACGTGCTGTTCGCGTTCCTGGGGGGCCTCGTGGTTTACCTCTTCCGTGGGCATCTAGAGGTCGTGAGTGACACCGTTTCCTACAGCTTCGGGCGTTCGTTCCTGGCCGGACTGGCGGGCCAGATCCTCTTCATGCCGATCGGGCTGGTCATGGCGGTGCTGATCATCACGGCTATCGCGATCCCGTTCTACGTCGTCGGCTTCGCCCTCTTGGCGCTGCTCGGGTACCTGGCGGTGGCGCATGCAGCAGGCGAGAACCTGACGCAGCACCGGTTCCCCTCGTGGGCAGCGCGCCTGCGGCGATCCAACTCCTACTACTACGTGCTGAATGGCCTGGGCGTGCTGCTCGCCCTCTTCGCGGTCGCGGCCATCACCGAGATGCTCTACCCGCTGCTGGGTTGGGCACACGACCTGTTGATCGCCTCCGCCTGGATCCTCACCTGGGTGGCGTCGACAGCCGGCCTGGGCGCCGCCCTGCTCTCACGGGCAGGGACGCAGCGCAGCTACGCACGGCCGCACCAGATCCCCGAGCTGCCGGTGGATACGCTCGTCGAGGAGCTTCGGCCGATCGAGCACCGTGCCGATGCGCGGCACCGCGCTGGGGAGGAGAGTGATGAGAGCTAGCAGGGCTGCCGGCGTCGCGGTCGCGCTTGTCGGCGTGCTCGTGGGCGGTCTGACTACCCCGGCCGCCGCCCAGAGCTGGGTAACGGTGGCGAAGAGCCGTCAGCTTCGCGGCCAGGACTTCCTGGACGTGCGGGTTGAGTACGCTGTGGGCCGTTTCGAGTTGAGGCGGGGACCCGACCACCTGCTCTACCGTCTCGACTCGCGATACGATGAGGATGCGTTCAGGCTCAGCACCAACTACCTGGAGTCCCGGGGCCGCGGGAGCTTGGTCATCGACATCGAAGGCGAAGAGGACGTCGACTTCAGGGACATCAAGGACTACGACTACGAGGCGGGTCACCTGCGGCTCGATCTCTCAGCGGCCGCGCCCATCGCGCTGAGCATGAAGATGGGCGCGGTCGAGGCACAGCTCGACCTGGGCGGGCTCCGCCTTCAGCGGCTCACTCTGGAGACCGGCGCCAGCGACACCCGCATCCGCTTCAGCGAGCCGAATCGCGATGTAGCCGAGACCTGCGTGTTCAAGGCGGGCGCGGCAGCACTCAAAGCGGTGAGGCTGGGCAACTCCGGCTGCCGCAGAATCAACATCAGCGGCGGGGTGGGCGACATCGAGCTCGACTTCTCAGGGAAGTGGGATTACGATGCCACGGCTAGCATCAACGTGGGGCTCGGCGGAGTCGAGATCCGCGTCCCTGCCGAGCTCGGTGTGCGGATCGAGAAGAGCACCTTCCTCATGTCGTTCGACGCGCCAGGCTTCATCAAGCAGGACGGTGGGGTCTGGGTGAGCCGCAACTGGGGTACGGCCGCCCACCGCCTGACTTTGTCAGTGAGCGGCGTACTGGGAAGCATCGAGATCGCCCGCCTCTAGCTCAGCGCGATGAAGATCGACGTGTGGCTGTGACGGGGTCGCCTCTGGCGACCCCGAGTGCTTCCGCCGCCGACGCTTCCCTGGCCGCGATCTCCAGCGTCCCCATCGACCCGATCACAGCCACGAGCTCTCCCCGATCCACGTCAGAGTAAGTCCGCCGTAAGCCGCCCACAGCGTGTCCCTTGACGGCGAAGCGCCAGGCTTCATCAACCCAATCGGCGGGAATGTCCGTGATCAGGTTACCGAATCGGTCGACGTGGGCGATCCGACCGCGGATCTCACCCTCCGCCTTCTCTGCTGGCTGAACGTCCAACATCCGGGGTCCGTCCAGCACGGGCCCCATGCGCTCGAGGCCGACCCCGCGTGCCAAATGCGCCGCCACCGGCGCGAAGATGTCACGCCCATGGAAGGTTGCCGACGGCGCGGGACGCATGTAGTGCGGTTCGCCGACCTCCACACAACGCCACGAGGCCGCGGCCCGAACGACATACGTGACCAGACCGTTGTCGGGCGCCACCACAAAGCGATCGTCTGCAGCCAGAGCGATTGCCCGGCGCGCACCGCCAACGCCCGGATCTATCACCGCCACGTGCACCGTGCCCTGCGGAAACAGATTCCAGTACTGCGACAGCACCCACGCACCTGCTTCGATATCTCCCGGCGCGATATCATGTGCGACGTCCACCAGCCCCGCGTCAGGCGCGATGGCAAGCACCACGCCCTTCATCGCGGCCACGAAGCCGTCCGCTGTCCCAAAGTCGGTGAGCAGGGTGACGACTGGCATCGCTGACGCTCCAACGTCAGACGCCGGCCACGGCAGACCAGCCCTCAGGATCTCGGCGCCGCGGCACCGGCGGATTCCAGAGCAGCGGCCAGCTTCTCCGCCAACTGGAAGAAAGCCCTGCCCTCCGGCGAGTCGGGTGCGGCAACCACGGTAGGCCGGCCGCTATCGCTGGCAGCGACCACCGCCTCGCCGAGGGGCACCTCACCGAGGAACGGCACCCCGGCGCTGGCGGCCAGCTTCCGGCCTCCCCCGCTGCCGAAGATCTCGGTGCGCTCGCCGCAGTGCGGACAGATGAAGCCACTCATGTTCTCGATGAGCCCGAGCACGGGCACATCGACACGCTCGAACATCTTGATCCCTTTGAGGACGTCGGCGGTCGCCACCGCCTGGGGCGTGGTGACCATCAGCGCACCGTCCAGCTTGGCAAGCTGCACCAGTGAGAGCTGCGCATCGCCAGTGCCCGGCGGCATGTCTACCAGGAGGCAGTCCAGCACGCCCCACTCGACCTGCTGTAGGAACTGCCGGACGATTCCCATGACGATCGGGCCCCGCCAGATCGCCGGTGTGTCTGCGTCCAACAGGAAGCCGATACTCATCAGCTTGACGCCGTAAGCTTCCAGGGGGAGCACACGCTCATCCGGAGTGACAAGCGGCCGGCTGTAGACGCCGAACATCATGGGGATATCCGGGCCGTAGACGTCGGCATCCATGAGCCCCACCTTGTGGCCCCGTTGGGCGAGGGCCGCCGCCAGGTTGGTCGCGACGGTCGACTTTCCCACGCCACCCTTACCCGAGCTGATCGCGACAACATGCCGCACCCCCGGAACGACCTGCGGCTGCGGCGGCGCGCTGCCGGGTGGAGGACCCGGCGGCGGTTCTGAGCCACGGCCTGCCGCGGCGTCCTGCCCCACGACCGGCAACGGACGTCCCGCCCGGGGCTGCCCGCTGTCCCGGCGCACCTCAACTCGCACGGACTCGATCCCCTCCACCGACTCCGCCGCCCTCCGGGCCATATCAACGATCTCGCTCGGATCGTCCGGCCGGGTAACGACGGCGAAGCTGACTCGGCCCGGAGCGTCGAGCTCGAGTCCCGTCACCAAACCCGAGGACACGAGGTCCTGGCCTGTACCCGGGTGTGCCACCGACCTGAGGGCCTCTGTGACAGCTTCCAGCAAGTCACGTTCATCTGCCATCTATCGCCACCACGAGTTTCAAGTTGTCGTCCGACACCGCAGGCGACAGCGCTACTCCCCCACTGCCCCGGGGCCACGGGAACAAAAAACCGGCACAGGGACACCCGCGCCGGCGGCTTCCGGTCTCGCGCAAAGCTCAGACCGCGACGACCGACTTCACCTCCGGCAGCTGACTTCGCAGCCGGTGCTCGATGCCCCCTTTCAAGGTCAACAGCGAGTATGGGCAGCTGTGGCAGGCGCCGACGAGGCGCAACTCGACACGACCCTCCTCTGCGTCGAAGCTGACCAGCTCCACGTCGCCCCCGTCCGCCCGGATCGCAGGCCGAATCTCTTCGATGACCGCCTCGATCTTGTCCCACGTCGACGTCGCCGCCATTGCCGACCTCCCCAAAAAGAGCCCCGCCGGCACCGTTCCATTGTTGCCCCGGGAATCTACAGGTGACTGCTATGCGGGTCAACGTGCCGGAACCGCCAAGTTGGCAGATCCCAAAGTGTTGCGTTGACATACGAAGCGCGTTATCCTGGGGCCGGTAGGAGGATCCTTCGCGCCACCGGGAGACCGCTATCCGGAGCTGGCGAGGGGCGGCGGGGCAGACGTTAGGATCGACCGGTGAATCCACCCGACACGGCCAGGGCACGCGAGTCCTGGGGTCGCTACGAGCGAACCCACCTAGAGGATTATTGGCGTGTCGTGCGCCGACGAGCCTGGCTGATCCTGCTGACGGCACTCGTGGCACTGCTGGCCGCCACCTGGGGGGCGTCGCGCCGCCCGCGACTCTACCGGGCCACGCTCACGCTACAGGTGGGGGACCCGAGGGGTCGCATGGGCCAGTTGGGCGACATCGACGTGACGCCCAACATGCTCTGGACCGATCCAGTGGAGTCGGAGGTCCAGCAGCTGACGACCCAAGCGGTCGCCCAGTATGTCGTCGACACCCTGCAGCTCCGCGCTCAGTCCCTAGACATCTCCCGCGACCTTCTCCTCACAGGTGTCCGGATCGACCCCGACGGGCCAGTGGGGGAATACCGAATCCGCGTGGCCAGCGACGGCAACGTTGTCATTCAGCCGGGATCAGCCGGAGCGGATGCGGGCGGCCAAGTCGGAGAACCGATCGAGTTCGCGGCGGGCTCCCTCGTCGTGCGACCGGGAGTCGAGGCCGGGGACTACAGGTTGCGCGTGATCTCACAGCTCGCCGCCGAGGCCCTGGTCAGCGGCGGGTTGGCAGCCAGCACACGACCGGAGACCAACCTGATCGATGCAACCTACTCGGGCCTCGATCAACTGCTGGCCCCGCAGATCCTCAACGCGGTTGCCGCGGCGCTGAGGGATCTCGGTGTGCGACGCGTGCGCCAGTGGGCGAAGTCACGCACCCGCTTCATCCGAGATCAGCTGGATGAGGCGGGCCGCCAGCTACAGAACGCCCTGCGAGCCGTCCAGGACTACAAGGGTCGCCGCGGTCTCACCAGCCTCACGGGCGAAGAGAATCGCGTGATGCAGCGGATAGCAACACTCCAGGCCGAACTGGAGCAACTGCTGATCGAGAAGAGCCTGTACACGGGCCTGGTCGATCGAATCGCCTCGGTAGGTATGCGCCCGGGCGATATCCAGCAGTTCGCAGTCCTCTCGACGGACGAGGTTAACCGGACCGTCCGGTTCTACTACGACCAGCTCCTGGAGCTGCTGGACGAACGCTCCAGCCAGCTGGGCCCACTTGGCAAGGATCCCTCGCATCCCGCGATCATCGCCCTCGACCGGCGCATCAGTGAGACGCAACAGCACTTGGTGGCGGCGGCCGAGAACGCGGCCGCGGCCCTCGACACGCGCATCAACGCCCTGACCCAGTCGCTCTCAAACCTGCAGGCGGAGCTGCGCCGGCTCCCGGCCGTGGAAAGCGAGCTGGCGCGCCTGCAGAACGAGGTCGAGATCCACTCCGACATGTACAAGTATCTGCTTTCGAGATATCAGGAATCGCAGATCGCGGAGGCCGAGATCTCGCCGTACGTGGAGGTGCTGGACCCCGCAGCGTGGGCGCGACCCGTGAGCGGCGGTCGACGCATCAACATCATCTTCGGCGGTCTCCTCGGCCTGTTGCTCGGGGTGGGTGCGGCGTTCTTCCTTGAGTATCTGGACCGCTCGGTGCAGTCGACTTCTGACGCGGAAGCGAGCCTCGGTGTACCCGTACTCGGCTGGATCCCCAAGATCGCGGGCGACGGGCAGCCACCGTTCCCGCTGGTGGTCGCCCACGACCCGGAGGGCTTCGCCGCCGAGGCTTTCCGGGTGCTGCGCACCAACATCGCCTTCTCCACCGCCCGTGAGCAGCCGCTCAGCAGCTTGATCTTCACCAGCCCGGGCCCAGGCGAGGGAAAGTCGACGAACGCTGCGAACTTGGCCGCCGTGCTGGCGGACCGAGGCGACAGGACACTGCTGGTCGACGCGTCGGCGAGCTCGACCCACGCGAAGCCATCAGGCCGGCGGTTCGCCCCGCCCTCGACCTCCTGCCTGCCGGCAAGCGACCCCCCAACCCGTCCGAGCTGTTGGGATCGCAGGCTATGGCCAATCTGCTTGCCACCTGGCGTGATGAATACCGCTGGGTGCTGTTCGACACGCCGCCGGTGCTGGCGGTCACCGACGCCGCGGTGCTCGCCGCGCTGGTGGACGGGGCGGTGCTCGTAGTGAAAGCCGGTGAAACGGATCGACGAGCAGGCTGGCGGGCGATCCAGCAGCTGCGCAGGGTGGACGCTAGAGTCGTCGGCGCGGTCTTAAACGAGATCGAACTCCAGCGTGGCGCTGATCGCTACTACTTCGACTACTACTACACCCGCTCATAGCCGGACGGGCGCTTCACCAGGCCGGCAACTGATCGATTTCTCCCGACTCAGGTGGGAAACTGGTCACGTCCTCTGAACCGGCCGGAAAGCCATCGCCCGTCTCGCCCTCCGGGCCGTACGGCGCGACGTTCTCCGCGGCGATGCGATAGGGGCTCATCCCAACCGCCCCCGTGCGATAGCCTGGACGCCGGTCAAGGATAGCTGAGAGGCTGGAGAAGCGTCCACCGGCCTCAGGTACTGCCACGCGCCAGCTCACCAGGCGCTTGAGCCAGGAGTTGGCCGCACTGCCACTGACACCCCGAGCCGAGGCGAACTCCGCGCTGAGGGCGCAGCCCAACCGGTTTAGACAATCCCACGCCGTACGTAGCCGCAACGGAGCCGGACCCCACAACGCCGGTCGATCCGACTCCACTGCCACAAGGAGCAGGTTGTGGCGCTGGAGGACTGCCTCGATCAGGTCTTTGTGGTGCTCGGAGACGCCATGCGCCAGGAAGAAGGCGTCGTAGGGGCGGTCCGGCCGCCGATACTTCCCTAGCAGTTTGGCGATCACCTCGTCGGCACAGCTGAAATCGATTACCCCCACTTGGGAGAAATCGAGGATCGATAGGCAGGGGCCGCCGCTCTCCTGGATCTGCTGCTCGATCGCAACCCGCACCGCACGGCCCGTCGGCCGCGTAACGAGGTTGCTGTACAGCGTCGCCACCCGGGTGTGAAGCACCCTCTCGACACCCACAGCCGTTCCCCCCGTCGCCGGATCACCCATCCCCACGCCCTCCTTTGCCGCTGCCGCCCGGCGGGATGAGCTGCGGCAGCACGACTTGAATCTGAGCTCCCGGAAAATCAGGCAGGCCGCCCGCGATCGGCTCCTTCTCGATCCAGTCGGGCACCTCGGCGATCTGCGCCGTCCCACTCCTTATAGTGAAAAGACCGTTCCAGCGCGATACCTGCTTGCGGATTCCCTGCAGGCCTTGACCGCGACCCGGGTCGCGGTAACGAGAGACCCCGTGCAAGAACGCCGCCTCCAGCGCGGTCTCGTCCGACCAGCGATCACCGTAACGCTGAGCGTGCTCCCGCGCCAGTGAACCGCGGAAACCCATGCCAACGTCCGTCACAGCGATGACGACGACCTGGCGTCCCAACCTCTGCTTCCAGTTGTAGGTCTGAGCCGAGACCCAGCCATCCGCATCGGCATGCTCGACGATGTTCTGGCAGACCTCGGAGAGGATCACGCTAAAATGGAGCACCGCCAGCGGCGGATACCCGAGCTGCTTGCCCAGAATCGCGGCGGCCCGATCACGCACACGATCCACCACATCGTGAACGTCCTGATGCGACTGGATCGGCGTAATCTCCAAGAGAGCATCCGACTCGCCCGCCAGTCGCCTCCTCACACGCTCCTGGAAATCGAAGACCCGACGCGCCTGATCGTAGAACCCTACGCGGGCCAGGTAACTGACGACCTCCTTGCTCTCCGGGGGCTGCAGCAGCGGCCGCTCGCCCGAGCGCTCTGCCGACGCCGCACCGGTCGCCAAGAGCCCGAGGATCCCATAGGGGCTCACCCAGCGGACGTGGCGCGCGTCGAAGAGCATGCGGCCGCCTTCGACGCCGGCCCAACTGGCGACCAAGGTCTCGAACCCTCGATCGTCCAGGGTCTCCGGCACAGGAAGCACGTGCGTCGTCACCCGCCGCTCCTCGCCAGCAACAACCGACTAGGCAAGCTCAATCTCACCCCTCAGAAAGCGATTCAGCCCTGAGGCGCCCCGATGCGCCACGTTGCGGCTAGCGGTGGCATTGGCGAGGCGCATCGCCGCCTCCACATCCCGGCCCGCGAGCAGGGCTCGGAACACAGTCATCCCCCAGACATCGCCGCAACCCGTCGGGTCGCCACCCTCCACGGCCTGAACGTCCACCCTGCCCGTGCGAAGCGCACCCTGGGTTTCAACTCTGCTCCGTCCTGTCCGATCCAGCGGCACCGCATCTGCAGCCATCACGTAGGCAGCACCGCTCGGCCCCAGCGTCACGAAGAGCAGCCGGGGCTCGCGGCCGACCACGGCCGCCGCAAACGCCCAAGGATCTCCCCAATGGGCGCTGAGCGCGCGGAGCTCGTCCTCATTGAGCTGCACGACGTCGAAACAGCACAGCCACTCTGACCAACGGTCGAGCGTACGCCGGTAACGCTCGCCGCCAGGGCCCGTCGCCAGCAGCAGTGAATGAATGTCGGCGTAGATCGGGCCGTCGAACGTCCGCCGCAGATGCTGGGCGACCTCGAGGTCGAACTCGCTGCCGGTGATGAAGTTCACGTACAGGGCGCTGCAGCCAGCAACCCGGGGTGCCAGCTCCGTCCACGTCCAGGGCGCCACGCCGCCCCGCAGCCATTCGCTGCGGCGCCAGCTGCCCGTGTAGCACAGCTCCACACGCGGGTTGGGCGCGTCGACGACGGAGACCGTCTCGTCGGTTTCGATGACCGACAGCTCCCGGAGAAAGCGGCGCCCCCGCTCGGCCAGATCGCGCCCCAGCTTGATGATGGGTCTCACCTGGTGGTCCGTTGCCGCGACTGCGTCGGCGGCGGCGAGCGCGTAGCTGATCCCGCCCCACTCTTCCACCGGCGATCCGACGTCCGGCTGACGCCAGATCGTGTCCCACACCATCGTCCCAATGACCCCGAGTACGGGCATCCTCTAACACCCAGGGGTCACAACCTGCCCAGGGACGGCTGAAACTTCTCTGATCGCGTTCGCCGGCCCGGCAGCGCCGTGTCCTGACGCAGGGAGCGGATCGAGGAGGGTACTGACGTCGAAGCTAACCATATCCACCCAGCAACGCGAGGCCACATGGAGACCGCCTTCACACTGCGCCGTACATCTCCCTCTTGAAGCAGGCGACGGACCCAATCACTCCCGCTTTGCCTCCTAGTTCCGACGGGACGATGCGGCACGCCTCCTCCGCGACCCGGAAAGCACGGCGGCGCACTTCAGCACGCAGCGGAACGAACAGGTGATCACCGGCTCGCGCCACGCCGCCGAAGACCACCACCACCTCCGGGTTGAGGATGTTGATGAGGTTAGCCAGCCCGACACCCAGGAACTTGGCGGTGTCGTTGATGACCTCCGTCGCATAGCCATCCCCCTTCACCACCGCCTCGGACACCAACTCGGCCGTGATGTTCTCGGGATCGCCCGCCAGCTCGAGGAGGATCGACTCGGCGCCGGACTCGAGACCCTCGATAGCGCGCGCTGCGATCGCCGGCCCCGAGGCGTAAGCCTCCAGGCACCCGTAGTTGCCGCAATTGCACTTGCGGCCCGTGGAATCGATCGTCATATGGCCGATCTCCGCCGCCGCATCGGACGCGCCGTGATAGAGCTCGCCGTCGAACACGATTCCACCACCGATCCCCGTACCTAGCGTCACACCCACCAGCGTCCTCGCGTCACGGCCTGCGCCCATCCACCATTCTCCATAGGTGGCCGCATTCGCGTCATTGTCGAGCGTCGCCGGCAAGCCGACCGCGTTCTGGATGAGGTCGCGCAGCGGGAAATTCCGCCACCCGAGGTTCGGTGTTGAGATGACTGTACCGGTCCTGCGATCGAGCGGCCCAGGTGATCCAATGCCTACGCCCGCGAAATCTTCGAGCCCGCACCCGTTCTCCTGCATGACCTCTCGGATCGCGTCCTTGATCATCTTCACCACGCGATCGACAACGAACTTCGCGCCCCGTTGTGCCCGCGTCGGCTGTGTGCGAAACGCGATCGGTGGCCCTCCTCCGACGGGAATAACGCCAACGTTTAGGTTGGTGCCGCCGATGTCCACCCCGACGATCCAATCAGCTTTCGGCACCCCAGACATGGCCTAAAGCCCCCACTTTCCGTTGCTGGTCAGCAGCCGCCTACGCCGTCACCTCTGTCACACCAGCGCTAGCACACCGCGGCGCGTCATCCGAGTTCGGCGATGCCGACGCGTGCCCGGACATCGCCACTGCGCGCGAGCCGTTTTCGCAGCCGGCGATTCCGCTCGATGACCGTCCGGTCACGATACGGGCGCTCGTGTGCCAGGTGAAGTAGCGGCGCGCGATAACGGACGTTCCTACCGCGAAGCCCCGAGTTCTGGAGCCGAATACCCAACATGCGATCTTCGCTCCCGTAACCCAGGCCCATGTCGTATCCGTTCACCTCCATCAGATACCGACGCCAAGTTGACGCATTGTGGCCGTTCCAAGTGGCAGCCGTCGGCGTGAGACGATCAAGCACGCTGGCGAGGTGTGGCGAACATGTCAGTCGCAGTCGGCGATGGCACGGGCGCCAACCTCGGTGAAGCAGCCAGCTTGGGTCCATGACGCGGCCGCTCCGAACATCCTCTACCATGATCCGGTCGCTGAGCTGCTGCGAAAGCCACAGCGTTCCTCCCGACAGGAAGCACCCTGGCATCGCGTGCCGCAGGTGCGCCTCGATGAAGTCGTCCCGCGGGACGCAATCCCCGTCCGAAAAGATGAGATAGTCCGCAGGCGTGGCTAGTATCGCGCGGTTCAGAATCTCGTTCTTGCGGAAGCCACGGTCTTCGTGCCAGACGTGCTTGAGATCGAGACCCGACTCTCGCCGCATCCGATCGACGAGCTCGCGTGTCTCCGGGCCCGAGCCGTCATCTGCCACTACCAGCTCGAAGTCCTCCCATGACTGTCGCGCGTACCCCCACAACGACCGCTCAAGGTGATAGGGTTGGTTGTAGGTGCTAAGGATGACGCAGATACTGAAGCTCATCGCCGGTTTGTCTCCCCTCCGCTCTGCTGTTCCCTCGCCCGGCGCGGCCAATGCTGCAGTAACTCCGGATCCGCGCTGTCTCCACCCCGCACACCTCACCTCCACCGAGAGTCGCTGCCACCGCTGTCCGCAGGCGCCGAAACGCTGAGTGCAGACGCTAAATATAGACCGCTGGCTCCTGCCAGGGGAGGATGGAGAACGGCCCGAAACTTCAAGGCACGTGCGGGGTACGCTATGCCGGCGGCGGACTTTGTCCGCCGCGGGAGTGAGCTTCCCTGACCCGCCGATAGCCTGCTCCGGCGTCGCCCTCTCCCCAGACAACCACAATGGAGGTCATCCGGTGCTAGCGATCATTGGACCGGCTGCAGCGCGCCTGCGCGTCGTGTTGCTGTCGGCGGCTGGCGTCGGGCTGGCCATTCTGGCTGCCTGCGACTTGCCCGAGGCGCCAGAATGGGACATCGGGGTGATGGCCCCGTTCAGCTCTGATTCGCTGTCAATCGTCGACTTCCTACCCGGAATCATCGGCACAGACACGCTCAACGACCCGCCGCTGTTCTTCACCGTCGAGCGGGAGGAAGGCAGCAGGGATTTCATCCTCGGCGAGATGTGCCCCATCTGCGCCGCCTCGGCCGGGCAGACGATCCCTGTCCCCGGATTCGACTACACCGATTCATTGTACGTGCCTTTCTCCGACACACTGCTGGTCTCGATTGATGGTGTCAGCGCCCAGCTGGCTCTGCAGATCGTCAACAACATGAACTTTGACCCGCTGCGGCCGACTGCGGACCCTCCGGGCTTCGTTGCCCTGGCGCTGCGTGATCCTGGCAGTGGGACGACGATCGACAGCGTCTTCATCAGCGGCGGGTCGACCACACTTCCGCCGGGCCAGGCGAGGGATACGACGCTGGACGTCGCCAACATCCAGCTGACCGACGGCTTCCGGATCGTCTCCCATGTGTTCTCGCCGCAGGACGATCAGACTGTTCTGATCGATCCGAGCTTGAGCGCACGTCTAACCGCGTCCCTCGACCAGATCCGCGTGGCCGGCGTCACCGTTGTGGTGGCGAATGACACGCTCGACGAGCGCCTCGTGGCCGAAGTCGACGCAGATACCCGCCGGCAACTGGCCGAGCGAGTCCAGAGTGTGACGTACGAGCTCAAGCTGGTCCACAACGTCGAGGTGGATGGCACACTCGAGGTGTCGATCGCCGCGTCGGAGGCAGACCTGTTCTCCGGCACAGCGGACCGCGAAGTGCGCCTCGACGCGCTCGTGTTCACGTCGGACGTGGTACAGACAGGCGAGCTGACAATTGAAGAGATCCAGCGCATCGCGGCTTTCCCGAATCCGGATTCCGTGTTCGTCGGCTACCGGGG
The DNA here is from genome assembly GCA_039586495.1 of Gemmatimonadota bacterium. GTDB lineage: Bacteria > Gemmatimonadota > Gemmatimonadetes > Palauibacterales > KS3-K002. Next base: position 11,719 of record JBDHKG010000062.1, on the reverse strand, counting down.
TGTCGCGTGGGGCACGCGGACGGACTTCGGCCGCACCAATCTGACGCGGCTGACGCCGGACCAGGCGTTGGAAGCCGAGCTCAAGGTGACCAGCACGATCAGAGTCGGCCAGTAGCGGGAGAGTGACCATGAAACGCCATCCGATTATAGCGATCGCTTGCGCGCTGCTGGCCTGTGCAACGGGTGAAGCGGGCGCGCAGGCCCCGGCTCCGAGTGCTCGCAGCTTCGCACTCGCCAACTCGTACATGGCGCGAGCGCGTGGTTACGAGGCGCCTTTCTGGAACCCCGCGAATCTGGGGTTGCCGGATCGGCCGAGCTTTTCTATCGGGCTGCCAGGGGCAAGTGCCTACGTGAACAACAACTCGCTCAGCTATGGCCAGATCGCGGATCTCTACGGCGAGTACATCGACGACGCGACCAAGTCGGAGCTGCTGGCGGACATCCGCCGGGACGACCCCGACCGGATGTTCGAGCTCAGATTCGATGTCGGAGCTCACGCGGTCGCGGCCAGCATCGGGCGATTCGCGTTCGGCGTAGGCGGAGTTGGCGGCGGGAATCTGGAGGTGTCGCCCGATGCGTTGGAGCTGCTGCTCTTCGGCAACGTCGGTGAAGACGGTACCGGCGGCGACTTCAGTCTGGAAGGGTCGCAGGCCAAGGCCTGGGCGATGAGCAGCGCCTTCGTCTCTTACGCCCAGCCATTCACCATCCCGGCGCTTGACTGGCTGAACACGCAATTCTCCGTCGGCGCGACGGTCAGGTACGGGGTGGCCCACGGTTTCGTGCAGCTGAATGAAAGAGGAAGCCTCCTCACGTCGGATCCGCTGGCTCTGGACGTGGAGGCCGAGGTGATGAACTCGACGGACGCCGACGCTGGCCGCGTTTGGTCCGTCGATCTCGGCGCGGCGATGGACTACGATTCCCTGCTGACCCTCGGAATCTCGCTCCAGAACGCGTTCGCCAACATCTCCTGGAACGAAGAGGATTTCGAGCTCACTTCCTACACCATAACGGCCGATTTCGACAGTACGAGCCTCACCGACACCACCCGCACGTTCGGCGAGCTCACCCTCGAGGAACGGCAGCGCATCATAGACACGCTCGACGAAACGGACGTGCCCAAGCGCCTGCGTCTCGCCGCCGCGTATCGCTTGAGCCCCAACCTCAGCGTATCAGCGGACTATACCGAGCTCATCGGGGGGACCCTGCGCGCCAGCTGGGAGCGCACGTTCGCGGTGGGCGGAGAGCTGCGGTTGATCCGGGCCCTTCCGCTGCGCGTGGGTCTGGCGACCGACCTCTCCCAGCTCGCCTATACCGGCGGCCTGGGAATTTACACTGGCCCGGTCCACACCGACTTCGCCATCGGCCGCTGGGGTGTGGCGGGCGGCGACGGTCTGGTCACCGCCCTCTCGATCAGCGTCTGGGGGGGCGGTTCCGGATACTGAGGTGACGACCTGCGGCGGGCCACCGCCGCAGGTCAGATCAGCCGCGTTTGGGGGCCCTGGTCGGCCTCAGCCAGCCCTGCCAGCGCGTCGGGATACGCCGCCACGACCGGCTCCGGCGCTCGCTGGGGCCGGCCACGGAACATCGCCGCCAACATGACGGCGTTGGCCACCGCCTGACCCCGGTAATGGTTGTTCGTGACGACGTAGACGTCTTCCACTAACCCACCCTCCGCCAACTCACGTACCCGCGCGACCCAGGGTTCCAGCTCCTGGCGATCGTAGAGGTAGTCGTAGCGGGCATCGCGGCCTGCGCCCTCGCGGAACCAGTCGTCGTAGTTGCGGCCGTGAAGGCGCACGTAGCCGACACGGCCGCTCACCTCCGCAGTGGGTGCGAGCGAGCGGCTAAAGACCGGCTGGTCGATGTTGACGAATCCCAAACCGCGTTCGCCCAACCAGCGATAGAATTCCGGCCGGTTCCAGGAGGCGTGGCGGACCTCCACGACCAAAGGATAGTCCGAGAAGGCGGCTGTGACATCGTCCAGCCACTCCAGCGACTCCGCGGTCGCCCTGAACGACCAGGGGAACTGGATCAACACCGCACCCAGACGGTCGCGCTCCGCCAGCGGATCCAGCCCCGCTTTGACCCTATCCACCTCGTCGGCCGTCCGGGCCTCATCACGCTGGTGCGTGAAGCGCTGCCAGAGCTTCGCCGTGAACTTGAAGTCGGACCTGTCGGCCACACGACGGACCCATCGCCGTGTCACCTCGGGGCGTGCCGGTCGATAGAATGTGGAGTTGACCTCGACCGTGTCGAAGTAGCGCGCCAGGTACGCCAGTGGATCGAAGCCCTTGGGCGGGCGATCCGGATAGACCACGCCCTGCCAATCGGGATAGCTCCAACCGGCTGGTCCGAAACGTATCATCGGTCACCACCAACAATCCTGGCCCGCGCCTGCGGATCCCAAGCGGGCGGTTCGTCGGCGTTTGCTATCGCGAGCGCCAGCTCGAACACGAGTCGAGTAATGCGCGCCGCTTTGCGGAACTTGATATTCCCAGCCTCGTCGGAAGGGCGGTGGTAGTCCTCGTGCACACCGTTGAAGAAGAACAGCGCTGGGATGCCCTTGCGAGCGAAGCTGAACTGGTCCGAGCGGAAGAAGAAGCCGTCGGCCGGCCACAGATCACCAACCACCGTCATGCCCAGCTCGGGGTGAGCGGCCGCTATGCTGTCGACCATAGTCCCCAGCGTCGAGTACGGCCTCCCGAGGACGGCGATTGTATCCTCAGAGTCACGGCCGATCATATCGATGTTGATGTTCGCAATGATTCGGTCGAGCGGGATCGGAGGTCGAGTGACAAACGCCGTGGACCCGAGGAGCCCTTTCTCCTCGCCGCTCACCGCCAGAAACGCGAGCGACCGTCGCGGCCGCCTGTCCAGCGCCGCCGCGGCCTCGGCCATCTCGAGGATCGCCGCAGTGCCCGAGGCGTTGTCATCGGCCCCGTTGTAGATCGAGTCCCCGTCCACCGGCATGCCAACACCGAGACCGTCCATGTGAGCACTCAGTAGCACGTACTCCTCGCGCAGCTCCTCGTCTCGACCGGGGAGGATCCCCAGCACGTTGGGCGCGGAGAGGACTTCGACCTGGAGATCAGCGGAGACCTGGGCCCGTGCATCGATCTCGCCGTGCAGCGCCAGACCGCCCGCTGGCTGGGCCTCCAACCCCAGTCGCTCAAGGGCCGCGACCATCGCATCCTCAGACACCAGAGCACCAAGCAGGCTCGCTTCAACGTCGCCCATCTCGTAGACCACCTCGGCGTCCCAGCGCCACTCACGCAGATGCGGCTCCAGCTCCGCCGGCGCGACCAGGATGAGACCCACCGCGCCAGCTGCAGCCGCCGCGCTGAGCCACTGCCGCGGCATCACGCCGGGCCGCAGGTAGGCCACCCAGACCGCCGGTTCACCGCTATCGACCATTTGGCCAGGCGGCGCGCTGCCCGCGAAACGCAGCCTTCCCTCCACAGTGCCCGCCGCCCAGGGCAGGCCCCAGAAGTCGCTACGGTGGCGCAGGACCGCCCGCCGAGCTCCGCGTTGCAGGATGAGCGACCAGCCCGCTCCCATCTGGCCCATCACCAGTCGGTAGCGCTGCGTGTAGCCGCCAGGGGCTGGCTCCAGACGGATGCGGCGGAACTCTGACTGGATGTAGCTGGCAGTGATCTCAAGCCCCTGGCTCGGCGTGTCGCGCCCCCGCAGCCCATCAGACGCGAGGAAGAAGATACGGGCCCGCATATCGCCGGGGGTGATATCGTAGTTGCGTTCCGGCGACCCCGGCGCGGCCCGGCAACCCAGCCAGAGCGCTGCCGTCAGCAGCGCGACGAAACGTCCTCTCCTTGCGCTCACTCTGAAGCCCTTTCCTCGCCTCACACGCTTCCCCACGACCTCCTCCGATCATACCCGGTACGGCACCCGCCGGGCAACGCCCGCCCCGACACAGCTCCGCCACCGCCAAATGGCCTCTCAACGTGCAGCGCGGTTATGTTGGGATTATCGAACGAGGATCCTGCAAAGACCGTTGAGCAACTTTCTGCCTAGGTAGCGAGACTAACCCTAGGGTTCGATGAACAGCAAGCGCATTGACAGGCCCGACCTCGTCGATCCCGCCGAGCTTGACGCGCTGGGCGGCCTGGAGCTCATCGCGCGGGCCGTGGTGGAAGGCTTTGTCACGGGCTTGCATAGTTCGCCCAGCCGGGGGTTCTCTGCCGAGTTCGCGGAGCACCGCGCCTATCGCCCTGGGGACGACCTCCGCTTCGTCGACTGGAAGATGTACGGTCGCTCGGACCGCTTCTTCCTGAAGCAATACGAGGAGGAAACAAACCTGACGGCCCATATCTGTCTGGACGTCAGCCGCTCGATGGACTGGCGCAGCCGCGCGGCCGGCCTGCTAACCAAGCTGGAGTACGGCAAGCGATTGGCCGCTAGCTTAACCCTGCTCCTCATCCAGCAAGGCGACCTGACGTCGCTGATCTGCTTCGCGGAGCGCGTGATGAACCGGCTACCACCGCGTGGCACTATTGCGCACTGGGCGGAGATCGTGCGACAGCTTGCGGCTCAGGGACCGGGACAACTCAGCGCGGCCGAGCAAGCGCTGGAAGAGGTCGCCCGGGGAGCGCCACCTCGGGGACTGGTCGTTCTGATCTCCGACCTGCTCGTTGACGAGGCACGGGCGTGCCGAGCACTCAAACGGCTTCGCCACCAGGGCCACGAGCTGTTGGTGTTCCACACCCTCGACCCCGGCGAGCTGGAGCTACTAGGCAGCGGCGACGCGGTTTTCGTTGATCCCGAAACCGGCGACGAGGTCACGGCTCGCTCAGCGGATCTCCGAGCCGAATACCGCAGAGCCGTAGCGCGCGCGCTCGAACAGTGGCGTCGGTTCTGCGGCTCCCAGAGCATCGACTACTACACCATCGCCACCGATCAGCCGCTGGGGCTCGCGCTGGGCGAGTACCTGCACAAGCGCTCGCGCCTGGCATGATGAGCTTCCTCCACCCAGTGCTCGGCCTGGCGGCGTTGGCTGTAGCGATTCCGATCGCGCTGCACCTGATGCGCCGGCGCGAAGCGCGGCGCACCACCTTCCCTGCTGTTCGCTACCTGCGCCAGGCAGAGCAACGACACGCGCAGCGTCTGCGCCTGCGCTACCTGCTGCTGCTCGCCGCACGACTTCTCATCGTTCTCCTCCTGGCCTTTGCGGCCATGGGACCGCTGCTAGGACACGGCGGTCCGGCCGATCACCGACCCACCGCCCTGGCGATCGTCATCGACGAATCCCAGAGCGCGAGCCGACTAGTCGGCGACCGGCGGCTGCTCGACCTCTATGCGGAGAGAGCCCGGGCCACCCTCGACTTCGCCGCCGCCGACGATCGCATCGCGCTGTTCAGCGCGGTGCGGCCGGGTGAGGCAGCGATCGCGCACGGGGCTGCTGCCGTACGCGAGTACCTGATGAACCTTCGTGCCGCCGCTGCGCTGGCCGATCTGCAAGGCGCGATCCGTCAAGCCGCCGCCTGGCTCGGGTCTGAGACCGAGCGAGCCCGAGAGATCCATGTCTTTACCGACTTACAACGCGTCTCGCTGACCGCAGGCGCGATCAGCTCGACTGATGAGCCGGCTGAGGCCGGCCGGAGCATCTCGGTGGCGGTCTACGTCCCCGACCTAGCGCCCTCGAGCAACGGAGCTGTTGGGGAGGCGGAACCGGAGGTCACGCCGCTGACCGCCGGCCTGCAGACACGGGTCTCCGTGCCACTGCACTGGTTTGGGTCCGAGATGCCTGCCGGGTCGCGCCTGGTCAGGCTCGTGAAGGGCGACGACGCGATCGCCATGGCGGAAGCGGCCTTCCGTGCCTCGGCACTCCTCACCCTGCCACCCCAGGACAGCGGCTGGGTCCAGGGCTACATGGAGATCGACCGACACGGCCTCACGGCAGACGACCGGCGTTACTTCACATGGCCCGTTCGGCCCACACCCCGCGTCGCCAGGCTAGGCGACCCGACCAGCTTCCTAGACCACGCCCTCGCCGCTCTGGAACGCGGCGGCCGGGTCAGGCAGGTGAAGCCGGCCGCCGCCCAGGTCTGGCTAGCCGACGGCGGGGTGCGCCTCGAAGATGGGCTAGCGGCCGGCCGGTCCGTCATCGTCATCCCGCCCGCCAGCCCTCTCGACCTTCCGCGCTTGAATTCTCGACTGGCCCAGGCCCGAATACCCTGGAGCTACGTGTCCGAAGGACGACCAGGAGCTGCGCGCCTGGCGGAAGTGACGGCAGTCGCAGGTCTCGCCGACCTTGAGTTCCGCCAGTCCTACCGCCTGATCACCAGCGGCTTCGCCGAACACACGGTGCTACTTCAGCTGAGCGGCGGCGAGCCTTGGCTGGTGCGGGGAACCACTGCGGAGGGTGCGGCGTACCTGCTACTTGCGTCTCCACTTACTCCGGAAGCCTCGGAACTCCCGGTGAGCGCTGTAATGGTGCCCTTCCTGGATGCTCTGGTCGGCGAGTGGGCACGGCAGGGCGGGATCGGGGCGACCGAGTTCGCAGGGTTCTCTCCGGTACGGCTGCCGCCCCGGGCCCGTCTGGTGCAGCAGCCCGATGGGTCCAGGACCCCGGTGGAGGGCGGTGCTTGGCTCCGAACCGCGCAGGCCGGCAATTATGCCGTTCTCGACGGTGAACGGACGATCATGGCCTTCTCGGTAAACGCGCCCCTCAGCGAGTCGGACCTCGCGGCCGGGCGCCCAAGCGAGCTGGAGCGTGTCTTCCCGGCCGCGCGCTGGTCCTGGCACCGGGGAACGAGTCTGGCAGACTGGCAGGAGGGCATCTTCAGGGTGCGACGGGGGCGACCGGCGTGGAGGCCCCTTGTTGTGCTCCTCCTCGTCCTGTCTATTGGGGAGGCATCACTGGCCGCCGCAGGCCGACGGCGGCAGGAAACGAAGCGACGGTGATCATAGAGAGTCTCCGCAGTACAGCGGAATTCAGGCGGTTGATGGATCGGTTGCCGGGGCCGGGCGAGGAACGGACCCTCGCCGGACTCGCTGGGTCCGCACCCGTGGTCCTCGCTGCCGGGTTGGTCCAGGCTGCTGCCGCACGACAACTGCTGTTTGTCGCTCCCACCGCGGCTAAAGCCGAAGAGGTCGAGGCAGACCTAGAGGCTCTGCTGCCCGGCCGAGCCCGCGTCTTCCCTCAGCGGGAGTCGGTGCACCCCGAGCTCGAAGACCCGCACGTCGAGATCTCGGCCCGGCGTGTTGACGCGCTGCAGGGCCTGCTCTCCGGGCGCGCGCGAATCGTGGTGACCACTGGGAGGGCGCTGAGCGAACGCTTCCCTGTGCCCGCCAGCTGGGTCAACCTGGAGATCCACCTTGCCCCCGATCAAGAGATCGAACGGGACGCCCTCGTGACTGCTCTGGAGAACGCAGGGTATCAGAAAGTCCCCATGGTGGAAGCCGTCGGCGAATACTCGGTGCGCGGGGGCATCATCGACATCTACCCGGTCACGACACTGGATCCGGTGCGACTCGAATTCTGGGCGGACCGTATCGAATCGATCCGGTCGTTCGACGTGCTGGACCAGCGTTCCATCGCCCAGCTGGAAGCGGTTCGCCTGCTTCCGGTCAGCTTTCCCGCTCGCGACGAGTCGGCCGAGCCCGTTGCCAGCGGCTGCCCTACCGGTGCATTGGGGAGCCTTTTGCAGCTCCTGCCTGAGTCAACGCTGGTTCTTGAGGCCGACGCAGCCGCAGCAGAGCGGGAGCGCCAGCGCAGCTGGGAGGAGCTGTGCCGGCGCAGTGAGACGCCGGACCGCCACCAGCATCCGCCCGAGTCCGTCGGTATCCACCTGAGTCGCTTCGGGAGACTCCGCGTCGTCGAGGAGGCTGGCGATGCCGACTACGACTTTCAGATTCGACCGATCCCTATCGTCGACCGGCGCATCGAGCGGCTCGTAGCCGCCGTTCACGAGGCCGTCGGTGCCGGCGCTCGCGTGCTCATCCTTTGCGACAACGAAGGTCAGCTGGAACGCCTCGAAGAGATCCTCGAGGACGCGGCCGGTACCGCTATCCTCCGCAAGATCACGCTCGGGCTGGGCCCGCTGGCCGGCGGGTTCATCACCGACCGCGCCCAGCCACCGCTCTGGCTGTTCACCGACCACGAGATCTTCCGGCGCGCGCGCCGTCCGCAGCGGCGTCCGCGCAGCGTCAGCCGGGGCGCGCTGGAGACGCTGTCCGCACTCTCACCCGGCGACTACGTCGTGCACCTGGATCACGGGATCGGGCGCTATCGTGGCTTGGAGCGCATCAGGATTACTGGCGAGGAGCTGGAGACGCTGGTCATCGAGTATGGCGGCGGCGACATCTTGCGCGTCCCTCACTACCGCGCCGACCTGGTGGAGCGCTGGATGTCGGAGGTCGACGGCGACGGCGATCAGCGGCCCGCACCGCGGCTCCACCGTTTGGGCAGCAGGAACTGGCAGCGCCTCAAGAAACGCACGCAGGACGCGATCAAGACGATGGCCGCCGAGCTGCTCGAGCTCTACGCCGCCCGCCGCATCACCAGGGCTCACGCTTTCAGCCCCGATACCCGCTGGCAACGCGAGCTGGAATCCGCCTTCATCTACGAGGACACGCCCGATCAGGAGCGCGCGGCGGAGGACGTCAAACGCGCCATGGAGAAACCTGAGCCCATGGACCTCCTGATCTGCGGGGATGTCGGTTACGGCAAGACGGAGATCGCCATCCGTGCCGCCTTCAAGGCCGTGCAGGACGGCAAGCAAGTGGCGGTTCTCGCGCCCACCACGGTGCTCGTCGAGCAGCACCTCCAGACGTTCCGCGCCCGTCTCGCTGAGTACCCAGTCGTGATCGAGGCCCTCTCCCGCTTCCGAACCGCCAGGGAGCAACAGCAGGAGGTGAGCAGGCTGGTGGAGGGTGCCGTCGACATCGTGATCGGCACGCACCGCCTTCTGTCGCCTGACGTGCGCTTCAAGGACCTGGGTCTGCTGGTGATCGATGAGGAACAGCAGTTCGGCGTCGCCCACAAGGAACGCCTCAAGACGCTCAAGCGGAGCGTCGACGTCCTCACCATGACGGCCACGCCGATCCCGCGAACCCTTCATCTCTCGCTCAGCGGGCTGCGCGATCTCGCGGTGATCCGGACGCCGCCCCGCAACCGCCAGCCGATCATCACCCACGTGATGACCTGGGACGAAGAGACCATCGAGGACGCCATCCGGCTGGAGGTGGACCGTGGAGGCCAGGTCTTCTTCGTCCACAACCGCGTCGAGTCGATCCAAGAGGTGGCCGCCAGGGTCCGGCGCCTGGTGCCTGATCTGCAAGTCGAGATCGCTCATGGCCAGATGCCGGAGCGCCGGCTCGAGAAGGTGATGACCGAGTTCGTGCGCGGGGAGACTCACGCCCTCGTCGCGACAGCCATCATCGAGAACGGTCTCGACGTCCCGAACGCCAACACGATGATCATCCACAGAGCTGATTACTTCGGCCTGGCCCAGCTGTATCAGTTGCGTGGCCGCGTCGGACGCTCGCACCAGCGCGCCTACTGCTACCTCGTCGTGCCGCCGAACCTGCCGCCCGCAACGCAGCGCCGATTGCAGTTGCTCGAGATCCACACCGACCTCGGCGCGGGATACCGACTCGCTCTCAAGGACCTCGAGCTGCGAGGCGCTGGCAATCTGTTGGGCACAGAGCAATCCGGCTTTGTGCACGCCGTTGGATTCGACACCTATCTACGCCTGCTGGAACACACGGTGGCCGCGCTGAAGAGCGGCGCGGACAGCCCTCCGATACGTCCGCAGGTGCCAGAAGTCTCGATCTCGGGAGGGACCTATATTCCGGACAGCTTCATCCCGGACGAGACACAGAAGCTGGAGCTGTATCGCAGGCTGTCGAAGGTTAGCGATCTGGATGAGCTGGAGCGTCTGACCTCCGAACTCCAGGACCGCTTCGGCCGTCTCCCGGCGGAGGCCCAGCGGCTGATCGCCGGCTCCAGGATCCGAATTCTGGGCAGCCGCCTGGGCGTTGAGCGCGTACTCGCCATGCCGGGCACGGCGCGCGTAAATTTCCGACGCGGCGTTGTCCCGCGACTCACCGCGCTACGAGATGCGATGGCAGGACTTGAGGTCGAGGTTGAGGTGCGCCGGCTTCAGCCACTTTCGCTCGTCTTCCGCGTGTCGGGCTCGCGAGACGTTACGCCGATTGTCGTCGAAGCACTGCAACGGATACTCGAGGAACAGCACGAACTCGTAACCACAGGTTGACAATGAAGAGACACGGATCGCCAGCATTCATCTTGCTGCTCACCGTGACGCTCGCGGGTTGCGGGGCGGTACGGGAAGGCATGGAAGGGCACGAGGACGTCGTGGCAAGCGTGGACGGGTTCACGCTCACCATCGATCACGCCGCCGAGCTGCTCGCCAACGCGTCCGAGCAGGTCGCGCCTGCCGTGCCACTCGTGGTCGACCCGCTGACCGACCTTTGGATCGGCTACACCTTGCTCGCGAGCGAGTTCGCGAGCCCGGACACCTTTGCCAACGTGAATTTCAGGCCGCTCATCGGGCTCGCCATGGACCAGAATCTCGTGTGGGAGCTTCACCAAGACGCAATCATGGAGCGAGCTGGACTCACCGACTCGGGCCTCCGCGAGTCCTACGAACGAGAGCAGCCCTATGCCCGGGTCGAGCTGCAGCACATCCTCGTTCAGGTCCCGGCTTCGGCCAGCGCCGCGCAGGCGGACAGCCTGTTCAACTTCGCCGAGAACCTGCGCGAGCGGGCCTTGGCCGGCGAGGATTTCGATGAGCTGGCCAGGACCTATTCCGATGACCCCTCCAGCGCGTCCCGTGGCGGACGACTGGATTGGATTGAGCGCGGCCGCGTGGTGCCCGAAGTCGAGCAGGTCGTGTTCGAGATGCAGCCGGGCGAAACCAGCGACGTCGTCAGGTCGAGTTTCGGGTATCACGTTTTCAGGGTCACCGACCGGGAATCCCCCGACTTCGACACCGTCGTTGAGACGTATGCCCAGGAGCTCACGGACCGGCGCGTGCCGGAACTGGAGCAAGCGTACATCGACTCGCTTCGCGACGCCGCGAATGAGCGATTCACACCTGGGGTCGTCTCTCTGGCGAAGCAACTCGCACTGTCACCCAAGCTGGAACGACTGAGCCCGGCCGAGCGGGCCGCGGAGATGGCCACGTACAGAGGAGGCGCGCTGACCGTCGGCGAATACGCGGACTTCGTCATCAGGGGCTCTCCTAACAGCCGAAGCACGTTTGCCGGCTCTGATTCCGCCCGTGTCATCGAGCTTCTCCGCGAGCTGTTGCGGAACGAGTATCTCGTGAAGGCGGCTCGCGACCAGGGCTACACCGTGGCGGAAGCGCAGGCGGATAGTCTCCGGGACGAGGCTCGCCGTGAGCTGGCTGTGACAAGCGCCATGGCCGGTTTCCGGCGCGACGAGCTGCTCGCCGGCGACAGCGCCATCGTGGCCGCGGTCGACCGCGCGATGGTGGAGGTGCTCACGCGCCAGCGCAGCCCGCGCCCGCTGGAGCGAGTGGCGCCGGCACTGAGGCCGGGACATGCGATTCAGGTCTATCCCGATCGATTCCCAGCCGTCATCGCGCGGCTTGTCGAGATCCGCCAGGCGGGGCGAGTGAGCCCCGAGCAGGCTTCCGAACCCGACGCGACCCCGGAGCCCCGCTGATGAACCGATGCACGCTGCGACGCAGTCTGACCGTCGCCGCCCTGCTCT